>CAMWMN010000006.1 GCA_947175385.1 uncultured Clostridia bacterium | reverse complement strand
ACAGATGTGAGTTGCTATGGCTCTGTTCCTCTCATATTCTTTTTTTTCTTTTTCAAGTATCTTTTTTTAATTCTCTGTAAACAACAAATTTGGTTCGATAAAAAAATTTAGCCGGCCCCACTTCTTAATTGTCAATTGCAACTTGTTCCTATGATTACGCTTTTCGGCTTGGCGGTAAGGACATCCTCAAGCTCGTAAAGTCCCTCGGCGCAAGCGCGCTTGTCGTCCGCGAAAACGCGGTATTTGCCCGCGCGGGCATACGTCACGCTCTTATCGGTGGGATTGATAAGCACAAACAAATCGTCAACGCGCATCACAAGCGCTCCGCCGTCAATGTCCTCGAACGATACGCGTTCGCGGATCTCATCGGCATCGCGCAGCCTGAGCTGTGGGAACTTCTTACGAATCGCGATAAGTCCGCGATAGTAGTCCACGATCTCCGCGTTTTCCGTGACCTTGTTCCATTTTATGGAATTTACCGAATCGGGAGATTTGTAGCTGTTCTCGTCAAATCCGCCGTTCAGGAGGGGCTTTGAGCGCAGCATCTCCTGCCCCGCCTGAATGAACGGAATCCCCTGCGCCGTGAAAATCAGCGCCGCCGCGAGCTTATCCATCGCGATTATTGTTTCCTCGTTCTCATCGGGGCAAGATACGTGCAGCTTGTCGAACAACACGAGGTTGTCGTGTGCCTCCACGTAATTTACCGTTTGTCGGGGGTCGTCCGTCCAGATTTCCTTGTTGTCACGCTCCACATCGGGATTTTTCAATCCGCCGCACATCAGCGACTTCACAAGCTCGGCGGATTCCGTATCCGCGCCGCCGTTGATGTAGCCGCAATCCGTGTCAATAAACACAGAGCCTTTAAGCCCATCGCGGAAATCGTCGGAGAACATCGCGAATTTCGGCAGCTCACGCGCGTTTTTCTTCATCGCGCGGAGTTCCTCGTCCAACGGGCAGTCGCCGCCGGTCCAGCCCTCTCCGTAAAGGATAACATTCGGGTTGATTTCGCGGAGCTTTTCGGCGCAGAGATTCAGCGTTTCGATATCCAAAAGCCCCATCAGGTCGAATCGGAAACCGTCAACCTTATACTCGCGCGCCCACATACACAGGCTGTCGCAGATGAATTTCCGTGCCATGGCGCGTTCACTCGCGAACTCGTTTCCGCACGCGGAACCGTCCGAGAGCGTTCCGTTCGCGTTGTGGCGGTAATAATACCCCGGCACAGTCATATTAAACGGCGAATCATCGGCGGAGTAGGTGTGATTATACACCACGTCCATTACAATGCCAAGTCCGCTTTCATGCGCTGACTTTACCATCTCCTTGAACTCGCGCACGCGCGTCAGACCGTCCGCCGCGTCCGTGGAATAGCTCCCCTCGGGCATATTGTAATTCACCGGATCATAACCCCAGTTGAACTGCGGCTTTGTACTCGACTCATCAACCGAGCCATAATCGAACGAGGGCAGAAGATGGATATGCGTAACTCCAAGTCCCTTGATATAACCCAGACCGATTTCGTCCCCGAACGCGTTTTTTACGCCCTTTTCGGTGAACGCGCCGAACTTCCCGCGCTTACGGAATCCGCCGCTGCCGTCAATCGAAAAATCGCGCACGTGCAGCTCGTACAGAACCGCGTCCACGGGACTTTCAAGCGTTACATAACCGCAATTCTCCCAACCCTCGGGATTCACGCGGCTCATATCAACGACCATTCCGCGCTTGCCGTTTGCTCCCGCAGACTGCGCGTAAATATCAATCGTTTCGGAGATTTCCCCGCCGAAATCCACCGAATACGTATAATAAACTCCGTGCAGATCGCCCGAAACCTCGACCTTCCAAACCCCGTTTTCGGACTTCATCTCCGCCGTACTGTACGGAATTTTACAAACCGAATCCCGATACAGATTCAGCGTAACGCTGTCCGCTTTCGGGCTCCACACGCGGAACTCCGTCTTCCCGCGCGTATAAACCGCGCCCAAAGCGCCGTCATACGCATACTCTTGGTCCATCTTTTCAAAAACGTTCATACTGCCTCCTTAATTTTAATGGCAAATTGCGAAACGTGCAGATGAGCTTTGCTCATCTGCACTAGCCGAGCGACCCGTCACACGCTGCACGTGTGACGCGCCGCTCGCTTTCGCAATTTGCACTGGTCGCCGATAGCTTGCTTTTGGTTACAACGCACCAGACTGCGCCGACAGATGGCGACAGGCGCGTTTTGAATTTGCACTAATCACCAAACACTTGTTTTGAGTTATAATCCCCAATAACTATCAACTGTAATAATATGTCGGGATTTCCTCCCACTCCGGACACGCGGCTCGGCACTTCTCCGCGAAATCGCCCTGCTTTCCGCCGTCAAACCACTCATACCACACAGAGTAAAGCCGCTTGTAATAATCAAGCTCGTCCGCCAACTCCCGCGAAATATCGTTCTCGGCGATGATTTTTTCGGCAAGTGCGACTGCCTCCCGATACGCCGAACGCTCTATGCAGCACCCATCGGGGAAATGATGTGCGCCGAATCCCAACTCGATCAACTGCTCCTCAAGGAACAGCTCGGCGGTCTTCGCGTCACGCTCCGGGTGATTGTAAGCGCGCTCCAGAATATCATAGGCGGGGTGTTCGTTTTTTGGATCGTGCGGATTGTAATACCGCCCGAACAACTGATACGCCCACCGCATATGCGGCATTCTGTTCAGCTCGGACTGCCGCTTGAGGTACTCGTCAAGCAGCTTAGTCAATTGGAACGGCAGATTTCCGGCTTTGCCCCTGCGGTGCTCTGCGAACAATCCGCCGTCAATGCACTCGCTGCAGAAACGCTCCAGAATCGCGTCCAGCTCCGCCCGCGGAATCTCCGCGCAGCTCTCCGTAAGCTCAAACAGATACTTGTTCGCTTGCTTTTTTAATCCGCCCTCATACAATTCCCAGTATTTGTAAATCGCGGCAATGAATTCATTATATGTTATTATCTTAATAGTAAATTCACCCCAATTGGTTGACGTGGAATATTACGCACTTGAATTTCACTCCAAGCAGCAGATTATGGTTATAATCCCAATAACTAACAACTTTGTGCTTATTATACCACAGATTTATGAGAATGTCAACCAAAATCGGCGAAATGCACAATAGTTTCACCGAAAAATTGTTAAAACTGCCGTGGACTTTTCCCGAAAAATATGCTATAATGATATTAATAAAACCCGCAAATACGGAACGCAGGAATTACGGAGGTATTTTTATTTATGGCTGGAAAAAAATTGTTCGGCAACAACATCAAGCCGTCTTGCAAGTACTGCCAGATGGCGCAAGTTGGCGAGGGCGACAAAATCATCTGCCCGAAAATGGGAGAGGTAAAGATGTACGATTCCTGCAAAAAGTTCATCTATAATCCTCTCAAGCGAATCCCCAAGAAGGAGCTTCAATTGGTAAACTCTGCCGTGAACGAAATTGATTTCTGATTCACGCGAATTTGAAGAGCTTTGGGCAGTTGAGCGAGACTGTTTCGGAGATTCATGGACACAAGATATGCTGCACAGCGAGCTTTCGAGCGCGCTGTCTTTGTGTTGCACGGAACGGCGCGACGGGAAAATTGTCGCGTTTGCACTGGGACGTGTTGTGGCGGATGAGGCGGAGCTGTTCCAAATCGGAACACTGCCGTCGTACCGCGGACAAGGCATTGCGGAAAATCTGCTCCGCCGCCTCCACGCGGAAATGCTCCAGCGCGGCGCAAAAACGTGCTTTCTTGAGGTGCGCTCGAAAAATTCCGCTGCTATTGCGCTCTACCAAAAGCTGGGATACACGCAAATCGGTATCCGCCGCAACTACTACCCCAACGATGACGCAATAGTAATGAAAACGGAACTCTTTACGGATTAATAAATAATGCGTTTCTCCCTATCGACTTGGTCGGTAGGGAGAAACGCATACTTAATCAACTTCTGGTGTAAAACGGCATAACATTATTCACCGCGTTTGCGCCGAAGCCGCTTTTCGCGTCTATGATATGCAGCGGCATCTTTTGGAGGAACGGTCTCGCGGCTTGTCCGAGGCGCGAGAACACGACATTTCGGTCGCCGTTGAAGTCAACCAACAACAGATACCCGTCCTTACCCTCAAGCTTCACACCGCGCAGCCACAGTGCATCTATCGCGCCCGTGCCTTTCGCCGTTTCAACCAACGCGCTGGACATCTCCATCGGATACGGACTCAGCGCATACAGCTCACACGGTGTATCCGCAGTGAGTACGCTGTTGGTCTGACCATCGCGGAGCATATCGCGACGCTCTTTCATATCCTCCACAAACCGCCGCGGAATCACAAAATTCTGCCCGAACGGATTCACCACGATTCCCGCGCAATTGGGGTTAGTTTCAACTATCATCGACATATTGTCAAACCCCATCAAAACCGTATTTCTCTCGGTATCGCTCTTCCACTTTTCCATTTCTGCGCGCTTGGTAAACATGGGCAGATAATGCTCACCGTCGTTGGCTGCCAACATATAGAACGAGATTCCCGTGCCATCGGCAATCGCCTGTTCGCCGTTCGGAAGCGTTTTCGGCGGCTTTGTCATCTTAATCGCCGTAACCAACAGCGCATGGTCCATAATCTCCATGAATATCTCCTCGACATTCGCGGTAATGGCTTCCTTATCCTCCGCCTTGACCAATTCGAGCCGCCGGTTCATAAGCTCCTCAAGCCGCGAATTGTCATGCTCCTTATTAACAATAATTCCACCTGTCATAATTTAACTCCTTATCTAAATGGCAAATCCGAAACCGCGCAGATGAAATCCGCTTTGCGGATTTCATCTGCGCTTGCCAAGCGTTACCTCACACCTTTGGTGTTCGGCAACACTTGCATTTCGGATTTGCACTGGTCGCCAAAAGGTTGTTTTGAGTTATAACGCGCAGGGACTTCGCCCCTATGGGTTGATATGAATTATAACGAGCTTGAATTGCGCTCCAAACAGCAGATTATGGTTATAATCTCAATTCTTATCTCTAACATCTACCAACTATACAGGCAATGGAAATATCGTCCCTTGAACCGCTGCGGGAACGCATATGTAAATGCTCGGCAAGGGGAGCGGTACTATCATCACTCACGGCATTCAACACGCGGCGTCCGAAGCTCATAAAATCCCCGACACTTCCAAATGAGTTGATCAAGCCGTCACTGGAGAGCATTACCCCGTCAAACGCGCCTTTCCGATAAAAATACCGGAAATTCGCGATAGCGTCGCTGTCGCACAGTGAGGTAGTCAAATTCCCCACCAAGTTGGTATCCACGGGCATCGGAGAGCACATTTCACCGTTATCCAACGCGATAAAATCCCCATCGCCGATTTGCAGCCCGAAACAGCCCTCAGCGGTCATTGCGGCAACGATCAGCGTTGCGCCGTACATCACCTCGTCCGCAATTCCGCCGTACCGCTCGAAAATTTCCGTTTCTTGCGGATTCAGCGGAAACGCACGAAAATGCGCGGCAATTTCGCTGTTCCAACCGCAAATGATATTCGCGGCGATTCGGCGCGCGGCATTATCGGGATTATCCGTAAATATGCCGTCCAGACCGCCGTTTCTCTCACGGAAATCGCAAATCGAACGAATCGCCACGCGCGTTGCCATTTCGCTGCCCGCCGCCGAACGGAAATGCTTTTCGCTGCCATGACCGTCAGACACCACTGCCACCGCGAAATCTGCGCCGATGTACACCCGCGCGCTGTCCTGGCAGCCCGTTCCGTCCGCCTCGTGCATTGCCCCTCGAACCGATAATGCGTGCCCCTTAATCACGATTCAAAGCAACTCCCCAAATACAATTTTATCTTTACCAGCCCTCGTCAATATTCGCGTTTATCTCATCGCTTTCGGCGAACTCGCGAATCTGCTCGGCGGCGCTTTCCTGCTTGGTCTTGAAATCCTCCTCGGTTTCGGCAAGGCGCATAGAGCGACTTCCGATTTGGGAGCTTGTAACCGCCACGAACTTGACGAGCTTAGCTAAAGCCTCGCCGTTGTGAGCCGTCACCACGCTGTCGGGATTGCCCGTGAAACGCGACAGAATATCAAAATCCGCGTCCTCTCCAATTGCGACCGCCGCCTTGATACCCGCATTGTACCACCGATTCCGCTTAAGCTCCTCAAGACCTTTCTCAAAATTATCCGTGGGATAGCCGTCCGACATCAGAATCATCACCGGCGCGAACGAAAGTGACGGACTGCTCATAAACGAATTTCGCGAGAGCTTAGCATTCAGCTCCGCGAACGCGCTGCCGAGATCCGTAACATTTTCCGCGTCAAGGGACTTCCACTCGAACTTGTCCACCGAAATCGGCTCTGAATACATCCACTCCGAACCTCCCGAAAACTTCAGCGCCGCGATTTTAATATCCGCATCCGCGCCGCCGATAGTCTGCAGCTCGGGAATAAGCTCCTCCATTACCGAGTTTACCGTTCCGATTTTACTTCCGCCCATACTTCCCGAGCAGTCGATCAGAAAAAACAGTACCATTGACTTTTTCGCGATTTCCTCCGCGTCATCAAACGGATTAACAGCCATCTCTCTACCTCCTATTTTAATGGCAAATCCAAAACCACGCAGACGCTTCGCGTCTGCGTTCGCTGATCGGCACGTTACACCGCTTTGCGGCGTAACGTGCCGATCGCGTTTTGAATTTGCATTAGTTACTAATCAGTTGTTTTGAATTATAACGCGCCAAACTGCGCCGCCATTGCATTGTTTCAAGTTATAATGCGCCAAACTTCGCCTCAAATAACTTCCAACTATAACCATTATATCACAACTTTCCGTGATTGTCAACACCTTATTAAAATTAAACCCGCGCCGATTAAATCATTTTTATAAAATTAAAGGTTTATTCCATGGCGGTTTCCCCCTGCCTGCGGCAGGGGAAACCGCCATAAACAACATTTCCTTAAAATTAAATCCACTTGACAGCCGCCGAATTTCGCGTTATAATAGAAATAGCGAATAAAACGCAAATTGACTCCGGGAGGAATAAAAATGCCAATAAAAATCGCGGACGGACTGCCCGCGCAGAACATACTCGAAAGCGAGCACATCTTCGTAATGACGGAGTACCGCGCACTTCATCAGGACATTCGCCCGCTGAAAATCGGAATACTTAATCTGATGCCCACAAAGATCAACACCGAAACGCAGATTCTCCGCTGTTTGTCGAACACGCCCTTACAGATTGAGGCGGAATTTATCACCGTTTCATCTCACGAATCCAAGAATACGCCGCAGGAACATCTCATCGCGTTCTACAAGAGCTTTAAGGAAATCCGCGAGCAGAACTTTGACGGATTCATCATCACGGGCGCGCCCGTGGAACAGCTCGAATACACCGATGTGGACTACTGGGACGAGCTTTGTGAGATAATGGAGTGGACAAAATCCCACGTCCACTCAACTCTGCATATCTGTTGGGGCGCACAGGCGGGGTTGTTTTACCATTACGGAATCCCGAAATATCCGCTTTCACAAAAGGTTTCGGGAATTTTCACTCATCGACTCCTGACGCCCAAATCGCGACTGTTTCACGGCTTTGACGGAGAGTTTCTCGCGCCCCACTCGCGGCATACGGAAGTCCGCGCAGAGGACATTGCGAAAGTCCCCGACTTAAAGCTGATGGCGATCTCGGACGAGGCGGGAGTTTACGCAGTCTGCAGCGCGGACGGGCGGCAATTCTTCGTGATGGGGCACTCGGAATACGATGCGAACACGCTTGATTTCGAGTACCGCCGCGACTTGGATAAGGGCTTGAATCCGCAGATTCCGCGTCATTACTACCCCGATGATAACCCCGACAACGAGCCGATTTTGCGGTGGCGCGCGCACTCCACACTGTTGTTCACCAACTGGCTTAATTATTTTGTTTATCAGACCACTCCGTTTGATATTATGCATAGCGTTTAGAAACGCGGAACGTTTATCTCGGTTGTGCAAAATCACCAAATTTCGTGCCCAAAGATTGGCAAATTCAGCAAATTGCTCAATCACACTTGAAATCCCCCGTGAAATATGCTATAATAGTAATCAGAGAATAGTTGTTAGTTATCTGTGGTTATAACCATAATCCACTGCTTGCGGTGAAATTTTGGAACGTTATAGCCAAAAGCAAACTTATAGCGACTAGTGCAAATCCAAAACGCGCGTGATACAACACGCCGCGAAGCGGTGTGTTGTATCACGCAGGCGAGTGCACGCGTAAGCGTGCACGGTTTTGGATTTGCTATTTAGATAAGAGGTGAGATTATGGCAGAAAATAAAGTTGTTCATTCGATGGTCGAGGTTACGATGAACCCAAACCGCGCGGCGGCGTTCGCATCGTTCAACCGACCCGAAAACGGCGGCTGGGACATCACGGTAGACCGTATCAAATCCGCGATGGCGGAAAAACTGATAAGCCATGGTATTCTCGAAGACGATATCCGAATGGCAGTGGAGCAAAGACGTTATGACGAGAATATCTGCGTGGCAAAATGGGACGCTCCCGAAAACGGAGTGGACGGTGTTATCAAATACCATTTCAGCACCGAAAGCCATGCCGCTCCCGTGGAAAATGAGCATGGTGTGGTTGATTACAAAAATCTCGGAGTTGTGAAAAACATCACCGCGGGAACGCCCATCGCAAACATCACGATGCCGACCGAGGGCGCGCCGGGAAAAGACATCACGGGAATGACCGTGCCGCAGAAAAAGGGTGTTCCCGCGAAATTCAACGTGGGCGCGGGAACAACGCTTACCGAGGACGGAACGCAGATACTCGCGGCCGTAAACGGAAATCTTGTCTACCGCAACGGAGCGTTCTGCGTGGACGAAATGCTTATCATCAACGGAGATGTCGAGGTTGCTACGGGCAATATCGACTTCATCGGCGCGGTGACCGTCAAGGGCAGCGTGTTTGAGGGATTCCGCGTGACGTCAAAACGGGACATCGTTGTAAACGGCACGGTAAGCGGCGCGGAGCTTTATGCGGACGGCAATATCTCCGTGAAAATCGGCGCGATAAATTCACAGCTCACTGCCAAAGGGAACATCAGGCTGGGCTTCTGCGAGAACAGCAAGGTTACCGCCGACGGCACGGTGGAAAGCGTGTCTTTCGTGGGCGGCGAGATTTTCTCAAGACAAAAGATCATAGCATCCGGAAAGGGCGTCATTATGGGTGGAAAGCTCACCGCGCTTGACGGAATCGAAGCCTCCGTAATCGGCTCGGAGAAGTACGTGAAAACCGAACTTACATTGGGAAACAACGCAGTTTTGTCCGAGGAACGTGACAGTCTTGAAAAGCGAATCTTGGAGATGGAGGACAAGGCAGACCAGCTCGGAAAAATCCTAGCCACGCTTGCCGAAATGCAGAAAAAAGGCAAGCTCTCGCCCGACCGCGAGCAGATGAAATCCGATTCGCTGCGCAACAGGTTAAGGCTTCAAAGCGAAATCAAGCGGTCCAAGGCGCGTATCGCCGAAATCGATGATACCCTCCAGCTCACCCAAAATCTATCCATATCGTGCAAGCGAATGTTCTACCCCGGTGTAACGCTGAGAATAAATTCCTGCGTGCTGTCCGTAAAAGCCGTCACCAACAGAGCAAGAGCAACCGTTGAGAACGGCGAGATTACGTTTAAGCCGCTGTGATTGCGGTCTGATAGGCTACGCGTGATTTATTGATCTTAAAAGTAGATCCGAAAACGCACAAATGAAATTTGCTTTGCAATTTTCATTTGTGCCCGCTGCGCGCCGCTATGGAGGAATTATAATGAAGTTAAGTCATTCGGTAAGCGGAGCGGTTCGACAGTTTTCCTATTGGATCGCAAATGTGACTGTTGGCTACCCGTTATTAGAGGGAATAAATTATTTTGATGAATTTAGAGAAAGTCCAAGTTTGCTTGAAACAGTGTATGCAATTTTTATCAATAACCTTGAAGTTGATGAAAATGGTGAGGTATTAAATGCGAAATATGCTGAGCAAAGAGCTGCACAGTATATAAAGCAATGGTGTGTGAAGGATTATACGGCTGAACCGGCTTTTTGCGGTTCGGAGGAAGCTGATTTATATTGATAAATCGGTATATATTTAGCAACTTCAACGAATCATCAACATATAAAACCGTCCACCTTGGTGGACGGTTTTTTCAATTATGAAAAGTTTGTGTTAACAAGAAATGGCGGTTGACTTTTTACTCAAAATATGATATAATTATAATTGTACGATAGTTGACAGATGTTAAAAATACAATATTTCCCATTATTTATTGATGGAGGGATTTAATGAAACGTGTAGGACTTGATATAGGCTCGACAACCGTCAAGGCGGCGGTGTTGGGTGAAAATAACGAACTGCTGTTCAGCGAGTATCGGCGGCATTTTTCGGACATCAGAAAAACAGTCGCGGACATAATCGCCGAAGTCGGCGAACATCTTGACGAATCCCGTGTGGAAATCGCCGTGACGGGTTCGGGTGGAATTTCCGTATCACAGTGGCTTGGGATCCCGTTTGTACAGGAGGTCGCTGCGGGTACGGACGCGATACGCGCGCTTATCCCCGAAACGGACGTGGCAATCGAGCTTGGCGGCGAGGACGCGAAGATTACATATCTCAAGGGCGGCTTGGAGCAGCGAATGAACGGCTCCTGCGCGGGCGGAACGGGCGCGTTCATCGACCAGATGGCGGCTCTTCTGAACACCGACATCGGCGGCTTGAACGAGCTTTCCAAAAAGCACACCACGATTTACCCGATAGCGTCACGCTGTGGGGTTTTCGCGAAAAGCGACATTCAGCCGCTGCTTAACGAGGGCGCGAAACGCTCCGATGTTGCCGCGTCGGTGTTCCAATCCGTGGTGAATCAGACCATCAGCGGGCTTGCGTGCGGCAAGCCGATTCGCGGGAACGTGGCGTTCCTCGGCGGACCTCTCCACTACCTGTCGGAGCTGCGTCAGCGCTTTATCGAAACGCTGAACCTTACCCCCGAGCATATCATCTTCCCCGAAAACGCAAATCTGTTCGTGGCAATGGGCTGTGCGCTCTCCGAAGAATCGGCTGAGGTTGACTTTTCGGAGCTTGTCCAAAAGGCGCAGTCGCTCGGCGAGAATGCGCTGAACGAGGTGGAGCGCCTTGAGCCGCTGTTCAAAAACGAACAAGAGCTGAACGATTTCCGTGAGCGTCACGCGAAATCGGTAATTCCCGAGGCAGATTTGAAATCCCACAATGGCGCGTGCTACCTTGGAATAGACGCGGGCTCGACCACCACCAAGGCGGTGCTTATCGACAAGGACGGCGCGATTCTGTATTCGTATTACGCGGGCAATCAAGGCGACCCGCTGAAGTCGGTAATAGGCATTCTGAAAGAGATTTACGGGCTGCTGCCCGAAAATGCATACATCGCGAAAACGTGCACCACGGGCTACGGCGAACACCTTATAAAAGCTGCTCTGGGCGCGGATTTCGGCGAGATTGAAACCATGGCGCACTACAAGGCGGCGGACAGAGTTCTCCCCGGCGCGGAGTTCATTCTGGACATCGGCGGTCAGGATATGAAGTGTATGCGCGTTAAGGACGGCGAGATAGAGTCTATCCTCTTGAACGAGGCTTGCTCCTCGGGGTGCGGCTCGTTCATCGAGAATTTCGCAAACGCGCTTGGAATGAGCAGCCGCGAGTTCGCGGTATTGGGCTTGTCGGCGGAAAATCCCGTGGATTTGGGTTCACGGTGCACGGTGTTTATGAACTCACGTGTAAAACAGGCGCAGAAAGAGGGCGCGACTGTCGCGGATATTTCGGCGGGATTGTCCTATTCCGTAGTGAAAAACGCGCTGTTTAAGGTAATAAAGCTGCGCGATACCGCCTCAATGGGTACGAAAATCATCGTTCAGGGCGGAACATTTATGAATGACAGCGTACTCCGCGCATTCGAGCTGATTGTCGGCAAGGACGTGATCCGCCCCGACAAGGCGGGTCTGATGGGCTGCTACGGCGCGGCTCTTATCGCGCTGGAGCGCGATAACGGGGTACGCTCCACGATAGCGGATTTGGAGCATCTGGAGAGCTTTAAGGTGGAAAAAACCGCCGCGCGCTGCGGAAAATGCTCCAACAACTGCCTGCTTACCATCACGAAATTCCCAGACGGCTCGCGATACATAAGCAACAACCGCTGCGAACGCGGCGCGGGAAATGTAAAAAGCGGCGAGAAACTCCCGAATCTTTACGATTGGAAATATCATCTGTTGTTCGATCGTGAATGCCTTGACGAGCGGTCTGCAAAGCGCGGCGCAATCGGACTTCCGCGCGTGTTGGGAATGTACGAGAATTACCCGTTCTGGCACAGATTATTCACAGAGCTGGGCTTTTGCGTGAAATTATCACCGAAATCCTCACGTTCTATCTACGACAAGGGAATCGAAACAATGCCGAGCGAATCGGTATGTTACCCCGCGAAATTGGCTCACGGGCATATCCAGTCGCTGATTGACGAGGGTCTGAAGTTGATTTTCTACCCCTCGATGCCGTATGAAATGGCAAACGACAACGGCGGCGACAATCACTACAACTGCCCCGTAGTCGCGACATACAGCGAGGTCATCAAAAATTCCGTGCCGGAGCTGCGCCCCGACAACAAAAATTATGTGAAGTTCCTCAATCCGTTTTTGCCGATTTTCAACGAAAAGCGTATGGCGGAGAGATTGTTCGAGGAGTTTTCCGAAAAGCTCCCCGAAATGAATATCACCAAGTCGGAAATTACCTCTGCTCTTGAAAAGGCATATGCGGCGGACGAGGAGTTCAAACGAATCGTCCGCGAAAAGGGCGAGGAAACACTGAACCTGTTGAAATCAGAGGGCAAGCGCGGAATCGTACTTGCGGGCAGACCCTATCACGTTGATCCCGAGATAAATCACGGCTTGCCTGAAATGATCAACGGCTACGGATTTGCGGTGTTTACTGAGGATTCCGTGGCACATCTGGGAGAGGTAGTCCGCCCGATTCGCGTGGTCGACCAATGGACATACCACACGCGCCTGTACGCGGCGGCGCACGTTGTCGGCGCGAATCAAAATCTGGAGCTGGTTCAGCTTAATTCGTTCGGGTGCGGTCTGGACGCGATCACCACGGACGAGGTTCAGGAAATTCTGCGCGGATTCGGAAAGCTGTATACGTGCCTGAAAATCGATGAGGTAAACAACCTCGGCGCGGCGCGGATTCGTCTGCGTTCACTGATTTCCGTAATGGACGAGCGCGCGCGCCACGGCTATCAGCCGGTTCGCGGGCAATTGGGATACGTGCGTCAGCCCGAATTTACCAAGGAAATGCGCAAAAAGCACACCATTCTCTGCCCGCAGATGGCGCCTATCCACTTCGATATGCTGGAGGCGGCGTTCAATCACAGCGGCTATAACGTGGTTATCCTGAACGACTGTTCCAAGGACGTTGTAAACACGGGGCTGAAATATGTTAACAATGACGCGTGCTATCCATCGATATTGATTGTCGGACAGCTTATCCACGCGCTGCAAAGCGGAAAATACGACCTCTCGAACACCTCCGTGATGATAACCCAGACGGGCGGCGCGTGCCGAGCGACAAACTACGTGGGAATGCTTAAAAAGGCGCTTAAAGACGCGGGGTTTGACAACGTTCCGCTGATTTCGCTGAACATTGTGGGGCTGGAAAAACAAAGCGGATTCAAGCTGACGCTCGGTATGGCGACACGCGCGTTTATGGCGATTATCTACGGCGATGTATTACAGCGGTGCTTGTACAAGGTTCGCCCGTATGAGAAGGTTAAAGGCTCGGCGAACGCGCTGTACGAAAAGTGGCGCGTGTTCCTCAGGGACGAGCTTAAAAGCCTTTCCATCAAGCGGTTTAACCGCAATGTAAGGAATATTGTTGCGGATTTCCTGGCGTTCCCCGTAAACGATGTGAAAAAGCCGAAAATCGGGTTGGTAGGCGAGATTCTTGTGAAGTTCCACCCGATTGCGAATAACAATATTATTGAGCTGTTGGAGCGCGAGGGCTGCGAGGTGGTAGTTCCCGATTTGATGGGATTTTTCTACTACATATGCTCCCACGGCAAGACCAAAAGCGAACTGCTATATTGCTCCAAGCCCAAGGAGTTCGCCGAAACCGCGGCAATCAAACTCTTTGAATTGATGGAGAGAAGCTACCGCAAATCGGTTACGGGAACAAAATTCGGCTGCCCCGGTGATATATTCGAGATGCGCGAGAGCGTCCGCCCGATTGTTTCCCCCGGAAACATCGCGGGCGAGGGTTGGTTCTTGTCGGCGGAAATGCTGGAGCTTATCGGCGAGGGTGTGCCGAATATCGTGTGTATGCAGCCATTCGCGTGTCTGCCCAATCACGTAACGGGCAAGGGCGTAATCGGCGAGTTGCGCCGCCAGCACCCCGAAAGCAATATCGTGGCGGTGGATTTTGACCCCGGAGCTTCCGAGGTAAACCAAGTCAACCGCATTAAACTGATGTTGACTCAAGCGTTCGCAAACGCGGGAATCAGCCGCAAGGCGGCAGTTCCCGAATTGGCGGTAAATGATAAGTACTCGGAATTGATGACAATTAACAGTTAAGGTTTATGCTCCACGCGTTATAACTCAAAGCAACTTAACCGTGATTAATGCAAATCTGAAATGCGAGCGTCGCGGTGCACGCGCAGCGTGAACCGTGACGCTCAGGCAAGTGCACACCGCAGGTGTGCACGGTTTCGGATTTGCCATTTAGATAAGGAGTAAAAAAATGCAGAAATTTTCTACGGATAACAAAAAGAATGAAAATGGCAGCAGCTACGGAAAGATAGTGCTGTTTGTCGTGATTGCGATCGTTGCGCTGATCGTGATTTTCAACAGCTTTTCGGTTGTCAACGAGGGCTTTATCGGCGTGAAGTACCGTTTCGGGAAAATCGTTGGCGATAACCTCACGGCAGGACTTAACGTGCATATTCCGTTTATTGAGAGCATTGAACAGGTCGACACGCGCGAACAAATCTACTCGGTGGACGCAGACGCGTACACATCGGATACTCAGACGGTCGACAGCCTTAAGTTGAAGTTGAATTATTGCTATGATACGTCAAAATTGTCCGAGATAATCCGCTCGGCTGGTATTGCAAATGTGGAATCCAAGTGGCTTGTGCCGAATGTTGCGAAGATCTCCAAGGACGAAATCGGTAAGGTAAAAGCGGAGGATCTCGTTCAGAACCGCGCCACCGTTCAAGACGCGATTTACAGATCCCTCAAGGAAACGCTTGAACCGCAAGGGATTCTCGTTACGGCGTTTGCGATTGAGAACCTGTCGTTTGATGACGCGTTCGAGCAGTCCATTCAGGCAAAAGTAATTGCCGCACAGGACGCGCTTAAAATGCAGAACAAAACCGCCGAAAAGGAGGAAGAGGCAAGACAGCAGGTAATCGCGGCGCAGGCGCAGGCGGATTCGCAGAAAATCAAGGCGGACGCGGACGCTTACGCAATTAAGACGGTTCAGGAGCAACTCGCCAAAGACCCGACTTATATTGAGTATCTGAAGATTCAGAATTGGGACGGCAAGCTGCCGCAAGCAGTGGGAGATGTTAATCCGTTTATTGCGCTGGACTGATAGCAGCCGGAAAATAGTTGTTAGTTTATTGAGTTATAACCATAATCCACTGTTCAAAGAGTAGTTTAGGCGCGTTATAACCAAAAATCACCTATCGGCGACTGCGCAAACATCCTGTTTGCGAGCGGCGCGCAACACTGCGCAGCGGCATTTCGAGAGCGTGGTTTTGAATTTGCCATTTAGATAAGAGGAAATGATGAATTATACGGAATTAAAAAAGAATGCGTTGGAATCGCAGTTTTCCCGCGCGAACAATATGCAGAAACAGGCTATATTTAAGGTGAACGGCTCGGTGCTGATCATCGCGGGCGCGGGCAGCGGAAAAACCACGGTTCTTGTAAACAGAATCGCGAATATGATGAGGTTCGGAAACGCGTATCATGACAGCGAGGTTCGCGAAATTTCGGCAGAGCAGACGAAGTTCCTTGAGGAGTACCCCGCGATGGAGAAAACTCCCGAGAACGCGCAAAAACTCGCGTCTATCATTGCGGTCAATCCCGTGAACCCGTGGAATATTCTCGCAATCACGTTCACGAATAAGGCGGCGGGCGAACTGCGCGAACGTCTTGTTTCGATGATTGGCGAGGACGCGAAAAAGATATGCGCGGCAACGTTCCATTCGGCTTGTGTAAGGATTCTGCGGCGCGAAATCGAACATCTGGGCTACAAGCGCGAGTTCACGATTTATGACGATGACGATACAAAGCGTTTGATTAAGGAGATTATGAAACGTCATAATCTCAGTGAGCGCATTGTCGCGCCGAAGGTGTTCAAGAACGCTATCTCATCGTTGAAGGACAAGATGATCTCGGCAGAGGAGTACGCGCAGATGGCGCAGGAGCACGCGGACGCGAACGAGATACGCAACGCGGAAATTTATGCCGAGTACCAAAAGGCTCTGGAAACAGCCAATGCCGTGGATTTCGATGATATTATTTTCCTTACCGTGCGGCTGTTTGAGGAGTTCCCCGAGGTGCTGCAGCATTATCGGAATCTGTACAGGTACATAATGGTTGACGAGTATCAGGACACGAATATCGCGCAGTATCGGCTTGTGTCGCTGCTTGCGGGAGATTCGGGAAATCTGGCGGTCGTGGGCGATGACGACCAGTCGATTTACCGTTTCCGCGGCGCGACAGTCGAGAATATCCTCAGTTTTGAAAAGCAATACAAAGACTCCACCGTGATTCGTTTGGAGCAGAATTATCGCTCCACCGAGAATATCCTCAACGCGGCGAATGCCGTAATCAAGAACAACCAGAATCGCAAGGACAAGACCTTGTGGAGCGATTTGGGCGCTGGCGATAAGATAGAGGTAAATTATTATCAGTCCGAGCAGTCTGAGGGGCGCGGAATAACCGAAATCATCACCGAGGGGATAGAGAACGGCGGAAAATATTCGGATTACGCGATTCTGTACCGAAACAACGCGCTCTCGCGCGGATATGAAACGGCTCTCTCTCGCGCGGGGATCCCGTATAAGATCGTCGGCGGCGTGAGATTCTACGACCGCAAGGAAATCCGCGATATTATGGCATATCTCACGCTTGTGAACAATCCGTATGATACCGTGAGATTCCGCCGCGTAATCAACGAGCCGAAACGCTCTATCGGCGATGTTACCGTGGACGAGGTTATCCGAATTGCCGATGGACTGAACATAAGCCCGATTGACGTATGCAGAGATGCGTTCCAATATGAAACTCTCGCCAAGAGAGCCAATGCCCTGAAAGCGGCAGCGAATATTTTTGACGAGCTTGAAGAAATGGCAGATAAGGTCGGTCTGGACGAGCTTATCGGCGCGGCGGCGGAGAAGTCGGGGTATATGGAGATGCTGAGAGCACAAGGCGATGACGGAAAATCGCGAATCGAGAACATAGAAGAGCTGAAATCCAACGCGGTGCAGATGATGTCCGAGAATCCCGAAACAACGCTTGAGGACTTCCTGGAGCAAGTTGCGTTGGTATCTGACATTGACAATTACGACACCGAAACCGACCGCGTTTCGCTGATGACAATGCACAGTGCCAAGGGACTGGAGTTCCCGGTGGTGTTTATGGTTGCGGCAGAGGACAATATTTTTCCGTCTGCGGCGTGTCAGTACAACTCCGCCGAGATGGAGGAAGAACGCCGTCTGGCATATGTGGCGATCACCCGCGCGAAAAGGCGGCTTGTAATCACACATTCACGTTACAGAACGCTGTACGGAAAGACTGCCTGCAACAAGCTCTCGGCGTTTGTGCGCGAAATTCCGATTGAGTTGTGCGACAAGCACGGCGAGGAGGCAAAGCCCGTTCACGCATATTCCAAGCCCGAGCCGCGCAGTTTCTTCACCGAAGAAACTGCCACAATGAACAACACTGTTTCCTCGGCAAATACCGAAGAGTTCGCTCCCGGCGACAAAATCAAGCACAAAATTTTCGGTGAGGGAACAATCGAAAAGGTTGAGCTTACCGGCAACGACGCGATGATAACGATAAATTTTGTCACCCGCGGAACAAAAATTGTAATGCGAAACAACTCCAAAATGACAAAGATATAACCAAGCAAAAAAGTCGCGCCTCCGTCGTTCTTATCAGAACATCAGCGCGGGCAACACCCGCAAACGGCTGCGCGATTCAATTATTGCGCTCCCTATTGGAAGCCCCGACAAGAGCGATAATCCCCGGCGGGGATTACTTACCTCTTGAAAATACTTATCGGCAGACTTTCGCCAAACTTTAGCGTATTTTGGGAATTTTGTAAACCTACATAATTTTCCAAGCTTGTTTTTGGTCAAATTTGCCAAAAACATTTACCAATCGCGGATACATTTTGAAGGTTACATATAATTTATAGCGGCACTATGGAGTGAAAAATTAGCACGTCCAGTCCAAAAAACCTATCGGGTTGCAATCCAAGCGCACTATAACTCACAGCAAGTTATTGGTGATTTGCTATTTAGATAAGGAGGAAATATGACTTTGATTTATGTTACGGATAATGACTGCGCAATCGGTCGCGGAAACTCGCTGTTGTGCCGTTTGCCGTTGGATATGAAACGCTTTCGCGAACTGACGACCGGCGGCACGGTAATTATGGGACGGCGAACATGGGAGAGTTTCCCGAAACGTCCGCTGCCCAACCGCGAGAATATCGTTCTCTCGCGGCGCTGCACAGAACTGGACGGAGCGCGTGTTTTCCCGGATATTGAGAACGTTCTGGAGTATGTTCGCGATATGGAGCGCGTGTTCGTAATCGGCGGCGCAGAGATTTACCGCCAAATGCTCCCCTACTGCGATGAGGCACTGGTTACGCGGGTTTATGAAAACTTTGGCGGCGATGTGTTTCTGGAGGATATTGGGAAAAATCCTGAGTGGGAACTCGCAGAAACCTCATCGGTGTTGGAAACGGAATGCAGGCGGATACGTTTCTTCAGATATACGAGAAGAAAATGAATGGACGTGTTAGACAAACTGATAGAGCAATATAAGGAGATAAAAAGCTGGAAGAAACAAATTCCGCTGACGGCGGGACTGATGACCGCTGTTGGAATCGTGCTTGGCTTTGTTGGAGCTTTTATGCCGTCTGTGTGGTGGATTTTTCTGATTTTCGGGGGTATGTTGGTGATTTCCGGAATCACATTTTTCCTCATCTTGTGGAATACAGTGAACAAGGTGGAGCGTAAGGTAACGGAAGTTCTCAACAGTGCGGAGATCCCCGAAAACCAACGCGAAAAGCTAAAGGCAGAGCTTGGATTGAAATAGTATAAAATGTAATCGGACGTTCCCGAGGGAGCGTCCGAAATTCGTTATTTGCGCTTGCGGTAAACCGCTGCAACGGTAACGCCCATTGCCGCGAGGACTGCCGCCGTTGCGGGTACAGCAAACGAAACGCCAGTAGCGGGGCTTGCCGCAACGTTTGAAACTGTGCTGCTTGAGGTTGTTCCGCTTGTGGTGTTGCTTGCAGTACCGCTTGTGATGTTGCTTGTGGTATTGCTTGTAGTTCCGCTTGTCGTGTTGCTTGTAGTGCCGCTAGTGGTATTGCTTGTTGTGTTGCCGTTTGAATCAACAACATCGCTTGTTGTGGCATCGCCGGAATCGCCGGTTACTCCGCCTGTGATGTCCTCAACGCCGTCCGTAACGCCACTTACCGCGTCACGGACGGCATTTCCTGCGCCGTTCACTATATCCTCACCGGCATTAACCACGCCGTTTACCACGCCCTGAGCGCCGACAGTTGCTGAAAGTGCGCCAAAGCACGCAATCGCCGCTGCCGCCGCCGAAATTTTATTAAAATGCATAGTCATCTCTCCTTATCTAAATTTTCAAATTGCGAACCGTCAACATTGCCTGCGGCAATGTTGACTAGCTGAGCGAAATTGCCTCCGCTGCGCTGCGGCAATCCCGCTCGCTTTCGCAATTTAGATTTTAATTGGCAAATCCGTCACCGCGCAGATAAGCTGCGCTCGCTAAGCGTTACCTCGCTCGTTTCACTCACTCGGCAACGTTTGCGTGACGAATTTGCATATTTTTATTGTGATTTCAAATTGTCAGAACCGTCCCGCGCGGAACGTCACTCACGCGTATCGGACTGCCAAAAGAGGTTTTCTTTGCGGATCAAACCGCCGAAATCGTCCGTTCCGCGCAGATTTATTTCCACGCAAATTTATTATCCGCATAATAAAATCGAATATGTCAGCGAATTTTGTGCATTTCGACAAAAATTTACCTAATTTTCTGTAAATTATGTTCAAATTAGCACTTGAAAAAATTATCGAAATGTAGTAAAATAGAATACGGGGAAAGTTGACCGCGCGGGGGAATCGCGTGGTTGACTATGGCTTGTTCGCACAGCCCGAAAACGGGGACTGAGTGATGAAGCGGACAAGCGTTAGTGTATGCTATCACACAAACACACATAGGGCACTGATGTATTTAGGAGGATTTTGTTATGAAGATTAAATCTGTTTTGGCGGCCATTGCGGCTGCTGCGGTTCTGACTACCGGTTCCGCTGTTGCTTTCGCCGACGCTGCTGATGACAGCGAGGCTGTTACCACTGCTGATAATGAGAATACCGATGGCGCTAACGATGACACAAACACCACCGGTGCTGCTGACGACACAAACACCGATGGTGCCGCTGACAATGCAAATGCCGATGCTGCTAACGATGACGCAAACAGCGATACAGGTGTAGAGGGTGTTGCGGCTGTTGTAGGCGTAATTGCTCTTGCAGGTGCGGCAGTTGTTGTTTCTCGCAAGAGAGCTTAATTCGCATATATCCGATAGCATATGCACATAGATAATATGCCCTCTCGGCAATAGTCGGGGGGGCTAGATTTTCGGATTTTGGGTATTCTCCTCCCCTTCACCGACAAGAGAAACGCAGTGAATAATGCCCAAAAATGCCGCAATAATCTTCCGCAGATTTGTGCAAGTATACAAAATTGTGGAAAAAATTACTATTTTGCGTGAAAATTACTTGATTTTTTATTATAATAGGTTAAAATATAATTAGCACTCGATATTAATGAGTGCTACATTCTGAAAAGCCGTTGGCTAAATGCTTGAAAAAGCTTGGCTTTTTGGAATGCGGCAGTCAATATTATTGAGCGCCAAGCAATGTTAAAGGACATCATTATTAGGAGGAAACATATATGACTATCAGACCTTTAGCTGATCGCGTAGTTATCAAAATGGTCGAGGCTGAGGAAACCACCAAGAGCGGTATTATCCTTACGGCTTCGGCACAGGAAAAACCCTCCATCGCGGAAATCGTTGCGGTGGGTCCCGGCGGAATGGTTGACGGCAAGGAAGTCACCATGAACGTCAAGGTGGGTGAAAAGGTTCTTATCAGCAAATACGCGGGTAATGAGGTGAAAGTGGACGGCGTGGAGTATTCCATCGTTCGTCAGAGCGATATTCTCGCGGTTGTAGAGGGCGCTGAGGCTCCCAAGGCTAAGCCCGCAGCTAAAAAGACGGAAACCAAATCCGCGGCTAAGAAAACAGACGCTCCCAAGAGCGGCAGAAAGCCTGCTTCCAAGACTCCCGCAAAGCGTGGCAGAAAATCCAAGGGAACCAAGTAATCTAGTGAATCTTGTTGTTAAAACTCCCGCACTCGCGGGGGCTTGGTAAGTATTGCATTTTTAGATTTTTTACATTGAAAGGGGATACATTTAATTATGGCAAAGGACATTATTTACGGCGAGGAAGCACGCAAGGCGCTTCAAAAGGGTATCGACACACTGGCGGATACCGTCAAGATTACGCTCGGTCCTAAGGGCAGAAACGTGGTTCTGAATAAGAAGTACGGCGCGCCGCTTATCACCAATGACGGTGTGACTATCGCAAAGGAAATCGAGCTTGAAGACGCGTTTGAGAATATGGGCGCGGCTCTCGTTAAGGAAGTCGCTACAAAGACCAACGACGCTGCGGGCGATGGAACGACCACCGCTACCCTGCTTGCTCAGGCGCTGGTTCGCGAGGGTATGAAGAATATCGCCGCAGGCGCGAATCCGATGGTTGTAAAGAAGGGTATGAAGAAAGCTGTTGACGCGGCTGTTGAGGAAATCAAGAAGAACTCCAAGAAAGTAGCCGGCTCGGCGGATATTGCGCGCGTAGCGACCGTTTCTGCAGGTGATGAGTTTGTCGGCAAGCTGATTGCCGAGGCAATGGATAAGGTTACCGCTGACGGCGTAATCACGCTTGAGGAGAGCAAGACCGCCGAAACCTACTCCGAGGTGGTTGAGGGTATGCAGTTCGACCGCGGCTACATCTCGCCGTATATGGTTACCGATACCGACAAGATGGAGGCAACTCTCGACAATCCGTATATACTCATTACCGACAAGAAGATTTCCTCTATCCAGGACATTCTTCCGCTGCTCGAGCAGATCGTTCAGTCGGGCAAAAAGCTGCTTATCATCGCCGAGGACGTTGACGGCGACGCGCTCACCAACCTGATTCTCAACAAGCTGCGCGGCGTATTTACTTGCGTGGCGGTTAAGGCTCCCGGATTCGGCGACAGACGCAAGGAGATGCTTAAGGACATCGCGATCCTCACGGGCGGCGAGGTCATCACAGACGAGCTTGGTCTTGACATCAAGGAAACTCAGATTTCCCAGCTCGGCACCGCAAAGCAGGTTAAAATCAACAAGGAAAACACTATCATTGTTGACGGCGCGGGCAAATCTGCGGACATCAAGAACCGCGTAAACGAAATCAAAAACGCTATTGAGAACACTACATCCGAGTTCGACCGCGAAAAGCTCCAGGAGCGTCTGGCTAAGCTCTCTGGCGGTGTTGGCGTTATCAAGGTCGGCGCGGCTACCGAGGTTGAGATGAAAGAGAAAAAGCTCCGCATCGAGGACGCTCTCGCGGCAACCAAGGCTGCCGTTGAAGAGGGTATCGTAGCGGGCGGTGGTGTTGCTCTGCTCAACGTGATCCCCGCTGTTGAAAAGGTTATGAACTCCCTTGATGGCGATGAAAAAACAGGCGCGTCCATCGTGCTCAAGGCTCTTGAAGAGCCGGTTCGCCAGATTGCACTTAACGCGGGCGTGGAAGGCTCCGTTATCATCAACAATATTATGGCGAAAAAGACCATCGGCTACGGCTATGACGCATACAGCGAAAGCTACGGCGATATGATCAAGAAAGGCATTGTAGACCCCGCAAAGGTTACTCGCTCTGCGCTCCAGAACGCATCCTCCGTTGCGGAAATGGTACTCACCACCGAGTCCCTTGTGGCTGATAAGCCCGAACCCGAGCCCGCTGCGGCAGCTCCCGCACCCGGTATGGGCGGCATGTATTAATTTTGGCAGCAACGCTTCGCGCCGTAGGCGCGGAGCGTTACTACCAAAATCTGCACTTTTTTCTTGCGATTGCCCTAATGGCAATCGCATTCTGCACGCTGCGCGTGCAGAACCGAAAAAATGCTGCGTTGCTCCACTCCTTAAAGCAGAATTAATCCCCCTCCAAATCGGAGGGGGATTTAGTTTATATTGCGTGTTTCCTTACCGAGTGAGTGGCACGTAGAATCAAGTCACGAACCACCTTTTCAAACAGCGAAAACACTAAATTAAGAATAACACTGTATTGAAACCGGGATTCTTAAGGGTCTAGCCCCTTAAGCGGGGGTCTGGGGCAGCGCCCCCAGCACTTCCCCTCCATTTACTTATGCCAAAAAGGCAATTCCGTAAGGGGGAATCTTCAAAGTTCCGTTATCGAGGGTAACTTCTTGTGAGGAATCAGCGGTGAGATAGCCGCGAATCTGCTTGGAGCCGAGATTCAAAGCGGCATCGGTAAACTCTTGCTCCTCCTCGGAGTAGTTGTATACTATGGTGATGGTTTTGCCGTTGTAAGAACGCTCGATAGCGGCAATATTTATGTCATCGCCGAGGTCGATTTTCGTGGTCTTTCCGCGGGCGATTTCGGGGTTCTCGTTGCGGATTCGCGCGGCACGCTTGTAGTAATTGAGGATCGAGTTGGGGTCGACAAGCTGATCCTCTGTGCTCGGAAAGCGCTGCTCCTGAGATTCCATACCCGAGGGAGGGTTAGGACTTCCTGTGCCGTTGGAATCCCAAATCATCGGAGCGCGATAATTTTCGTCTTTATTGCCCGAGCCTGTAAGACCAATTTCCTGACCGTAGTAAACGAATGGGCTGCCTGTCATAGTCATCAAAAGTCCCGCAGCTGCCTTAATTTTGGTGGAATCATAGCGCAAAACTCCCGAATCGCGGCCATTATCGTGGTTGCTGATGAATGGAGCATCGATACCGCCAGGGTTTCGCTGGGCAATACCCTCCTCAATAGTGACCATCGCGTTTGTAAACTGTTTCACACCGGTATTCGTGGTATTGACAACCTTCGCGATTAGTCCGTTCTGTGTCGCGAGCTCGTACCCGAATATGCTCGGTATACCCGAGTCGTAATATTTCACATATGTGCCGAAGTTGTCCCATTCCTCGCCAACGAGGTAACAATCGGGATTGACGGACTTACAATAATCCACAAACCACTTCAGAATCTCAACATTTTTGTCACTGTTGCCCGTAAAGAACTCCTTAACCGCGTCCAGACGGAATCCACCAACGCCCTTATCCAACCAGAATTTGGCAATATCCTCGAACTCATGGCGAACGTCCTCGTTATCGAGGTTCAAGTCGGGCATCTGATCCCAGAATTGGCACTCGTAGTAGTACTCCGAGTTGAGCTGGTGGTACTTGGACTTGCTCTCCTTGGAGAGGTTATAATAATTCACATATTTGCAGTGAGTCGGGCATTTTTCGCCTGCAAGACATTCTGCGTCCGCTGCCGCTCCACACGCGGGATTATTCAGCGCACTTTTCATCTCGGTGAACCACGGGTGCTTTGCCGAAGAGTGGTTCATAACCAGGTCGAGAATCAGCTTGATTCCGCGTTTGTTGCATTCGCTTACCAACTCGTCGAAATCGGCCATTGTGCCGTATTGCGGGTCAATCGCACAATAATCGGTCACATCGTACTTGTGATAGGTAGTGGACGGCATGATCGGCATCAGCCAAATTCCATTAAATCCCATATCCTTGATGTAATCGAGCTTGGAAGTAACGCCCTTGAGGTCGCCGATTCCGTCCCCGTTTGAATCACAGAACGAGTAGACGAAAATCTCGTAATAATTCCGATAGTTATCATTGATTATGTTAAGCTCTTGCTCGTACTTGTAATCAACGTTTGCCATCGGCGAATCCGATGAATTTCCATCAGAAGTTCCGGTGGACGTTCCGGGAATTGTGGAATCCGAGCCACTTCCGGAACCAACGTCACAGGCGCACAGAGTCGCTGCTGCAAGCACCGCGGCTATTCCGCGGAGAATTTTGTTGCGTATTGTCATTTAGCCCTCGCTTTCCAATAAATGCCAATCGGCAGCGGGATAAACCGCCGCCGATATAGCCTTTTCTATCAAATTTAACACTGTGTTATGAGAAAACCACGTGGATTTTAACCCTTAACCGCGCCGCCGGTAACGCCCTCGACATAGTATTTCTGCATCTTGATGAACAAGAGAGAAATCGGAATCGAAACGAGAACCGCCGCTGCCGCGAACTGTGCGTAATATGTGGAGATGAACTCACGCGTAATCATCTTGAACATACCAACAGCAACCGTGTAGCTGTCATAATCCGTGCCGCAAATCAAGCTCGGAAGCACATAGTCGCCCCACGGAGCCATAAACGAGGTGAGAATAGTGTAGACGATGATAGGCTTGGACAGCGGAATCGTAATCTTAAAGAACAACTGCGATTTGGTTGCGCCATCAAGATATGCCGCCTCGTCCAATGATTTCGGAATCGTGTCGAAGAAGCCCTTTGCGATATAGTAGTTCATACCCGCGCCGGCAACGTAAATAATTGTCAGGCAGACAAGGGGATTTTTGGTCAGATCGAAAGCCTTCAGAATGTAGTAAATCGCGATCATGGACATAAATCCGGGGAACATTCCGAGAATAAGAGCCACATTCATCAACGGCTTACGAGCCTTAAATCTCAGTCTCGAAAGCGCGAATGAAACAAACAACACCATCAGCGTTGAACCGATGCAAGAGCAAACTGCTACAATCAGCGTATTCAGGAACCACTTTACAAATTTGAACTGCTGTGCATCGAACAAAAGGTTCTTGTAGTTGTTAAGCGTAAACGCCTTAGGAATAAACGTATACGGCTGCCCTGTATCGGTACTGAGGGAAGACAAAATGATCCAAATAAGAGGCAAAATCCAAATAATGCCTAATATCAGCAAGACAACGAAAATAACGCCGCTTGCGACTTTTCTGCCGGTATTGTAATTCTTTGCCATTACTGAAACGCCTCCTCATTTTTATAAGATCCGGAGTTACGGAATGTGACAAGCGAAACAATCGCCAGAATGATGAACACCAAGATACCGATTGTCGCAGCATAGTTGTAATCTCGAGAGTTTACAGTCAGTTTGTAGAGCCAAGTTATCAACAAGTCAGTCTTACCAGCCTGGTAGTAATCAAGCGTTTCGGGACCACCGCCGGACAGGAAGAAGATGACATTGAAGTTGTTGATGTTACCGGTAAACTGCGTGATGAGGTACGGTGTGGTTACGTGCAGAATGTACGGCATGGTAATCTGTGTGAACATTACGACCGGCGATGCGCCGTCGATTCTTCCCGCCTCGTACAGGTCCTCGGGGATATTCATCAAGATACCCGAAACCATCAGCATTGTGTACGGAATACCGACCCAAAGGTTAACGATAATAACCGTAACCTTCGCCCACACGGGATCGGTGAAGAATGGTAGCGCAGTGCGTATCCAGCCGAGTGATAACAGTGTTTCGTTAATGGGACCGTGAGCCGCAAGAAGGTTTCTCATAACCAGCAGCGAAACGAACTGCGGCACCGCGATGGACATTACGAAGAGGGTTCTGATAAGACCCTTGCACGGAACGCCCTTTCTGTTGATGCCGAGGGCGAGAATGATACCGCCGATATAGTTAAGGAACGTAGCGAATACAGCCCAGATAAGCGTCCATCCGAGCAAATTCCAGAACGTTTTACCAAGCGGAAGATTGGAGTTCATCAGCTTGCCGAAATTATTCAAACCAATCCACGTGAAAAGGTTTCCGGGGACTTGGTGGTTCGCGTCATAGTTGGTGAATGCAAGCGAAATCATATAAATCAACGGAGTAATCGTAAATACGAGAATACCCGCGATTGGAAGGAAGAGTAATGTTTTGTGGAATCCGCCATCAAACAGGTTTTTGATGTCGTCAATGAACTTGGGGGGCTTGTGTCCGGTGGACTTGCACTCGTCAGCATACACAGACGATTTAATGTTTGCAACATACATAGAAATGAATGCTATAGTTATGATAATCGTAAAGACACCATACAGCAAAATCAGCATTGAGTTGTCATACGCACCCTCTTCGGGGTAGCGATAAATGCCGTATACCTCGTCGAAAAACTCCGCGCGCGGCGTTGTGCCAAGATTTCCCAACTTTAAGATGTTAGTCCAGCCGCTGTTAATCATAAACCAAATATAAGCAACCTCAGTCGCGAGGAAAATCAGTCCCTTGATAAACTGAGCATGCAAAAGGTTGCCCGCACCCATTATCAAGTAGGAGAGCTTTGTGCCGATTGAGCCGGAAGCCAAGGTTTTTCCATACCACGCTAAACCGCGTACTATCATCTTGAAGAACCCTGCAATCGCTCCGGGGATAGCACAGAAGAAATGCGCGATGCCTTTGCCAACGCTGACGAAGAACAATCCAATATTGACAAAGAACTTCTGATACCACGGCATAACGTAATAGTCCAGATTTGTCATTGCCATAACCTCCCGTTTTATTATTTTTTCGCTTCTTGCAGTTTCCATACGCCCGATTCGTACGGTAATTCGCTCTGCGGATTCGAAACCGATCCCAATCCGCATTCGGGAATATCGAAACTGCAAAAAGCCAAATTCCATTTTCGCGGACAGTTTTTCGACCGTCCGCGATGGAATTAGTGATAAAGCCTTAAGCGTTACCTTTAGCTATTTGCTGTTTAAGGAATTACTCGCTGAGACCGGTCGACAGAATCGCCTCAACAGTAACATCGAGCTTCTCCTTGACATTGTCCTTGGTTACAGCACCGGACTTGATTTCAGCAGTGAAGCTGTCCATATTAGACCAGTACTTGCCCATCTGAGAAACAGAAGACTGCAGCTTGGTATAAGCGCACTGAGCCGCGTTAGCAGCAACGGCAGCATTAGAAGACAGAGCAGCAGAGTCCTCAGCAAGTTCCTTGTTTGTGGGAGAGTCGGAAATCGTATCGAATCTGATCTTCTGATTTTCCTTGTTGGTGAGGTAGTCAGCCAGATCCATAGCGGTAATCGGGAACTTAGAACCCGCCTTTACGCCGACAGCGTTGTACTGCGAGAAACCGCTCATCTGAGCCTTAGTACCGTCTGCAAGAGTAATCTGGGGAAGTACGGTTACACCGTAGTTTTCGCCAAGAGCCTCCTGGAAATCAGCAGCCTTCCAAGTACCGATTACACAAGCAGCGATCTTACCCTGAGCGAACAAATCCTTGTACTGCTCGGTAAACTCAGCCTTATCGGGGCTGAACTTGCTGTTTGCGAACAAGTCAATCAAGGTATTTGCAGCGTTTACGCCCTTGTCGCTATTGAAGTCGCAAGAGGTAGGATCATCACCGTTCTCGCCCATCAGGTTGCAGCCAGCTGCGAAGAATACGGACGGAGTGTACCAGCTGTCGAGAAGCGGCATGCAGAAGTTGTACTGAACACCTTCAATGTCCTTTGCGAGCATGGTGTCAAGGCTCTTAACCTCGTCCTCAGTGAACATGCTCTTGTTGTAGTACATAAAGTAAGTCTTGGAGTTTACAGGATAGCCGTAGAGCTTGCCATCAACAGAAACGTTGTCGATAGAGGGCTTAAGGTTTCTGTTTACGATATCGTCCTTATTTCTGGTAACCTCGCAAATAACCTTTGAAGCAACCATCTCTGCGGTGTGGTCGGGAGCGTAGAAGAATACGTCAGCCGCTGCCTCGGGATCCTTCTGAATCTCCTCCTTGGCGTTGTTGCCTTCGCATACGCCATACTCAAACTTAATGTTCTGATCAGGGTGTGCTTTAGCGAACTCATCGCACATCTTCTCAATCATATCCTTCTCAGCCTGAGAATACCAAACCTTCAGTGTAACGTCCTTCTCGGGGTTCTCGGTAGCGGGAGCGGGAGTGCTGCTGTTGTCGCCGTTGCTGGTCGAACCGTTGTTAGCGGGACTGTTGGGAGTGCTGCTGTCGCCGTTATTGTTACAGCCTGCGAGCATAGTTCCAACGAGAGCAACCGATGTGATTGCTGCCAAAATCTTTCTGATCTTCATGAATAGTTCCTCCAAAATTTGAGTTATTTTTCTTCGGGAAAACCCCGAAACATTTTCTTGCCCCGATGCAAGCCGCCCGCCTTTATACGCTCGGCGGACCGCGAAAAATATCGAAGCATATTCAGCTTTACAGACTCCGAAAAATTGCAGACTTTTCCGCATGTCTGTAATTAACATTATACCAACAAAATTAAATTTTGTCAAGGGATTCCGTATGATTTTTTTAGCGTTTAGGGAATTTTCGGGATTTTTTCGGCATTTCTCCCAACATTTCGGCAAAACTTTTGTATATTTCGCCCAACAATTTGGTGAAAACGCGTGAAATCTATTTCAATTCTTCGTCATTTTCACCAAATTAGCTTGTTACTTTTGGGCAATGCCGCCGAATCCTCTAACAGCTTAAACGCTCACACCTCATTAATATGCCAGATTTCCTTAGCATATTCGGCGATCGTGCGGTCGGAGCTGAACTTGCCCGCGCTGCACATATTCAGCCAGCACTTCTTAGCAAATTCAACCTCGTTCTTGTAATCGTAAAGCGCCTTCAGCTTGGTATCAACATAGCTCTTGAGGTCGCCGATGAGGTAGTAATTATCGGCTCTGTGCCAGCTTGCGCCCTCCATCAGCGAGAAGTACAGCTCTCTGAACGCGCCCGTGCCGCCGTCGGAAAGCGTTCCGTCGATAAGCGTGTTGAGTACGCGCTTGATTTTCGGGTCGCCCTCGGAAACGTCACGCGGAACGTAATTCGGCATAATGCGGTCAAGCTCTTCAACGGTCGCGCCGAAGATATACTCGTTCTCCTTGCCCGCCTCCTCGGCGATTTCGATGTTCGCGCCGTCCAGCGTACCGAGCGTAACCGCGCCGTTAAGCATCAGCTTCATATTGCCCGTGCCGGAAGCCTCTGTGCCCGCCGTGGAGATCTGCTCGGAAATATCCGCCGCCGCAACAAGTTTCTCCGCATAGGATACGCGGTAGTTGCTTACGAAAATTACCTGCAGCTTGTCGCGTGTCTCGGGGTCGGAGTTCACCAGCTTTGCAATCTCGCCGATGTACTTGATTACGCCCTTTGCGCGGTAATATCCCGGTGCAGCCTTCGCGCCGAAAATGAACGTTGTCGGTGTGAAGTCCTTGAGGTTGCCGTCCTTGATTTCGTAATATAAATAAAGTATAGAGAACGCGTTGAGGAGCTGTCTCTTGTACTCGTGCAGACGCTTGATCTGAATATCGAAGATAGACTTCGGGTTGATTTTGATACCCTCGGACTTCTCGATAAAATCGGTAAGCTGCTGCTTTTTGGTGTTCTTTATCTCGATGAAACGGCGCATTACGCCCTCATCGTCCGCGAATTTCTTAAGGTTGGCGAGCTGCGACAGGGCGGTGATCCAGCTCTCGTTGCCCAACAACTCGGTAATCAGCGCGGAAAGCTCGCGGTTGCACAATGCAAGCCATCTTCTCTGGGTGATACCGTTGGTCTTGTTCTGGAAACGCTCGGGGTAAAGCTCATACCAACTCTTAAGTACCGTGGTTTTCAGCAGTTCGCTGTGGATCGCCGCAACGCCGTTTACATAAGTCGAGCCGAACACCGCGATATTCGCCATATGAACGGTGTTGTTCTTGATAAGGCGCATTTCGGCGCGTTTCTCCTCGGGAACGTTCTTAGCGTGCATTTCCGACTCGAACGCCTCGTTCAGCATTATAATAACCTTGTATACATCGGGAACTACCTTCTCCACGAGCCAGCTAGCCCACTTTTCGAGAGCCTCCTGCATAATGGTGTGGTTGGTGTAATTGAACACCTTACGCGCAGCCTCGAATGCCTTGTCGAACGACCAGCCCTCGTCCTTCATTGTAACGCGGATAAACTCCGGCAGCGCGATTACGGGGTGGGTATCGTTCATCTGAATGCAGTTGTAGTCCGCGAAGTTGTCCATTGTGCCGAAGTTCGCCTTGTGCTTGCGGATCAGATCAGCAACAGCCGCCGCCGAGAAGAAATACTCCTGTTTCAGACGGAGGATCTTGCCCTGCTCGGTTTCATCGTTCGGATACAGAACGCGCGAGATGTCCTCGGCAATGCGCTTTTTCTCGCCCGATTCCGCGAACTTTCCGCGGTTGAACAAATCAAAATCAAATTCATCATTGGTTTCCGCCTGCCACAAACGCAGAGTGCCAACGTTATCCGTGCCGTAGCCGATTGTCGGGTAATCATACGGAACAGCATTCACATCGCCGTCTGCGAAGTGAATCACAACGGTTTCCTGTTCGCGGCGAACAGACCACGGGTCGCCGAATCTCTGCCAGTCATCGGCAGTTTCGGTCTGGAATCCGTCCTTTATCGCCTGCTTGAACAAACCGTACTTATAGCGGATTCCGTAACCGTCCAACGGGAGGTTCAGCGTTGCCGCACTGTCCAGGAAGCACGCCGCAAGACGTCCCAGACCGCCGTTTCCGAGAGCCGCGTCCTCAACGTCCTCAAACGCGGAGATGTCCGCGCCAAGCTCTTTAAGTACGCTCTCCGCATCCTCGAGCAGACCGAGGCAGAGCAGATTGTTGTACACTGCTCTTCCCACAAGGAACTCCATCGACAGGTAGCTCGCCTTGCGCGCCTTGTCGTGCGCGTCACGGCTCTTGTCCCACATCGGAGCGATTTCCTCCATCACCAGCTTGGAAACCGCGCAGTGGAGCTGATTCGCGTCCAAATCCTTTACCTCTGCCCGATACTCTTTAGCGCACAAAGCTGTGAGCTTTTCCTTAAAATTCTCAATCTTCATAAAAAATTCTCCTTATCTGAATGGCAAATTCAAGAGTGCGACGCTTGCGCTTTGAATTTGCACTAGTCGACGGTATGTTGCTTTGGATTATAACGCTCCATAACTTCTCTCGGAAGAGTAGATTATGGTTATAACCCGCAGACAATCTAAAATGTATGTTATTCTTCCTCGGGCTTTTCGGTTTTCTTACCGCGCGCGAATCTGTTGGAAAGCTTTGTGAGCTTCAGCAGCCACTCTGCGTTCTCATCGGACAAGTCCTCCTCGGACGCTCTCCACCGCCAGTTGTTGCCGCCGAGAGTCGAGGGCACGTTGATTCGCGCCTCCGTGCCGTAACCGCACAACTCCTGAATCGTGGTCATCGCGATGTCCGCAATACTCGTCCAGCCGAGCTTAATGAACGCGCGCGGAATATCCTTATCGTCCTCAACCCCGAGATACTCACGGCAGAAATCCAGCGAATCCTCGTCCGCTGTGGATACCCAACCCGCAACGGTATCATTATCATGTGTAGCGGTGTACGCAAGGCAGTTTGTGGAGGTGAAATTCTGCGGCAGAAACTCGCTCTTGCCCGTGGGGTCGAACGCAAATTCCAGAACCTTCATTCCGGGGTATCCGCATTGGCTCAGCAACAGACGCACCTCCGGTGTTATGATACCCAAATCCTCGGCGATAATACCGCCCTCGCCGGTTTTCTCCTTGATTACCCCAAACAGCGGATATTTCGGACCCTCGCACCACTTTCCGTTGCGCGCAGTCGTGTCGCCGAACGGAATCGCGTAATAGCTGTTAAACCCGATGAAATGGTCGATTCTGACAATATCGTAGATTTTCTTTGCGAACGACATACGTCCTACCCACCAACGGAAATTCTCCGATTTCATCTTGTCCCAATCGTAAATGGGATTGCCCCACAACTGACCGTCCTTTGAGAACCCATCGGGCGGGAATCCCGCTACCACGATCGGATTCAGGTTCTTATCAAGCTGGAACAGCTCCGGCTCACACCAGACATCCGCGCTGTCGAGCGCGCAATAAATCGGAATATCGCCGACAATCTCGATTCCGTTGTCATTCGCATACTTCTTGAGCTTTTCCCACTGCTCAAAGAACTTGAACTGCAAAAAGCAGTAGAAATCCATATCCTCGGCATAAGCCGCCTCGGCATCGGCAACAGCTTTCGGTTCGCGGCGGCGAATCGGTTCTTCCCACTCGCCCCAAGCCTTTCCGCCGTGAGCGTCCTTAAGCGCCATAAACAGCGAATAATCGCCCAGCCACGGATTCTCCTCCAAAAACTTCGCGTATTCCGCACTCTTTGCTTTCGCAAAACGAGCGTAAGCCTTGCGCATTACCGCATAGAAGTTATCATACATTGTCGAGTAATCCACATAGCGCGGACTTTCACTCCACTTAACCTCCGCATACTCGCCCCGCTCAAGAAGTCCCTCTTTTTCAAGCACTTCAAGGCTGATGAAATACGGATTACCCGCATAGATTGAAAAACTCTGATACGGCGAATCTCCGTAGCTCGTCTGCGACAACGGCAAAATCTGCCAAACGCTTTGTCCGCTTTTCACGAGGAAATCCACAAAATCATACGCTTCCTTGCCCATAGTTCCTATACCATAGGCATTCGGCAGCGATGAGATGTGCATTAAAATTCCGCTTTTTCTCATAATCTTCTCCTTATTTTAATGGCAAATTCAAAATCACGCAGACGCTTCGCGTCTGCGTTCGCTGAGCGAGCCGCAACACCGTTTCACGGTGTTGAGCCCCGCTCGCGTTTTGAATTTGCACTAATCAACAATAACTTGCCGTAAGTTATAACGCGCTTGAATCGTACTCCTGTAAGTGATTTTTGATTGTAACTTTATACAAATCCATCTTTTATAATTTTACCATAATTTGTGTATATTTTCAATACTATTTGTGCAAGTTTTACGTTTTGCACAACATTTTGAGATTTTTTTTAGTGATATTTACCAAACCGCGCTATGAGGAGTAACTATCTACCATTTCAGGTTCCGCTGGAAACAATTCCCTTTTCCGCGTCCATTGTGACTGCCGTACCGCTCTTGAGAATCTGGACTGCGTTCTCCGCGCCGATTATAACGGGAATATCCAGCGTCATACCGACAATAACCGCGTGACTGTCGGGGGAATCGTCCTCGGTGATGATTCCCGCGGCGGTCTTGAGTACGTTCAGAACCTTATTCGAGGTCTTGTGGATAACGAGAATCTGCCCCGCCTCAAAGCGTTCGATCGCCTCCTGTTCATCGTTCGCAACGCAGACAGTGGCGGTCGCCGTGCCCTTAGTCACACCGGTTCCCGTTACAAGAACATCGCCGACAATATGCACCTTCATAAGATTGGTAGTACCCGAAACTCCGAGCGGCACACCCGCAGTGATTACCGCCAGATCACCATTTTTCAGCAATCCCGCATTGGAAGCCTTTTCCACCGCATGATGAATCAAATCATCGGTGTTGGTCATCATTTCCTCGGCCATCAACGGAATCACGCCCCACGACAGAGCCATCTGCCGCCATGTTACCTCACTGGTCGTACAGGAGATAATCGGGCATTCGGGGCGATAGCGCGAAATCATACGCGCGGTCGTGCCCGTCTTGGTAACGGTGATTATCGCGGTCGCGCCCAAGTCCATAGCCGCGCTTACCGTTGCATGGGAAATTGCCGTGGATACATTGACATTGGAGCGTGTTTCCAAAGCGTAAAAGCGGTTCTTGTAATTAATTGCCTTTTCGGTGGTTTCGGCAATCAGAGCCATAGTCTTGACTGCCTCAACGGGGTGCGCGCCCGCGGCGGTTTCGCCCGAAAGCATAATCGCGGAGGTTCCGTCATAAATCGCGTTTGCGACATCGGTGGTTTCCGCGCGGGTTGGGCGCGGATTGTGAATCATACTCTCCAACATCTGCGTGGCGGTGATTACCTGTTTATTGGCATTATATCCCTTTTTAATCAGCATTTTCTGTATCTGCGGAATCTCCTCAAACGGAATTTCCACGCCCATATCGCCGCGCGCGACCATAATTCCGTCCGAAACACGGAGAATCTCATCGATGTTCTTGACACCCTCGCCATTCTCGATTTTGGAGATTATACGGATATCGGGTCTGCCCTCCTCCTCGAGGATTTTCCGAACAGCCAAAACGTCCTCCGCGCAGGTGACAAAAGATGCGGCAACAAAGTCATAGCTCTCCTGCGCGGCAAAGCGGATATCCGAAATATCCACCTCGGACAGATACGGCATAGACAGCTTGACCCCGGGAATGTTCACGCCTTTGTTATTCGAGAGAACTCCGCCGTTCAGTATAGTGCATACGATTTCAGCCGTGCCGTCCGAGTTGCGGACAATATCCGTACAGCGGATAATAACATTTCCGTCATCAATCAATATACGCGTGCCGACCTCAATATCATTCGGGAGATTCTTATAAGTAACCGAAACGCGGGAGCTGTCGCCCTCAATATCCGCAGTTGTCAGCACAAAGCTGTCGCCCGTCTTGATTTCAACCTTTTTGTCGTCCTTAAACTTCTTCAGGCGCACCTCGGGACCTTTGGTGTCCAACAGCGTTGCAACGGGCTTTCCAAGCTCCTTTGCCACGCGGACGACCTGGTCGTGCGTTACCTTGTGACTCTCGTGAGTGCCGTGCGAGAAATTCTGACGCGCGACATTCATTCCGTTCTCGATAAGCAGCCGCAGAACCTCGTCCGACTGCGTGGACGGTCCCAATGTACATACAATTTTAGTTCTTCTCATAAATCTTCTCCTTATCTAAATGGCAAATTCAAAACCACCCAGACGAGCTGACGCTCGTCTGGGTTCGCTAAGCGACCCGTTACACCGCTATGCGGTGTAACGCGCCGCTTGCGTTTTGAATTTGCATTAATCGCGGGTAACTTGCTTTTGGTTATAACTCTGGTAAAATTATTTTTCACAATCCTATCTATTATTATAACTCAAAAATCTGGAAATTGCAAGGGGAAATTTTGGCTTGTCCGCCGTAAAGATTGCAGTTGGGGATATGTTACCAAAAAAACGAAAGCGACGCACTGCACCGTAGGTGCAACGCGCCGCTCATCTGTGCGTTTTCGGATTTACTATTTTGATAAAGCTATTTGCTTTACGTTCCTCAAGAACAGTTCAACCTCTTGCGGAGTGGTGAACGCCGAGGGCGAAAATCTAATCGTTCCGCCGTCTATCGTGCCGAGCTTTTTGTGAGCGGCGGGAGCGCAATGCAGACCGCCCCTGAGATAAAATCCGCGTGAGCTGAGAATCCGCGCGCCCTCGGAGCTTGGAACTCCCTCGAAATTGAACGATACCACGGGCGCGTAACTCTCCCTGTTTTCGGGAGTGATTCGGTTATACAGCGTTATGCCGTTTATCCTACCCAGACCCTCGCATACGCGCTCACACAACGCAAGCTCGTGATTCAGGATAGCCTTGGGAGTTCGCCGCTTGACGAACCGCACACCCTCGCCGAGAGCGATCGCCCCGGCGGTGTTGATAGTTCCGCTTTCAAACCTATCGGGCGGAAAATCCGGCTGGGAAATGCTCTCCGAAACGCTGCCCGTGCCGCCCTCTATAATAGTCTCCAACGGGTAATTTCCATCGGATACCAGCAGACCCGTTCCCATCGGACCGTACAATCCCTTATGCCCCGCCGCGCAGATGATATTCGCGTCATCAAGCGTGATCGGCAGAACACCCGCGCCTTGCGCCGCGTCCACAATAAAGCAAACGTGTTTTCTTTTGCACATCTCGAAAATCTCGCGAATCGGCGCGCGCAGTCCGAACACGTTTGACGCGGCGGTGCATATCACCGCAACGGCATTCCCGTCAATCGCACGTTCCGCGTTATAGACCGTCTGTTCAACATCCTCGGTCGCGCTGAACATCGCGCACTCGCCGCCGACAGCCCTTGCCGCTGCGTATGCGGGGCGCATTACCGCGTTGTGTTCCATATCGCTTACCACAAATTTACATTTATTGCGGGCGATACCCTTAATCGCGAAATTCAGCGCGTGGGTGCAGTTCAGCGTGAACACCGTATTCTCGGAATCCGCGCCGAACAGCTCCGCGCACTCTTCCCTGCTTTTGTAGACAGCCTCGGACGTGCGTTCGGAAAACGCGTGACCGCTGCGTCCCGGGTTTGCGCCGTAGACGCTCATTGCCGTCTGCCACTTCCTATAAACCTCGCGCGGCTTTGGGTATGTAGTCGCCGCGTTATCCAGATAGACCACAGTCCACCCCTATGGAGCTCAGCAGAGCGCAAACCTCCGCTTTGTCTGCATTCTTATCCGTTACGCGGAGCGCGAACCCGCACCCCGCCTTGCCCGTTGTGCGCTCTACCGCGCACCGTATTCCGTGACGCTGAAGTAATGACATTGCTTTCTGCGCCTTTGTAATCGACTTTATATAAATAAACATAAATCCTCCTATTTTAATAGCAAATCCGAAACCACGCAGATGAAATCCGCAGAGCGGATTTCATCTGCGCTCGCGTTTCGGATATGCACTAATCGCTAATAACTTACCGTGAATTATAACGCGCTAAACTGCGCCGCCAATAATTTGCTTTGGGTTATAACGCACTCAATCTCGCTCCAAACAGCGGATTACAGCTATAACCCCAATAATTGTCAATTGTACATTATCAATTGTACATTGTATTATATGCCGAAATTAAAAAACGGGCAATCCAAAAATATTTTTTTGAAAAGTGTTGAAAACTCGTTAAAAATATGTTATAATTAGAGTGAATGATTATGTTCGGAGAGGGGGGGCTGTCTATGGAGTGCGCTTTGTGGCTTAACAGGCGAAAAATCCGCGACGCGGCAGAGATCCCGCAAAACCTCGATATTGCCTCGCTGCGCGGATACTTCCTCGCGGGCAGCCTTGTGGAATGGCTGAGGGAGCATAATGGCGCGGGTTATGCATCGGAGCTGGAAAAAATTCCTGCGGATTATCCCGAGCTGAACTCCCGAATTTATGAGATTTTCGGTGGAACGCCCATCAAGGGCAAGCCGCTTAATGGCACGTCTGCGGTAGTTGCCGCTCCCTCGGGGGATTGGCGCGGAAGTGCGCACGGGCTTGTCTGTTCATTCGGCGGTTCGTTTAACGGCTCGTTCGGGAGCTACGGCGAATTTGGCAATATATGGAATCTTTTCGGGAGCTTTGGCTCATTCTACTTAACAAGCGGCGGCGGATTCCACGAATGGGAGTGGGAATGGCTGTTCGGATTCGGCGGCTCGTTTGGGAGTTTTTCGTTCACAAGCAGCGGACATGAATCCGCGTTGAAGAATCTCCTCACACACTTGAAATTCGGGAGCTTTTCGAGCTTTGGCAGCTTTTGGAATTTTCCGTGGAATCTTAAGGAAATGCTCGGAAGTTACCAAGGATTTCCAATGATGGACGAATACGACTTGATTCTCTTGCAGACGCTGTTAAACTGCCCTCTGGACAGATACGGCTATGGGATACACATTATATAATTGATAATTTATGAAACGAATTATTGTTTTTGTATTGTTGGGGTTTATGATATATGCTGGCGGTTTCATTCTAGTGTACGGAATCGGAAACGCAATGGAATACAGTAACGACATCACACGCGACTTCAACGCGATGAAACCCGATGATTTCGGGAATAATGTTCTTGTGGAGGGCAGCGTAAGCGAGCTTAGGGAGTATTATTTATCCGAGGGTTCTCCGGGAGATAAGATTAGCGAGATGTATGCAGACCCGCCGAAAATTTTCGGGATCCCGATTGGGAAACGAAAACGCGTAAAACGGTATCTCGCTGAAGTGGGATATGCGGAGAAGAAAGAGGACAAGAAGTTTTGCATTATCGCGTTTTGCGAAGAGGATATAGAACAGGCGGATAACGCGCTCAAAAACAGCGCAACGGTCGAGTTCAGCGGGATAATCAAGGATTCGGATATGATAAACGCAAAGAACAACAATATGTTTATTAATAATCCCGACAGCGATATTATTCCGTATGTGATTTATGTTATGGATACCGACGAGCTGTTTAATACCTTGCCAACGGTTATCGTGGGCACGGCGCTGCTTTTGATTGGCGCAGGCGGAGTGACGCTGTTAATTTTCCGAAGCAAGAGCGAAAAACAAGGGTATTGATAATCGAGAATTTCGGGGCATGCTCCGCGCGTTATAACCAAACAACAAACCGGAATGAAATTTTAGCGCGTCATAACCCAAAGCAAGTTATTGGTGATTAGTGCAAATCCGAAATGCAAGCGGCGCGGCATACCGCAAAGCGGTGTGCCATGTCGCTTGGCAAGTGCAGATTAAATCCGCTTTGCGGATTTAATCTGCGCGGTTTCGGATTTGCCATTAAAATCACAAATTCAAAACGCAAGTGAGGCGCAACACCGTTTCACGGTGTTGCGGCTCGCTTAGCGAACACAGACGAGCAAAGCTCGTCTGTGTGGTTTTGAATTTGTAAATTCAGATCAGGAGGAAATTATGAAATTAATCAGAGGTATTATTGTAATGGTGGTTTTTGTGATTGCGGGAGGATTTCTCACGGTCGTGTCAATACGCGACAAGGTGGAGTTCGCCAACCGCAAGGATATTTCCGCAATGGGCGCGAAAGATTTCCACGCGGGGCAGTTCGTGACGGGCGAAATCGTCGAGCTGTGGGATCAGTTTGCGTATACGAGGGAAACGAATACCGACACGAATACAACCAAAACCACCGATCGTTACTTCGCGATGCCGTTGGAATCCACATTTAACGATGATGAACCGATGTTTATCGCGATAGCTGTCAAAAACAGTTCCGATGTTGCGACCGCGAGGAAAATGGCTGAAGAAACGAACGATTGGTATCTGAACGATATTGAGCCGGACGTGTGGACAACAATGAAAGCGGACGGAAAAGTGACTAAAATGGACAGCGAAGAATATGACGCCTTTTTGGATTACCTTAATGGACAGGGTTACAGCGCGAAAAACGCTGTGAAATATGTGGTACATATCGGCGGAAACGCGGACAGCTCCACGGCTCTGCTTATTATCGGAATTGTGCTCCTTGTTGTCGGACTATTGGTTCTTACAATTATCGTGCTGAGTTTCCTGCGCCATAGAATGTAAATGCAAGCTATTCATATAGCCAGCTCCGCGCCTGCGTTCGCCAAAGGCAGAACGGCGGTTAAAGCTGAAGATTTCGACCTCTACTGCACCGCTCTCTCCGCGCTGCAATGGCGGAAAAACGGCGGAAAAATCACGATGTGCTGCGATTCCCGATACGCGGAGTACTACCGCGGAATCGGGTTCGCCGACGTATGGGACGAAATCCGTGTATGTATCGCGAACGACCTTGAGGGCATAAATCCGCTGATGTTCTGGGCAGGCGGAAAGCTGCTTGCATTGCGCGAGGTAAGCGCTCCCGTGGCGATGATCGACACGGATTTTATCGTGTGGAGGAATCCCGAATTTGGTGCGGAAATCATTGCCGCCCACCGCGAGGACATTTCGGACGGAATCTACCCGCCGCTGTCGTTCTTTAAGACGCGCGGTCACGTGATTCCGCCGTTCTCTGAGACGGTTCTGCCGCTGAACACCGCGTTTTTGTATCTCCCCGATAATGACATCAAGGAGTTCTATACGAGTCAGGCGATTGCGTTTATGAAGTCCGCCGAGAACACGGACGATTTCCTGAAGTATATGGTGTTCGCGGAGCAGCGAATGATTGCGATGTGCGCGGACTACACGGGAACGCCCGTGAAAACGCTGCTCGACAAGGATTCTCTCTTCCGACCGCAGGACGACTTCACGCACCTTTGGGGCGCGAAGCAGGCGATGCGGGACAATCCCAAGCTCCGCGCGGATTTTGTCGCCAAATGCCGCACACGACTGAAGTCCGACTTCCCGGAATATTTATATGTTGCGGAGATTATAGACGGACTAAAGTGAATAATTGGCGAAAAAATCCCCACAATAAACGGTAAAAACGCATTGGGGGATTTCAAATGGCAATTCGCGCGGACAATTTACGCAAGTTCTATACGGTGGGCGGTCAGACGGTAAAGGCTCTTGACGGGGTTTCGCTTGATATAGCGGACGGCGAGTATGTAACGGTGGTGGGAACCTCGGGTTCAGGAAAATCAACACTGATGAACATACTCGGGTGTCTGGACAGTCCGACCTCGGGCAGCTATTACCTTGACGGCGAGGACGTTTCGGAGCTGTCCGACAACGCGCTCTCCGAAATCCGCAGCCGCAAAATCGGATTTATATTTCAGAGCTTTAACCTGATTCCGGGACTGACGGCACTTGAAAACATCGAACTTCCGCTGTTGTATCGGAAAGTATCCAAAGCCAAACGGAGCGCGGCGGCTCTTGACGCGCTGGAGAGCGTCCGCTTATCGGACAGAGCGCTCCACCGCCCAAGGGAGCTTTCGGGCGGTCAGCAGCAGCGAGTGGCAATCGCGCGGGCAATCGCGGCGAATCCAAAGGTGATACTCGCCGATGAGCCTTGCGGAAATCTCGACAGCCGCTCGGGCGCGGAGGTGTTGGATATTCTTGATGAGCTTAACCGCAACGGAAAGACCATAGTGATGATTACCCACAACGAGGATACGGCGAAAAAGGCAAAGCGGTTGATTCGCATTTCGGACGGGAAAATAGTGCAGTAGCGCAAAATCTCAAACCACCTACCGGCGGCTCGTGCAAATTCAAAACGCAAGCGACACGCAACACCACTTCGTGGTGTCGCGCGCCGCTTAGCGAACACAGACGAGCTTCGCTCGTCTGTGTGGTTTTGAATTTGCTATTAAAAATAAGGAGATTAGAATGACGTTACAGGAAATAGTCAACGACAGCGCGCGGATCGTGTTCTTCGGGGGCGCGGGAGTGTCCACGGAGAGCGGAATCCCGGATTTTCGGAGCGCGGACGGTCTGTATTCGCAGAAGTACAAGTATCCGCCCGAGCAAATTGTATCGCATACGTTCTATGAGCGGAACACGGAGGAATTTTTCGCGTTCTATCGGGACAGAATGATATTCCCCGACGCAAAACCGAATGCCGCGCATATAAAACTCGCCGAGCTGGAACGAGCGGGCAAGCTCTCGGCGGTGATTACCCAGAACATTGACGGACTTCATCAAGCCGCCGGAAGCAAGAATGTTATTGAACTCCACGGGAGCGTACATAGAAATTACTGCGAAAAGTGCGGGAAATTCCACGGATTGGACGCGGTGACGGGCAGTACGGGGATCCCGCGATGTGAATGCGGCGGACGAATCAAGCCCGATGTGGTTCTGTATGAGGAGAGCCTCAACGGTGATGATATTAATCGGGCGGTGAACGAAATCGCCGCCGCGGACACACTGATTATCGGCGGTACTTCGCTGGTGGTCTACCCCGCCGCGGGATTCGTGGATTATTTCACGGGAAAGCATCTGGTGGTGATCAACAAGTCCGAAACCAATGCCGACCGAAACGCGGAACTGGTAATTAATGACAGCATAGGCAAGGTGTTCTCACAGTTGATAGTTATTTGAGTTATAACTATAATCCACTGTTCGGAGTGAAGTTTTGGCACATTATAACCCACAGCAACCTACCGGCGACCAGTGCAAATTCAAAACGCAAGCGGGGCGCAACACCGTGAAACGGTGTTGCGGCTCGCTTAGCGAACCCAGACGAGCGTTAGCTCGTCTGGGTGGTTTTGAATTTGCCATATTTGCCATTTAGATAAGGAGTAAAGATGGATAGTATTACTTATCAGTGCCCGAATTGTAACGGAGCGTTGGAGTTCGACAACGCCAGCGGAAGATTCGTTTGCAAGTTTTGCGACAGCACATTTTCGGATTATGTGATTCGGAATATATTCAAAACGCGGGACGAAAGTGTGAATCTTGACGAGAACGAACCCGCTCTCACGGAACAGCAGATGGCGGACGAGGAATTCACGGGGCAGAGCGCGTTATATACGTGCCCGAACTGCGGCGCGGGTGTAATCTGCGATTCGCTTACGGCATCGACAAGGTGTCACTTCTGCCATACTCCCGTAATCCTTTCAGGGCGGCTTTCGGGGGACTTCAAGCCGAATCTGATTATTCCGTTCTCCACCACAAAGGAGCAAGCCGAGGAGAATTTCCGTATATACACAAAGGGGAAATTCCTGCTGCCGAACGGGTTTATAAAGAACGCGCAGCTTTACAGCGTTTCGCCGCTATATGTTCCGTATTGGCTGAAAAGCGGTTCAACGGACGTGTATTTATCGGCAATCGGCAAGCAGACCCACTCATGGCGGTCGGGCGACAGGCGTTACACCCACACAAAGGAGTATCAGGTGGAGCGCCGCGCGGATATGGCATTTGTGCGCGTTCCGTGCGACGGCTCGCGCAGAATAGACGATTCGCTGATGGAGAGCATTGAGCCGTTCGATTACACGGGGATCAAGCTGTTTTCGATGTCCTATTTGTCGGGGTGCGCGGCGGAGAAGTATGACGTGAACAAGGACGAGGCGGCTCAGCGTATCGACCAACGAATCCGTGACGGCGCGGAGACTGAAATCCGCCGTATGGCGGACGTTTACTCAAGTCTTGACAGCGTTTTGGTTGATGTTACATACACCAATCAGCAATATGTTTACGCGATGATGCCCGTGTGGTTCTTGAATTACAATTATAAGGGCAAGGACTACGCGTTCGTAATGAACGGTCAAACAGGAACAATGTTCGGAGAGCTGCCCGTAAGCAAATTTAAGAAGTTTCTGCTCAGCGCTGGGATTTTCCTTGCGGTATTTATTATTGTGTTCTTATTGGGGGGTGCGTGTCTGCGATGAAAAAAATCGGATTCAAGCTCCTGGCGGGATTGCTTGTTGCGGCACTGGTGTTCTCGGTATTTATGCCTGTGCTGAACAAGGCGAACGCGTATGCCCCCGATACATATGAGATCTACCTTGAGGACATTGACGATTTCTTCACAACCGAGCAGAGGGAATCGCTTGAAGAGCTTATGCGGACAACCGCGAATGCCGCGCGGTGCAATCTGGGAATTTATGTGGTAAGCGATCTTGGCGATAACGATTCCGTTTGGAATTACGCGGAAAACGCTTTACTGAAATACTTCGACGACAACTCGCTTGTAATGGTTTATTACAAAGATACGAGCGGCAGCTCTCCGAGATATTACAGCGGAGTTGCCGCAAGGGGCGATGCCGAAAATTATTCCAACAAGCACTCATTTGAGCTTTCGACTGCAATCAACGGCACCGCGTTGGCAATAGGCGATGTGGCGGCGATTGAAGAGTTCTGCGAAAAGTTGATGGAATACGGCGAAAAGACTTACGGAAGTTACGACCCCAATCAATACCTCAACAGCAGTTATGACTCCGGCCAATACCTCAACAGCGATGACCAACTTTTAATCAAAGGCGATAAATACAAAGCGGCTCTGGCGGACTATGACGATTGTTTGACCAAAGCCCAGGAGGAGCATATCCTCAACTATATGGAAACCACTGCCCGCAAGGTGAAGTGTAATGTCGGAATAGTCATTACGCGTGATATTGGCAATAAAACCGATGTTCAATACACGGAGGCGTTTCTGGACGATAATTTCGGCATTACAAGCGATTCGGTGGTGCTGTTGCTGCTTAACACGCACGACAATCCCAAATATACCTTCTACCAAGATTGGATCTCGCTCAGCGGCAAGGCGGAAAACAAATTCCAATCCCACGTTGAAGATATTTTCGATGAAACATATTACGCGCTGGATAAAAACGGGGCAAGCATTGTCACTAATTTTGACTCCGCTTGTCTTGCGTTCTGCGATTCGGTAAGGATGTACGGCAGTTTCAATTTTTTGCGGATCCTGCTTATGTTTGTTCATAACCCCGCAGCAACGCTTATGGCGATTATTTTCGGAATCGTGGTTTCGCTTATCGTAACAAGCGCGACAGTGTCAAAATACAAGAAAAAGAAACCGATAAGCGCGGCTCAGTACATAGACCGCCGCACTGTCAACGTTACGTTCCGGCGCGATGACTTTATCCGCGAGTACACCACCAGCGTCCGCGTAGACAGCAACCATCACAGCGGACATCACGGCGGTGGAGGTCACAGCGGAGGCGGACACCACGGCGGCGGAGGCGGCAGACATAGATAATTGATAACGTAGAATTAAGGTGCGCCGCTTGCGTGGCGCACCTTAATTAGCTACCGGCTGCTATTCCTTATAAACTACCATAGTAGGCTAAAATCAGGTCGGTTACTTGCCCGTAAGAGCGCACTCCCTCTTCTACGCCTTGCGACTTTATGAAAGTGTCGTTCACCTGGGAGGAAACTTCCGCAACGGAAATCGAGCTTGAGCCGATTTGAACTTCCTTTCTATGGTCATCTAAAAAACGGTTATTTGCGGCATAATCCGCCCACATTCCATCGGTTATGTATTCGTCCACCTCTTTGCGATACTCGGAATCGAGGTCGCGCCGACAATAACTCAATGCCTCCATATATCCCGAATAGCGATATTCGGGATATTCGCTGTTTATACAGGACAAAAACGCGAGGAAATTGCACTCGTTCTCAAAGGCGATTCCGCGCGAGTGCGCGCTTTCGTGCGCGGCGGTGAACGGAATGGCATAATCGGGCTGAGCGGTGTTTATGTTGCACTCGGCAAGCATCGGGAAATACATACCCACGATGAACGTGTATGACCACTGCTCGGAGAGCATTACGGGCTTTTGCCGCCAGATGGATGTCCACAAGAACGGGTATTCATCGGTAAGCGCGGAATAGCCGCTCCCCGCGCGGGTAAGCTCGGTGTAAATGCTCTCGGAAAACTCAAATTCCGCGTCCTCGGGAGCGTTCAGCTCCGTGCGGGCTTGTGCCGCTCCTTGGGCTAAGATAATGCAGACCCGCTGAAGCTCCTCTTGAGAGCGGTGAGAGGTGTCCAGACCCATATTGCGCTCCAGCGGATAGCGGTAATAGTTCGCGCCGTGACAAGTCATATACAGAAATGCCGTGATTGAAACGGCTCCCACAAGGGATTTCCCTGCCCCGAGGAGTGTCCGCGACTTTTTCTCGCTTTTCCGCAATTTCACTATAAGCAGAACAATCAGAAATATTATAACAGGTATACTTAAAATGAGCAGCCATTCGGTAAGCGAAACGGGAATCAGGCTTGTAAGAAATCCGAGCGGCACAGTGATGATTTTGTTCAGTCCGCGCGAGATAACGTATTCCGTAAAACTGGGGAACAACGGCAGCAGAAAATACATAGCCGCCGCCAGAATCAGCGAAATAAACACCCAGAATCTTCCAAGAAACTTTTTCATAGTAACTCCTTTCGGGATAAGGAAATCCAAAAACCAACTTTTCTTTCGGCTCTCAGCCCCACGCAGCAGGGTGGAGAGCCAAATAAAAATAACTAATAATTTTTTTGGTTCCCATAAGGTTGACATTTCGGGAAAATAGTGTTATAATAAAGATAACCCAATACCCTTACAGAAAACCACATTCGACTAAAATCAACGTAATATTGGGAACTGAAAAATGTTATAATGGAGGTAATGGGGGCAATTCCGTGGTGCAAAACCTCAAGCAACCTAACGGCGACCAGTGCAAATTCAAAACGCAAGCGTTGCCGAACACCGAAGGTGTGAGGTAACGCTTAGCGAGCACAAACGAAAAGCAAAGCTATTTCGTTTGCGCGTTTTTGAATTTGCCATTAAAATAAGGGGGGATTTTTATGCGAATATCCGAAAACTTCACCGATTGGCGCAGCGCGTATCTGCGCGACATTGAGGTTGCGGAAACCGAGCTGGCGCATAAAAACTTCCGAAACGAATGTGGTTCGGTATTATGCGATATTTACGCGCTGCCCGCGCATAATCACCAGACGTTTTTTGTGCGGATCGTGTCCGAGCGCGGATTTTACAAGATGGTTTTTGCCAAGCCGATTCAGAACTCCATTTGGTTTCATGACCCGATTTATATGTACACGTTTGACGAAGCGAAACGTTTTGAGGAGCACCCGATGCGGCAAGGGCGGATAATCTGCCGCGCGCGGCTTATCGATAAGTCCCTCGCGGATAATGTCATCTTTGCGGTGTATAAGCTCGCGGATTCACAGCCCGAGGAGGCGGTTACTCCGACCAACGAGGCGGTGTTCACGGCGATTCGCGTGTACGAGGGCGGACGTCCGTGGCGCAAGGTATTCTACACAGATGCGGAAAAGCTCGTTTTCACAGACTCCGCCGACCACTTCGAGGACGTAAAGCTGCTGTCCGGTCTGTACCTGAAAATTGAAAAGCTAATCGGCATAGGTTGATCTCCGCAATTGCCGAAGCAGTCCTATTCATATTATATAATGCGGCAGTATGGTTTGTCAAGTGTGAAATCCGCGATTTTTATTAAAAGGGTATTGACAATTCAAAATAAATGTAGTATATAGTGATAAAAGACGGCATTTGCTGTTAAACATCGGGCGTTTCGCTGCCACATAGTGCGGGATTTTAACATCAAAGGCGGAATTTCTTCCGCCTTTATTTTATAAAGGGAGTTCGGAATATGAGTGACTTAAAAA
>CAMWMN010000005.1 GCA_947175385.1 uncultured Clostridia bacterium | reverse complement strand
GAATATCTCTTTATTATTATAGCATATTATTTCAAATTTGACAAGCCATATAACAAAAATTTGTTAATCCACATCTGCCTCGTCAGTCGCTGTGCGCAGATTATCCCGGTGAGAACCGCGAGAATTTTATTGAAACCGGCTTTTTCAATAAATTAAAATACTGTCGTTAATAGCGACAGCATTTCTCGTTTTTGTGTATTAAATATGAATAAATTACCTGTTATGCGATTTTTTATACCTGTTGTTAGAAATCTGTTGAATTTTCGAGTGTTTTATGATAGAATGTCACATAAAAGCATATACCGGTCTGTAGAAATGATTTCGGAACAAGAAGGGTGTTGACAATAATGGTAAGGTTTGCGGTGTGTGATGACAATTTGGAAATGGCTTACCGTATTTCGGAAAAGCTGTGCGCATATTACCCCAGTGAATGCGAGATAAATACATACGTTGACGGCGAGAGTCTGCTTATGAATGGCGGTTATGATTGCTTTGATGCGATTTTTTTAGATATAGGTATGCCAAAAATTAATGGAATGCAAATTGCCAAAAAAATCCGCGAGAGTAATCGGCAGGTAAAAATCATTTTTGTTACCAACAAAAATGAACTTGCTTATAAAGGCTACATATACGATGCTTTCAGATTTGTGAGAAAAAGCAACTTAGATCAGGAACTGTGCGAAGCGGCAGAAAGCCTGAATGAAGTCTTGTCTTCACATGACGAATATCTTGCTTTCAAAACACCAACAGGAGAAATTATTAAATCTGTCAAAGGCATAAAATATTTTGAAGCGATGGGTCATTATATAAATATAGTGTGTATCGATGGAACGATCCAAATATGCGGAACGATGAGAGAATACGAGGAACAAATGAAAAATAACGGTTTTATACGAATACATAAAAGTTATCTTGTGAATTTCAGGTATATATATTCCGTAACGAAGAATAATGTGAATCTGATTTGCGGCAAGAAATTGCCTTTAAGTCGACTTAGGATTGATGATACAAAAATAAAATTGATGTTTTTTCCGGGTAATTTAGCGCCTTAATGCCATATAAAGCTCGTGAACCTCTCCAATTTGTGATGTCTGCACAAATTGGAGAGGTTCGTTTTATAGCTGTTCAAGAAGCTCGTTTAGAACCATTGAAACGTTGATACCCTTTCCGCCAAAATAAATCTCCTCGCTTTTAGCTCGGTTTACTCTTCCCATGGCGATTTCATCAGTGTAAACGATGTAATCCACAGCGGGATTGAACGTTACTGTGTATATAATTATAAACCCTCATTTATGAGCGATTCCGCGAGATGCTTATTGCGGTTCCCAACGCCTCATAATAACCGTAAGTATCGCCAATAATAAACCTCTTGTGATGTTCAATATTCCTTAGTCAAGTCGGCGTAAGTTACGCTGACAAGATTGACTATTCTGCTCTCAGTGAATTGTATTGCAATGCACTGACCATTTAGTCTACCGCCCATCATGTTGCTCACTCCTTTTATACCATAATGGGAACATTCAAAACGTACCGTTAATTCCATTATTTTACAATATTTACTACATAACAACCCAAAAAGTCAATAGAAATCTAACAACAGGTGTAAAAAAAGGCACAAAAGGTATATACTTTTGTAAATGGAAAAGTGCCGCCGACAATATCGGCAGCACCCTTGAGGTCGTCAAACAATGTTTTCGTTTACGGCAATATACGTATCCCAATATTCCGTGCCGCAACGGTCAGTACCATCGCCTTGCAGAACATAATATACCCCGGTTACTGCATCCATATCATGAACTTTTATATAGTTGGAGAGCTTTAATTCCGCTTCGTCAAATCCATTGCCATTGTCGTAAAAACGAAATGATACGGCGTTAACGAGCTTAAAAGTCGGCTTATAAACATATTGCCCGGTACTTTCAAACTCCTTATCAACCGGAATGAGTAACTCAACGCCGTAAATTTGTTTGCTCCTTTCTACGAATTTTTCCGAAATACTCAGAATGACCCTACCATTTACTTTCAGCTCCAGCGAATCCAAATTGTTCCGCACATAACGAAGCAAATCATAAAGGTCGCCGCTTACAACCCTTGTACGGTATGAGAGGAGATTCTCCGCCGTATAGAATTGACCCTCAAGAAATTCCACTTATCTTCCTCCCGAAATGATGTAGAAAAAGTACTGCCAAATTGTCATTTTAATCACCTCCATTTGCCTTATCGTTGAGTTAATAATATCCCAAAATCGAGGTTTTTTCAATGAATTTCTAACAACAGGTATAAAAAATCGCATAACAGGTATTTTTGCATTAAAAATATGCTGTAATATAACAGACAGTATAAAAAACGGTTCTCACCATCGACCTGATGGGGAGAACCGCATAAAATAAAGTCCCGATACGATAAATGCTCGCCTTTCGGAGCGGATTTTTCGCAGAACAATGTCGAATTATGCCTACGGCAAAATGCGTGTCATACCATAGCTTTTCTGCTCATAATAACAATCTGCGTATACGCGTTAGATTTTGTGCTTGTTTTTTCAAATCCATATGGAGCGAAATTCGCGGAAATCTCGTCTGCCGAGAAAAATTCTCCCGCGACATTGTGAATTGACAGCGCGGTATTCATCAGCTTTCGCACGGGCAGAGGAAATTTCGGATCGGCTATGTAAAGCGTTCCGTTTGGTTTCAGCAGCCTGGCCGCCTCCGCGGCGAATTTATCCTTATCGGGGAAATGGTGATATGCCATACAAGCGACTATCACATCGAAATAACCGTCGTTGAACGGTGTTTTGTCGCAGGAGCAGAGTCGGATATCCATATCTGGGCATTTCTTATGCGCCTGAGCTAACATCTTTTCCTCAACGTCAATTTCGAAGCAGTTTATTTCGCACTTTTCGGAAAGACGTCTTAAAACCGTTCCTGTGCCGCAGCCTGCATCGAGTACATTGAAGCCGTCTGAGAGAATTACATTTTCGGTGACCAAGTTATAGAATTTCTCGGATAATTTCCCTTCAAATTCTTCATCGTATTTATCCGCTCTCTTGTCGAATTTGAAATCCTTTTTCTTACTCATTATTTTTCCTCCCATTGTCTGTTGTGATAAAATAAGTTCCCATAATCATTACCGCAAAAGCAATTACAAATATCGTTTGCGGAATTTCCCCGAATATCACTAAGGACAGCAGCGTTCCGATAAACGGCGAAACCGCGTAATACGCGCCCGTTTTTGCTGCTCCCAGATAACGCTGCGCGTAAATGTAAAAGAAAATGCTAAGTCCGTATGCGGAAAATCCAAGCAGCAGCGCAAATAAATCGTAAAGCGGGTTAACCAAAAACTCGCCGATCACAGTCGCAATGACAAGTGAGCCGATGCCCGAGCCGAATCCCTTTATTACAACAATTTCAAGCGGATTTTTTGATGAGAGATTTCGCGTACAGTTGTTTTCAAATCCCCAACAAACGCACGCCAACAGAACAAAAACCGAACCTGACGAAAACGAAAAAACATTAATGTCCTCCAATGAAAGCAGTGCGCTTGAAATCGTAACCAAAATGATTCCTATCCAAAGACGTTTTGAAATTGCTTCCTTAAAAATAAACAAGGCAATCAGACTTGTGGCAACGATTTCAAAATTGTTCAGCAACGAGGCATTTGCGGCGGAGGTCGTTGTAAGCCCGATCATCAGCAAAATAGGCGCGGCAATATCAAGCACCACCATTCCTATGATGAATGGCAGTTCTTTTCTTGTAAGCGGCAGCTCCTTTTTGGATATGCCGGTTTTTCTTTGGATTATGCCGACAATAAACAAGCCTGTTCCTGCGCCGAGATAGAGCAATGCGGCTAGCATTGTCGGCGGGATTTTTTCAAGCAGCAGCTTGGAAAACGGCGAGCTTATCGCATACAGAGCGGCAGCAAGAACAGCGAAAAAACGGATTTCCCTTGTTTCATTTTACTTTACAAATTTGTCGATTGCTTCGGCAAGCTCATCAAGAACCTTTTTATCATTGTTCTCAACAGCGTGAACGATACAATGATTAATATGGTCTTTGAGAATGAGCTTGCCTGTGTTGTTTATCGCCGATTTTACCGCCGCAAGCTGTATCAGAATCTCCGAGCAGTCCCTGCCGTCCTCCGCCATTTTCTTTACTGCCTCAAGGTGTCCGATGGCCCTTGAAAGCCTGTTTATCACGGCTTTAGTGTTTTCGTGTTTATGCACCATAATGTAACCTCCATATCCCCCTATTGGGGATATATTGATTATAACATAATATTCGGGATTTATCAATACATATTTCAAAATAAATTGAAAATGCGCCGCGTAAGCGGCGCACCGAAATTATCCATTAAAATGTCATATCTCCGCAATTACCTCGACCTCAACGAGCGCGCCCTTGGGGATTTGCAGACCGCCTACGCAGGAACGCGCGGGCTTGCCGGTGAAGTACTCTGCGTAAACCGCGTTAAACGCCGCGAAATCGCCGATGTCCTTCAGGTAGCAGTTGGTCTTGACTACCTTTTCAAGGGACGTTCCCGCCGCCTCCAGAACAGCCTTGAGGTTCTCGCAGACGCGCTTTGTTTGCTCTTCGATTCCGCCCTCTACAAGGTTGCCTGTTGCGGGGTCAATCGGAATCTGTCCCGAGGTGAACACCGCGCTGCCGAAAATCTTCGCTTGTGTGTACGGTCCGATAGCCTGTGGTGCTTTGTCCGTGTGAATGTCTTTCATATTAAAATCTCCTTTTCAATTGCCTTGACGGCAAATTATTGCTGTGTGAAAATCATTTTGTAATGCTCGTAAACGTCAATCGCCCGAACATCGGGATTCCCCTCACGGAATTCCTTACTCCACTGCGGCGGATAAAATGACAGCACTTGATTAAATCCCACGTTCATTGCAGTACACTTCGTAAACAATTCGTTCGAGAAAAGCCCGTAAAATCCGCGTATATCGCCGTTTGCCAAGAACTCGAACAACCCCGAAAGCTTGATTTCCAAATCCTCAAATTCAAGGGTATCGGGGGAGAGATAGATGATGTTTCCGGGACATTCGGGGAGCAGTCCGGTGTTCAGCGCGAAAATTCCGCCGAAAATATCATCGCCGAGAATAATATACCCATTGCCGCCGAACTTGATATTGAACATATTGATGTCGCGGAAATCGGTATCGCGCGTACTTCCGAGCAGCCGTACAACTCCCTCGGCGGTTACTCCGCCGCTTTGATTTATCAACAGCCCGAAATTGCTCGATTCGTCCGCTTGAAAATATTCCGCGTTGATTGCGGCGCAAGGCGGGTCGGGCGGTAAAATCTCAACGCAGTTTTTTCCGCCCGAAATCAAATCCGAAAGCTCCATACAACCCTCCGTAAAAGCCGTTACGCGTTATCCACTACCTTGAAGCCTGCGTCCTTCAACGCCGTTCTGATTTGCTCCAGATGTTCAAAGTTGCGCGTTTCCAACTGGATTCTCAAGAAACAGCCGCTGATGTTCTCGCCCTCATCGGCGCGTTCGTGGTGAACTCCCGTGACGTTTCCGCCCAGATCCGCGATGATTTTGGACACTCCCACAAGCTGACCGGGCTTGTCTACAAGCTCGATAGTCAGCAAAGACGCGCGTCCGCTCTTGACCAGACCGCGCCGAATCACACGGCTGAGAATCGTAACATCAACATTTCCGCCTGAAACAAGGCACACGACTTTCTTCCCCTTTATGGCGGGGATTTTGTTGAACATAACCGCCGCCACGGGAACTGCGCCCGCGCCCTCGGCAATCAGCTTGTGCTGTTCGATAAGCGACAGGATCGCGCAGGAAATTTCGTCCTCGGTGACGGTATAAACCCCGTCCACGTACTGATCAACGAGCTTGAATGTATTCTCGCCCGGCTCCTTGACCGCGATTCCGTCCGCGATGGTGGAAACGCTGTCCAGACGCTCGATTTTACCGTCATTTATGGAGTTATACATAGACGGCGCGCCCGCTGCCTGAACTCCGTACACCTTGATTTTCGGGTTCAGCGACTTTATCGCGAACGCCACGCCCGAAATCAGTCCGCCGCCGCCGATCGGAACAACAACCGCGTCCACATCGGGGAGCTGTTCGAGCAGCTCCAGACCGATCGTTCCCTGACCCGCGATAACCATTTCATCATCGAACGGGTGAATGAATGTGTATCCCTTCTCATCACGGAGCTGCAATGCCTTATTGTACGCGTCATCGTAAACTCCGGGAACAAGGCAGACTTCCGCGCCGTAGCTCTTTGTTGCCTCGACCTTGGAAATCGGTGCGCCGTCCGGCAGGCAAATCAGCGACTTGATACCCGCCTTGGTTGCCGCCAGAGCGACTCCCTGAGCGTGGTTGCCCGCAGAGCAAGCGATTACTCCCTTTTCGCGCTCCTCGGGGGTGAGCTGGGAGATCTTGTAATACGCGCCGCGAACCTTAAACGAGCCTGTAATCTGCAAATTCTCGGTTTTGAGGTAAACATCCGCTTGGGGATTGATTTTCGGTGCTTTGATGAGGTCGGTACTACGGATAACCTCTTTCAGCACGTGCTGAGCCTTGTAAATCATGTCTAATGTAAGCATAATAACCTCCGGGTTTTGGACAGGAAATAAAAAACCCGTCCGCAGTATAATCCGACGGACAGGGTGAAATTTTTGCAATTCGCTCGTACATCCGTCAATGCACCCTCCTTTAACGGTGAGGCTCCGTGCCGTTTTAGTCGCGAAAACGCATTCGTTTCCGCTTTCAAACAACCTGCTCCGAGTTGATTACACCAAGGAACTCCGACCGCCTTTCACCACCCGGCGGCTCTCTGAACGAAGTCTGTCTTGACGCAGCGTATAAAACACACTCATCATAGCATTTACACCTTTATTATACATCAATTTATTCCGCTTGTCAATAGTTTTTTCGCGGATTTTGAAAAAATTTCCGCTAACCACTTGAAAAAAATTACAAAATGAGTTATAATATAAAGTAATGTATTCTTGATAAATGACAATAGAAATTTTAAGGAGGTACATTTTGAAAGGACCGTTACTTTATCTGTTTGATTTTTTTGCCGGAAGAGAACCATTAATGATGGTTGTTCTGAGTTTTTTCTCTACATTTGTAGTATTGTTCCTGTGTTTTCCGTTACGCGCTTATTGCCGCGGATTGGTTGCCAAAAAACTGGGAGATGACTCTGCCGAAAGAGCGGGTATGCTGACGCTGAATCCCTTGGCGCACATCGACCCGCTGGGCGCGTTGTGTATGTGCATTTGCTGCATCGGTTGGTCAAGGTACATGCCGGTGAACCCTGCGCGCTGTCACAAGGTTTCGCAGAAAAAGGCAGTGATACTGATTTCGCTTACCGGCCCCGTATCACTGGTCGTGCTGGGGTATATATTGATGCTTATCGGGAAGCTCGTTATTGGTGCAGCGCCCGCTTCCGAGGCTCTGATGTGGGTGTTCATCGGATTAGCAAGTGCTGCGCAGATAAGCGTGTTTCTTGCTGTGCTGAATATTCTGCCCATACCCGGCTTTGACGGTTACGGCATAATTCAATGGTTTCTGCCGCACCGCGTCACTTATTGGATTGAAACCCACGCGCAGATTATTAATTTCATATTTTTCGTTCTGTTGATTTCAAGAGTTCTTAACGGACCGCTGTTCTACCTCTCTGATGCGGTTATGAGATTCCTGAATTTCGCAACAGGATTCGTCGGTTGATATGACGGAGCTGAATTTCAAGCTCGATGTCTTTGAGGGACCGCTTGATTTGCTGCTGATGCTGATTCAGAAGCACAAGCTGAACATATACGACATTGAGATTACCGTACTGCTCGATCAGTTTTTGCTGTACCTCGAACGTATGACCGAGGCGGATATCGAAGTCACTGCGGACTTTCTGGATATGGCGGCGCGGCTGATTCTGATAAAATCCGCGGCTCTGTTGCCCAAGGAAGAAGCGGAGAAGCTCAAAAAGGAGCTTCAGGGCGCGTTGATTGAGCTTGCCGTGGCAAAGACCATGGCGGCGCGGCTGAAAAAGCGTTGGCAGGGCGATACGATTTACGTTCGCAGCCCTGTTGAGTTGGACATCGACAGCACTTACCACCGCACACATCAGCCCGAGGAGCTGCAGCTTGCGTATGGCGCGGTCGCGGAGCGTTCGCGGAAAAAGGCGAGTTACAATCGTCCGCCCGCCGCGCCCGTGGTGGAGAAGAGCTATGTTACAGTGTTCACGGGCGTTGTGGGTATCCTCAAGAGTCTGCGGAAAAATACCATAGTTCCGCTGACGGAGCTGTATAACGGTATGTCACGCTCACGTAAGGTAGCGATATTTCTGGCGGTGTTGGAGCTTTCCAAGGACGGCAGAATCATCATCAGTGAAGACGGCGCAAGCGTGCGGCTTGCAACCGCCGAGGACAGGGCGCGTATTTGGCAGGAAGATGATGATAATTAAAGGCAACGCAATAACAACGCGTTTAGAGTGTTATAACATAAATCCGCGTTTCGGTGTTTCGTGCAAATCGCGAAAGCGAGCGGCACGGCATACCGCGAAGCGGTGTGCCGGGTCGCTCGGCTAGTACAGATGAAATTGGGCTTTGCCCAATTTCATCTGTACGGTTCGCAATTTGCTATTAAAATAAGGGGGGACGGAGAGTGAAATTCAGCGAGGGAATGGCGGCGGTTGAGGCGGTGCTTTTCGCGTGCGGAGAGCCGATCGAGGCGGATAAACTCTCCGCAGCGTGTGAAATCGAAAAGGAAACGGTCTTGCGTATTGTGGAGCGTCTGAACGCGCGTTATGACGAGCAAGGGAGCGCGTTCACGATAGGGAAACTCGGCGAGAGCTTTCAGATGATGACCAAGCCCGATTTCGCGCGGTATATCAAGACCGCGATGGAAACGCGCCGCCAAGCTCCGTTGTCGCCCGCCGCGCTGGAGGTGTTGGCGATTGTCGCGTACAATCAGCCCGTCACGCGCGGTTTTGTAGACCAGGTTCGCGGTGTGGATAGCAGCGGCGTTGTGCGAAGCCTTGTGGAGCGGAATCTCCTTGAGGAGCACGGGCGGCTGAATGATGTTCCGGGGCGACCGATTGCTTACCGAACCACGGATAACTTTCTGCGGTGCTTTGGGCTGTCAAGTCTTGAAAATCTCCCACCGATTCCCGGCAGCACCGACCAGATCGACCTTGAGGAGTACGAGGAAATGACATACGATGGCAATCCGCTGGAAATCTCGGAGGAAGATCAATGACGGGGCTGTTGATTGCGGCAGCGGTTTTGTTGGTGGTGCTGCTGATTCTCACGGGGCGGGTCACGGTGATTTTCGATTACGGCGAGGAGCTGTATTTGAAGGTATCCTATCTGATGTTCACGGTGTTCAAAATTCCCTCGAAACGGAAAAAGACCGCCAAGAAGGACAAGAAAGCGGCAAAATCCGCGAAGAAAGCCGCCAAATCCGCAGAAAAAGCAGAGGAAAAGTCCGAGGACTCAGCGAAGAAGGAAGAGAAATCTGCGGAAAAGTCGGAGAAGTCCGCCGAAGAATCGAAGAAGCCAGCGGAAAAATCCGCGGAAAAGCCCAAGCCGAATCTGTCGGATATTCTCGCGTTGGTGAAACTCGCACTGGACAGTATAGGAAAGCCACTGAAACGCATTCTCAAGCGCACGGAGATTTCACATCTGCGGTTGGAAATCATATGCGGCGGCAACGACGCGGCAAAGGCGGCACTAAACTTCGGCGCAACGAATATCCTTGTCGGAAACGCGCTCGGTTGGGTCGACAACTTTTTCACACTCAAGGCGCCGGATAGAATAAATATCGGCGTGGATTTTCAGTGTGAGCAGACGGAATATTCCGCTTATTGCGAGGTTCGATTGTCGCTTGCTGCGGCATTGGGATTTTTATTTTCGATAATTGGTCGCGCCGTGAAATATTACGGCGGTCACAAGGAAGCGAAAATCGCCGTTGGAAAGCTGCTTGGAAAGTAATGATTCTTTCATTATGCGATAACAGCACGTCTAAGAGCGAAATATTCCAAATTAACCCTATTTGCAGCAAAGCTATGAGCGTATAAATTAGCATCAACCTATCGGTAACGTAGGCAAACCGCGAAATCGAGCGGCGCGTTCCACCGCGCAGCGGTGGAACGGGTCGCTCAGATAGCGCATACGAAATTGGACGAAGTCCAATTTCGTGGGTGCGGTTCGCGGTTTGCAATTTAAAATAAGTAACGCAGGCAAATTCAAAACGCGAGCGATGCGCAACACCGAGAATCGGTGTAACGGGTCGCTCAGCGAGTGCAGATGAAACGGCTTTGCCGTTTCATCTGCACGGTTTTGGATTTGCAAATTTAAATAAGGAGAAGAGATATGGCACATCCTATTGAAGGTATTATGGGAATTTCTATGGACAAAATCCGCGAGATGGTAGACGTAAACACTATCATCGGGACTCCGATCGTAAGCGAGGGTACAACGATTATCCCCGTGTCAAAGGTGTCGTTCGGATTTGCAAGCGGCGGCAGCGATCTGCCCACTCAGGCGGCGGAGAAGTTTGCCGGCGGAAGCGGCGCGGGCGTTACTGTAAAACCGGTGGCATTTATCGTAATCAAGGCAGACGGCGATGTGGAGCTGCTTGAGCTTGGCAACAGCAAGTCTTCGCCGCTTGAGGGCGCAATTGACGCGATCCCCGGACTTATCGAGAAAATCAAGGGTATGGCGGCAGACAAAAAAGCAGCTAAGGAGTCCAAGAAAACCGATAAATCAGAAGAAAACGATAAGGATAAGAAAGCGGAAATCGGCGGAGAATAATCCTTGGATTTTTGCGCAAAATACTCCTAAAATGCGGTAGAAATACCAATATCTAGGAGTTGAGCAAATGAAAAAGATAATTTCGGTTTTGGTGGCAATCGTGATGATAGTGCCGTTCACGCAGATTCGCGCCGATGCGGCAGTATCCGGAATCTCAGCGGTTTCTGCAGTAGTAATCGAGGCGGAAACAGGCACGGTGCTGTATTCCAAGAATATGGACGAGCAGCGCGCGATGGCTTCCACAACCAAAATAATGACGGCGATATTGACGATTGAGGCGGGCGACCTCGACCGCGAGTTCACAGTGGACAGCTATGCGATTATGGTCGAGGGCACGTCCATGGGCTTGCGCGAGGGCGACCGCGTGTCGCGGCGTGACTTGCTTTACGGAATCCTGCTGCCCTCGGGCAATGACGCGGCGAACGCGGCGGCGGTGTCCGTTTCTGGGAGTATGAGCGCGTTCGTGAAGAAAATGAATGCCAAAGCCGCCACACTGGGGCTTAAAAACACGCACTTCGCGACTCCCTCGGGGCTTGATGCAGACGGACATTACACTACGGCTTACGATTTGGCAATGTTGGCGGCATACGCGATGAAGAATTCGATTTTCAGAGAGGTTGTTTCCTGTCAGTATAAGGAAGTTGAGTTCGGAAATCCGCCGTACAAGCGTACTCTATACAACTCCAACAAGATGCTAAAGCAGTATGAGGGCGCAATCGGCATTAAAACGGGCTTTACCGATAATGCGCGGCGGTGTTTGGTTTCGGCGGCGCAGCGTGATGGCGTGGAGCTTATCGCGGTTACATTGAACGCTCCCGATGACTGGAACGATCATAAGAAGATGTTGGATTACGGATTCACACAGGTGAGCGCGTATGACGCGGATACGAGCTGCTCCGCAAAGGTTTCGGTCGCAGGAACAGGGAAGACGGTCGGCGTTTACGCAGATAAGGCTACAATCTCGCTCACTTCCTCGCAGCGGCAAAGACTGGAGCGGCGCATACTGTTGCCGAGAATCGTTTACAATGATGTCCAAAAGGGCGACAAGCTCGGCTCTATTGAGTTTGTGCTTGACGGAAAAACCGTCAAATCCGTGTCACTTTACGCGGCGGATTCGATTGAATCAGAGAAGAGTGGGCTGTCATTGTGGAGCAGATTTTTGCGGTTCTTTGGGATATACGTGTGAATCGGCTCTCCAGGCGGGCTTGCATGTTTACAAACACGGTGAAAACGCGTCAAATCGTTTGTGGGAGCGGGTTTGCGCGGAGTTGATTTTGGCGGGAAATTTGGCGGATTTTTTACGGAGTTTTCGAGTGCCGGTAAGCCCTCTCGTGGAGCGGATTTACGTGATCCGGAACGGGTAAAAATCCGTCAAAACGTTTCTGCAAGCCATTTCGGAGCAATCTGCTTCGAATACATATTTTATGAGGTTAAAATGGAAAAAGTACGTATTCAAAAAATAATTGCGGACAGTGGACTTTGTTCGCGGCGAAAAGCCGAGGAGTTGATTTCACGAGGCGATGTTACCGTTAACGGACGCCCGTGCTCTCTCGGTGATAAAGCGGATCCTGCTCGGGATACTATCGCGGTGAACGGCAAGACCATCGCTGAAGCTCCTGTTCAGAAGCGGTATATAATGCTGAATAAGCCGCGCGGATATATCACGTCTATGTCGGACGATCAGGGGAGAAAAATTGCCGTGGAGCTGCTTGAGGGCGTTCCCGAGCGTGTTGTTCCCGTGGGGAGGCTTGACAGGAATTCCGAGGGATTGTTGCTGTTCACAAATGATGGCGAGTTTGCAAACGAAATCACACACCCCTCGCACCACGTCAGCAAGACCTACCGCGTGACGATTGACGGATTGGTTTCCGAGGAGCAGCTAACGCAGCTAAGTACGGGCGTAAAACTGGACGATGGCAAGGTCACTCTTCCGTGCACGGTTGAGGTGATTACCGAGGAACCGGGGCGTACGGTTCTGCGAATCGTGATTAAACAGGGGCTGAACCGCCAGATACGCAGAATGTGCGACGCGGTGGGCTTGAGGGTTGGCAGACTGCGTCGCGTTGCAATCGGCAGCGTGAAGCTGGGAATGCTGAAAACAGGCGAGTGGCGCGACCTCACGAAAGAGGAGCTAAAGTCGCTCCGCAATGCGATTGGAAAGAGGAACAGATGATTGAGATTTTGCAGAACAATGCGAACACGGAGAAAATCGAGTTCAACGCGCGTGACGGCGAGGAGGTTCTCGGTCGGATTGCGGGTCAGTTGGACGGCGATGAGTTCGTGGTTGATGAGCTGTGCTGCGAGGATTTTTTCACGGACGGTCTGACGCGTGCGATTCTGAACCTGATGTCCCTCCATGGAATCGACAAGGCGCGGTTCAAGCTTCCGGATGCTGATTTGGCGCGGCTGCGCGGGCTGGGATTTATCGGCGCAAATCCGCAAATCGAGAGTATTAACGCGTTTTTTGATAGGGGCTGCTGCGGTCACTGATAATTGTTGCCAAAGCGGGCGAATTAGGGAGGATACGGAGCTGAAAAATAGAACTGTTTTCGTGTGGACAGTGTTGGTATGGGGAATCTCTTTTGTTTGTTATCTGCCAACTCTTCTGGAAAAAAACGGCATAGATGTCCCAAAAGCGTTTATTGCCACGAAATACTTGTTTGTCATCGTTCCGCTCGTGGTATCGGTAATCTTTGTGTCATTGCGCAGCGAGTTCAAGAAATGGTTCGCGGAGCTGTTTGCCGAAAAGATATGGTTAAAGTCGATTCTTTTCTGTGCCGCAACGGGAGCAGTCGGACTGAGTTTTTCGTTCGTGTATTCATTGGTTGCGGGCGAACGGGGGCTTTTTGCCGATGCCTTTCCCTCGGTTCTCTCGGTTATTGCGGGATGTGCTTACTTGTATGTCACAGCATTGGCAGAAGAAAGTGCTTGGCGGGCATTTTTGCTGAACAAACTGTCAAGCGTAAAAGGAGAGTTGTTCGCACTGATATATACGAGCGTGGTATGGGCGGTTTGGCACATACCTATGTGGACAATCAGAAATTCCCTCGGGGTTGGGGAAACCGCATTATATTTTAGTTGGACAATTTTGATTTCGTTGGTGTTTGGTAAATTTTACCTTACGTATAATAATCTTATAACAACTGCCTTGATACATATGCTCTTTAATGTCTGCTTTATTGCACCTGTACAGTATAATGTCATTTTAGCGGTAGTTGGGGTAGCCGCGATGTTTCCGTTTTTTATGCGGGAACATCGGAAAAGGTAAAGATTTGTGCACATGGTCGCGTATATTTCAAGATAGCGTTTTGTAAAAATCACCAAAAATTGACGGTTGAATTATATCAAAACGGAAAAAATTAAAATTCGCGAAAAATGCCCTTGTTATTTACGCGGCGATGTAGTATAATTAATATGGATATTTTTTTGGCATTGGTTTGCCATACTTATTATAAATGGAGGGCAAAAGATGGTTACAAAATCATTGGCTGAAATGGAGCAGAGCGTTCCCGACAGCGACGCTAGAAAACGGCTGAGCGCGTTCTTTGACGAGGACAGCTTTGTGGAATTGGACAAGTTCCTCTCTGCGGACGGTGAGTTAAGCTCCGTTGTCGCGGGATACGGAGAGGTGGTGTCAGCCGGTCGTTCGTTCCAGCGCGTTTATGCGTTCGCGCAGGATATTTCCGTGCGCGGCGGCGCGGTGGATAAGACCGCAGCTTTGAAAATCAAGAGAGTGTACGAGCTTGCGGCGAAGTCGGGATACCCTGTTGTGGGATTTTTTGACTCCAAGGGCGGCGACATCAACGAGGGAATGGCGGTTCTGGCGGCTTACGGCGATATTATGAAAGCTTCAGCGGCTGTTTCGGGAGTTGTTCCGCAGATTGCTGTGATTACGGGAGTTTGCGCGGGATGCGCGGCTATGCTGGCGGCAATGGCGGACGTTGCGGTCATCACCGAAAAGAGCGAACTGTTCCTTACATCGCCGTTCAACAATGCTGACGGAAAGATTGGGGGCGCGGGTTCGGCGGCTAACGCGCTGAAGTCGGGAGTTTGTCAAATCTCGGCAAAGGACGATAACGACGCGATAAACAAGGTAAAGCAGCTTGTATCCGTACTTCCTCAAAACAACCTTTCCACGGGGTGGGTCGAAACTTCGGAGGAAAACACGTCGGAGATAAACGCGTCGCTAAAGGGCGCAGAGCTTGTGAGCGCGATCGCGGACGTGAACAGCGTCATCGAGTTTTCGGCGGATTTCGGCAGCGCGGCATATACGGCATTATGCGCGGTAGACATGGACACGATTGCGTTTGTGGCTACCGGTAAGGCAGCAAAGCTCACCTCGGCTGATTGCGCGAAGATCGCGCGGTTTGTTCAGTTTGCGGACGTGTTCTCGATTCCCGTGGTTACGATTATCGACACTGAGGGCTTTGAGGGCAGCTCGGCGGCGGAGCTTAGCGGTTCTGTGCGCGATTGCGCGAGATTGTCGCAGGTTTACGCGACAGCTACAACCGTTAAAATTAACTTGATTTCCGGAAAGGCCTTTGGAGCGGCGTTCGCGGCATTCGACAGCGCGGATATCACATTCGCGTGGGAGAACGCGCAGATTGCTCCGATGAATCCCGAGGCGGGCAAGGTGTTTATGGGCGAGGAGCTTGTAACATCTCCGTTCGCGGCGGCTTCGTTGGGTATGGTGGACAGCGTGATTGATGCTGCCAATACCCGTGAGGCAATCGGTTCGGCACTGGAAATGTGTGCGGACAAACGCGTTTCTGCGCCGCACAGAAAGCATGCGAATTTCAGCTTTTAATTGAAGATTTCTGTAAATTATCATAGAGAGGTATCAAATATGAAGAATTATACAATTACCGTAAATGGGAATACCTATGACGTAACTGTTGAGGAGAACGGCGCGGGAGCAGCTCCCGCTGCTGCGGCGACACCCAAGGCTGCTCCGAAGAAAGCGGCTGCTGCGGGCGGAACTCCCATCAGCGCGCCGATGAACGGCACAATCGTGGAGGTTAAGGTCAAGGTTGGTGATAAGGTTACAAACGGCACGGTTGTCGCGGTTCTTGAGGCTATGAAGATGGAGAACGACATCGTTTCCGACAGAGATGGCGTAGTTGCGGCGGTTTGCGTAAACAAGGGCGATTCCGTTGAAACGGGCGCAGCCGTCGTTACGATCAACGCGTAAGGGGTGCAAATTATGGGTAAACTGAAAATCACAGAAACCATTCTCCGTGACGCGCACCAGTCGCTGATTGCCACGAGAATGGGTATGGACGATATGCGTCCGATCCTGCCCGCGATTGATAAAATCGGGTTCTATTCGGCGGAGTGCTGGGGCGGCGCAACGTTCGATTCCTGCATTCGCTTTCTGGACGAAGACCCGTGGGAGCGTCTGCGTATTCTCCGCAAGGAAATGCCCAACACCAAGCTGCAAATGCTGTTTCGTGGGCAGAATATGCTCGGTTATCGGCATTATGCGGACGATCTGGTGGAATATTTCGTGCAGAAGTCGATTGCGAACGGTATCGACATCATAAGGATCTTTGATGCGCTGAACGATATTCGCAACCTCGAAACCGCGATCAAGGCGGCGAAAAAGGAGAACGGACACGCTCAGGTGGCGATTTCCTACACTACGGGCGATGTGTTCACTCACGAGTATTATATGAACTATGCGAAACAAGTGGAGAGCGCGGGCGCGGATTCCATCTGCATTAAGGATATGGCAGCTCTGTTGACTCCGTACGAGGCGGAGAGCCTTGTCAAGGATCTGAAGTCGGCGGTGAAGATTCCGATTCAGCTCCACACACATTACACCTCGGGACTGGCATCAATGTGCATTATCAAGGCTGTTGAGGCAGGTGTTGACGGCGTTGATACCGCAATGTCGCCGCTTGCGTTGGGTACTTCGCACGCTCCTACCGAGTCGATTGTCGCGACTTTCATGGGCACCGAGTACGATACGGGTCTGGATTTGGTTGCGCTTAACGAAGTTCGTGAGTATTTTATGGGACTGCGCAAGAAGTATATCGACAGCGGATTGCTTGACCCGTCAATGCTGGCAACCAACACCAAGGCTTTGATTTATCAGGTTCCGGGCGGAATGCTGTCCAATCTGTTGTCGCAGCTTAAACAGGCGGGCAAGGCGGATCAGCTTGAGGAGGTACTCAAAGAGGTTCCGAGAGTGCGCAAGGACAGCGGATTCCCGCCGTTGGTTACTCCGACCTCGCAGATTGTCGGCACTCAAGCGGTGTTCAACGTAATCACAGGCGAGCGTTATAAGACCGTCACCAAGGAGTTCAAGGCGATGGTTAAGGGCGAGTACGGAAAGACTCCCGTGGATATTGACCCCGAGTTCCGCAAGAAGATTCTCGGTGATGAAGAACCGATTACCTGCCGTCCCGCGGATAATCTCAAGCCCGAGTTTGATACGATGAAGGAAGAGGCTAAGGAGTGGTGTGACGGCTCGTCCGTTGAGGATATCCTCACCTATGCGATGTTCCCGAAGGTTGCTCCCGGTTATTTCGAGAAGCGCCGTGACAAGCAGCTCGGCATTGACGCACAGCACGCGGATAAGCAGAACAAGGTTCACCCAGTTTAACAGACAGCGAAAGCCCCGTTCATAACGAACAGGGTTTTGAGAAAAGGAGTTTACATCTATGGACGTATATAAGAATTGCCCCGCGTTTGAAAGTGACAAGTACCTGGTTCGCTTTCTGGAGGAGCGCGACCTCGATGATTTGTTCGAGATTTACAGCGACAAAAACGCGCTCCCGTTTTTCAACAGCGACAACTGCGATGGCGATAATTTCTACTATCCCACTAAGGAGAGAATGGCTGAGGCGGTAAAGTTCTGGCTTGACGCTTATACAAAGGGGTGGTTTGTGCGGTTTACGGTTGTTGATAAGTCAACGCAAAAGGCTGTCGGAACGATTGAGATGTTCCGCAGAGCGGGGGCAACCGACACATTCAACAATTGCGGCGTACTGCGGCTTGATGTACGCAGCGACTGCGAAAGGGCGGACGTTCTCCACGGAATTATTTCGGTGATCGTTCCCCCCTCGTTTGAGCTGTTCGGTTGTGACGAGATAATCACGAAAGCCCCGAATTACGCGGTGGAGCGAATCGCTGCAGTTGAGAAATTCGGTTTCAAGAAGTCGGAGAATCTGATGGTTGGAACGAACGATGGCTACGCGTACAACGGATATTGGATTATCAAGAAATAACAAAAATCCCCGCTTGGTGAGCGGGGATTGGTTTTTGTAAATTACGTGTAAATCACTTGAAGTAACGGTTCAGCAGACCCTCAAATGCCTTGCCATGGCGAGCTTCGTCCTTAGCCATCTCGTGAACGGTGTCGTGGATAGCGTCAAGGTTGTTCTCCTTTGCTTTCTTGGCGAGGTCAAGCTTGCCCTGGGTTGCGCCGTGCTCGGCATTAGCGCGTGCCTGAAGGTTCTCCTTGGTGGACGGCGAAACCAACTCGCCGAGCATCTCGCAGAACTTCGCCGCGTGCTCAGCCTCTTCATAAGCCGCCTTTTCGTAGTACATTCCGACCTCGGGATAGCCCTCTCTGTAAGCCGCTCTTGCCATTGCGAGGTACATACCGACCTCTGTGCACTCGCCCTGGAAGTTCTCACGAAGTCCCTTGACGATCTCCTCGGGAACGCCCTCGGTGATTCCGATTTCGTGCTCACAAGCGAATGTCAGTTTGCCTGCGGATTCCTCCTCAACCTTGAATTTGCTTCCGGGAACGCCGCACTGCGGGCACTTCTCAGGTGCGGATTCACCAACATAAACGTATCCGCAAACAGGACATACATACTTCATAATCAAATACCTCCGTAAATGTTAAATATTTACAGCGCATAACACGCCTTTTGATGTGTTTTTTGCCGTTACTGCGGCTGAGAATGCTTAACGCGATCCTTTTCCTCGGCGCGCTTTGCGTTATTAAAGCGGTCGAGCGTTCCGACAAGGTATCCCGTAATCCGCCGAATCCTCTGGAACGGCGTGTCCGAGAAGTAGTACTTTGCGTTCACGAAATCTCCGTCAAGCTCCAAATCGATTGCTCGGAGGTGCTTTTCGGGGTACTTAACCTCGGCGCAGCCAATGTAATAATCGATTTCCTCGCGGGAGATTTTCCCGCCGATGACATTAACGTCTACCATATCACGATCCTCCTTTTTCTTAGTTGTATCTTATTATATCACAAATTCGGAGAATTTGTGATATAATTGTCCATAATCGCGCGAAGTGAGCCAATAGCGAACGTATGCGCGTGGACAAAAATATAATAAAAGCGTTTACGCTTTTATTATATCACAACATATTGTATTTGTCAAGAGCTTTTAGCGAATTAATTACAATATTTTGAATTATTTTTGGGGTAAAAAATTCGAGGAAAATTTTTCCGAGTCTGTAAGATTTGGTGATAAAATTTGTCTATAATAGTGAAAGATCTTTTGGAGGTGATTACGTGCCATTTATGGAGGACACCGAAATAATCCGTAAATTTATGGAGCGCAGTGACACCGCAGTGGGCGAACTTCAACTCAAGTACAAAAACTACTGCGGCAAAATCGCGATGAATATACTAAACTCTCACGAAGAATCCGAGGAGTGCGTAAACGACGCTATGATGCGGATTTGGGAGCTGATTCCGCCGCACGATCCGAAATCTCTGCGCGCTTTTCTGGGAAAAGTAACCAGAAACCTCGCTATTAACCGCCTGAAAAAGCTCACTGCTGAAAAGCGCGGCAGCGGCGAGATTACGGCGGTGTATGAGGAATTATCCGAGCTGATTTCCGGCAAAGCCGACATTGAGCAACAATACGAGCGTTCGGAGATAATTCGCGAGATAAACGCTTTTTTGAGTTCATTGCCGGAGCAGAATCGGAATATATTCGTCTTGCGGTATTGGTACTGCGATAGCGTCAAGTCAATCGCCGAAACACTTGGAACAAATGAGAACAATGTGTCCGTCACGCTTTCACGAGTTCGCAAAAAACTAAAGACGCATTTACGAAAGAGAGGTTATGAGATATGAAATCAGAAGAAATCTTTGAAATGTTTAACGATATTGACGATAGCTTTGTAGACGCGGCATTTCCCAACGAAGAGAAATCGGAGGTAGTTCAGCCGCAGGAGATTCATATGACCAAGCGTCACTTGCCGTGGGGAATCGCGGCGGCTGCGGCGGCTTGTCTGGCGGTTTGCGCGGCAGTGGGTGCCGTTATCGCCGTGAATATAGGCAAGGGCAAAATCCCTGTTGTACCGAATGGTCCAACGCAATCGAGCTTGAATACTATTGCCGCCGAGGAGATTTACCCTGGGTACACCGACAGCGAACTGCCGCTTACTTTCACCATAGAAGAACTTGGAATACTTCAGTATTTTCAAATACGCAATGACAAAACGATTATGCGTTTATCCACGTTTGACATGAATATAGATGGTTGGGGAGTGTTCTCAAATAAAGTATATGTCAGAAGCGTTTACCTGTGCGACCTGAACTTTGACGGCTATCGTGAAATCGCAGCCGCTGTTACCAACGAAAGCGGTGAAAAATCCGTCAGGGTCGCTGATGTCAGAAACCAAAAGGAATATGAATACAAGGTTGAGGGCTATGAGAGCAGATGGCATTACGACAGCCTTGTGCTGAAAGACAAAAAGCTATATCTATGTACTGCTGATGGTTCTCATGTCAGCAAAGAAACTCTTTCATTCGATGATTTGGAGCTTGTGGTTGACAAGATTGTCGAGCCGGTTGTAACAGATCAGAAAATCGAATCTGCTGAAAACGACAAGGTAAGGTTGTCGGTTGGTATCCCGAAATCCGAATACAAAAAGGGCGAGATAATCGACCTTACCGCAGAAGTTTACAACAAGTCCGACAAGACGTTTTATATCGTTTCGCCGACCAGCACAAGGGAAGCACATTTGGATATCAAAACCGTTATCTCTCTGGGGGAAAACAAACTGGTTGATATGGACGAGGTACAGTTTGGCAATGATATGATGGAATATATTCCCGTAAATCCAGGCGAATTATATACAGTTGTAAGGCGGTTTGATACCTCGAACGCGGAAGTTGGAGTTTATGGTGTATTCAGCACCGTTATAGTGACAGATGGATTTAATGCGGATGTTACGGAGGATGTTACCGTGAAATTCCAAATCGAGATTACTTCGGGAGCTTCCGATGAACCCGCAACCGATCCCGTCACCCCCGACGACCCCAGCGAATCCACAGAGCCCGAACCGCTGAGTTCCGTCTTTGAAAACGATAAGCTCAGATTACAGGTGGATCTGGAGAAGTACGCGTACAAAAAGGGCGATATAATCACCGTCGATGCAGAGGTAACCAACAAGTCTGACAAGAAGTTCTATATTTTTGTTCCGACTGCGACCGCGGATACCCACACGGAAATCCGCACCAACATTAGCCTTGACGACAGAAAGCTGAACGACATCGACGCAGTACGGTACTGGGACGACGCGATAAAACTCATTCCCCTTGAGCCGGGCGAATCCTTTACGCTGAAGAAAGTGCGGTTTGATACTACTTATACGGGCGATGAACTTTTGGGAATAAGCAACCAGCCCGTACAGTCGGGAATATATCAAGGAATCACCACAGTAACCATTTTGGACAGTCCCGGTTTTGAAACGCCCGCCGAGAGTTACTATACGAGCTTCGCAATCAGCATTATGTAACACGAGAGGTGAAAAATGAAATTCAATATCGGAAAGGCAATACTTGCCGCCGCATTCGCTGCGGTTCTTGCGATTGGTTCAGTCAATGCGGCAGCGGCAGGAGCGGAGGCAGCGTCGGAAGAATCCACACAACAGGAATATAACATTATTGTGGATACCACTTTTGCAGATGTAACCGTCGAGGTTTGGGATTCCACTGTTTCAGACATAATCATCAAGTCAAAAGCCAAAGCCGGTGAAATGGTTTTTGTAAGCGCAACCGCAAAACCCGCTTATTCGATTATTAAAATCAATCATTCCGGCGGCGGAGTATCGGGACACATACTCGGAACAAAAGGTGGATTTAGAATGCCGGAGGGTGATGTTACTATTACCGTGGATGTTGCAAACTCGTTTCGTGTATCTCCGCACGCAGGCGACCATGTAACTGTTAGCATCAGCGTAACAGGCAATAATAAGTATGGATTTGCACATTACGGCGATTCTGTATCCGTAACCGCCACTCCCGATTCGGGATATATTCTCACCAAGCTTGAGGTAAAGACTTATGGCGACGACACTGTTATAGCGTCATTTTCCGGCAACAGCGGAACGTTTTCAATGCCCGCAAAGCCCGTTATAGTAGTTGCGGAGGCAGAACCCGCAACACCGACAACGCCGACCACTCCGACAGAACCCACAACGCCGACCACCCCGACAGAGCCTACAACGCCAACTACACCCACCGTTCCGACTACTCCTACAGAACCCACAAAACCGACCACCCCGACAGAACCCATTACTCCGCAGTACAAGAAAGGCGATGTCAACGGCGATGAGAGAGTTAATGCCGCAGACGCAACCCTGATTCTCAAACACGCGGTAGAGCTTATAACGCTCAACGATGAGCAGCTTGACAGAGCCGATGTAAACGGCGACGGAAGAGTTAATGCCGCAGACGCTACGCTGATTCTCAAGATGGCGGTTGGGCTTGCGTAAAATGAATTTATAGGAGGAAAAATACAATGAAACTCAAGACAATAATCGCCGCCGCGATGACTATGGCTCTCACGGCGGGCGCATTTGAAATTGCGGACATAAAACCGGGCACAACCGCGTTTGCGGATACCGCTAAAAAAACATATAACATAGACGGTTATTTGAACGGCCCCGGAGCAATATGGGTGAAGGAGCTTGCAAGTGAAGGCGATGAGGTTTCTTTGACGCCGGTAACTACCAAGGATGGTTATGTAGTAGGAAGATTTGTATTAAAATGTGAATCGACAACTTTAATAGACGATAGTCCGTATGTAAAACAAAAAAAATATTCCTTTACAATGCCTGCCGGTGATGTAACATATCATGCATTTTTCGTAGAAGATCCCGACTATGTTCCCGATCCGGAACCTAAACCCGACCCAACACCAGAACCCGACCCGACACCTACTCCGACTCCCACTCCCGAACCGACACCCACTCCAGAACCCATTCCCGACCCCGTTCCGATACCAATACCTAGCCCCGTTAACTATAAGGGCGATGTCAACGGTGACGGCATATTTAGTGCCAAGGACGCAACCCTCATTCTGAAACACACGGTAGAGCTTATAACGCTTGATGCCGAACAGCTTTATAGAGCCGATGTAAACGGTGACGGGAGGGTTAATGCCGCAGACGCAACGATGATCCTCAAGATAGCCGTTGGACTAATTCCTCCGCCAATTACCAATTAACCGTATACAAACTATCGCCCCCTTTATTCGGGGGCGATAAACTGTAATTATCCCTTTTGTCCTCTGGATTGTCTTACCATATCCTCAACAACAATGTCGTAAATCTCGCCGAGGGAGCGGCAGTATTCGAGGATTTTCCACGGCTCGTTGGTGTGGAAATGCAGCTTTGCAGTGGTAACGCCGTTTTCGTCCTCGTCCGCGATTACCAACAGCGAATCCCCCTCGAAATGTGTGCGGATATACTCGTCAAGCGAATCCTCCACATCATCGGTGGGATTCTCCACGTCTAAAAGTAATTGCGTATCGTATCTAAACTCAATATCCTGTAAATCGTCCATTGTTCACTTTCTCCATTTCATTGAAATATCAAACGCGGAGACGCTGTGCGTCAGTGCGCCAAGACTGATTATATCCACACCGGTTTCCGCAACGGCGCGGATATTCTCAAGGGTAACATTCCCCGAAGCCTCCGCCTTTGCGCGACCGCCAATCAGCTCACACGCGGACTTCATCTCGTCAACGCTCATATTGTCGAGCATAATCACGTTCACGCCGCATTCGAGAGCCTCTTTAACCTCATCGAGATTACGCGTCTCCACTTCGATTTGCAGCATATGACCCGCCTTTTGACGGAGCGCGTTCACCGCGCCGGTGATAGAACCGTAAGCGTCAATGTGGTTGTCCTTCAGCATTGCCGCGTCCGTGAGGTTGTAGCGGTGATTGCGCCCTCCGCCCACGGTAACTGCGTATTTTTGCAGCGCGCGAAGTCCCGGGAGAGTTTTCCGCGTATCGGCAATGGACGCGCCCGTACCCTCAATCGCGTCCACACATTTGCGTGTGTAGGTCGCGATTCCGCTCATATGCTGAAGAATGTTCAACGCGGTGCGCTCCGCTTTCAGCATAAGCCGCGTGTGCCCGTGAAACTCCGCGATAAGGTTGCCGCTTTTCAAGCGTTCGCCGTCCTTAATGTGATTTGTGATTTGGATTTCGGAGTCTAAAATCGTGAACACACGCTCCGCAATTTCCAACCCGCACAAAACACCGTCCGCCTTGGACACGAAATACGCGTCCGAAACGCTCTCCTCCGAAATCAGCAGGTCGGCGGTGCTGTCAATGTAGTTGATGTCCTCGCTGAGCGCAGTTTTGATGATGTCGTCCACATAAAACGGCAGTAAAATCATTTTTCGTCTTTCCTTTCAAGTATTTCTTTCAAGATGATATATGCGCAGGTTACAATGGATTTTGTTTCCACAAAATCGGGAGTAATTGCCCATTCATCGATTGAGAGCATATCCTTAAGCTCGGTAATTCTCTTCAAGCCCTTTTCCGCCTCATCATAATCGGGATATATGAAATATGCTTTCTGCATAATGTGCCGAATCTCGGTGCGGATTCCGTGCGGGAGCGGCTTGCCGTCGGGGGAGCTCATCGGATATTCCAGATAATCCGTATTGTCGGGAACACGTTGAATTTGATTAATCTGCTCGGCAATCAGCCGCGAGAACACTAGCGCTTCGAGCAGGGAATTGGACGCAAGCCGATTTGCCCCGTGGACTCCCGTATGCGAGCATTCTCCCGCCGCGTACAGCCCCGCGATGTTTGTCGCGCCGCTGCCGTCAACGTTGATTCCGCCCATCAGATAGTGCTGGCACGGGTAAATCGGAATCGGTTCTTTGGTCATATCGTATCCGCGTTCGAGAACCTTTCCGTAAATCATCGGGAAACGGCTCTTGATAAATTCGGAATCCTTGTATGAAATATCAAGCCAGAACTCGTCCGAGCCGGTTGCTTTCTGCTCCTCCATAATGCACTTTGAAACCACATCGCGCGGAGCAAGCTCTTTTCGCTCAGGCTCGTAGCGCGGCATAAAACGCTCCTTGCGGCAGTTGAGCAGATACGCGCCCTCGCCGCGAACAGCCTCGGAAATCAAGAAACTCTCGCGGTTCTTCTTGTCCGCGAACGCTGTCGGGTGGAACTGAATATAGCTGAGATTCTTGATTTCCGCGCCGAGATTGTACGCAAGCTGGATTCCGTCGCCCGTGGCAATTGCGGAGTTGGTGGTGTAGTCATACACGCGCCCGATTCCGCCCGTTGCGAGTATCACCGAGTCGGCGCAGTAGTACTCGTGACGCGGCTGTTTGCCCTCAATGTTATCAACAATCACGTCCGCGTAGAAAACGTTTTCAGTTCGTTTCAAGCGCAAACAGGAAGTTTGCGCAGTTTGCCCAAAGGCGTCGCAAGGACGTGACGCATCAGAGGCAAACAGGCGACACAATACGGAATTATTCACCACCGTGACATTTTGAAGCTTTTGAACCTGTTCAATAAGACAAGTTTCGATTTCAAAGCCCGTGGTGTCCTTGTGGTGAGCGATTCTGCGGCGGGAGTGCCCGCCCTCAAGCGTCAAAGCAAGACTTCCGTCCTCCTTACGGTCGAAATCCACGCCATATTTCTCCACAAGCCGCTCCACATCGCGCGGACCTTGCTCCACGAGGATCTTCACGTTGTCGAGGTTGTTCTTGTACTGCCCCGCAATCAGCGTGTCCTTGATGTGCAGCTCGTAGTCGTCGTTGGTGGGATCCATAACCGCCGCGACTCCGCCCTGCGCCAACGCGGAGTTGCACAGGGTAAGCTCCTTCTTGGACAGCATAAGAATAGACAGTTCGCTGTTGAGATTCAGTGCGGCATAGATTCCCGAAATGCCCGTGCCGACTATCAGAACGTCAAATTTCTTGAATTTCATAGTTTTCGCCCCTTATCTTGTTGAATATTCACATATGTGATTCCAGCGGAAAGACTTCTCGTCAATAAAATAGCGCGGCATAAACTTGACAAACAGCCACTGCTCTAACATTTCCACGATTTCATCTTTGCTCCTTGACGAGAACTCAAGCAGTGGATTTTCCCAATTATCGTTCAAAATCGCTTGTAATTTGAAACTTCCGTTCGGGTCGCCCTCGGGATACCAGCCGAGGTCAATACCCAGAATTTGGGTTTCCGTTTGTTTGTTCAACTTGCGGGTTATTTCCGTGGAAATATAAAGCAGATCCTCGCTGAAGTAAACAAGCCAATCGTTCTCATCGGAGATTTCCATCGGGTCAATATCCATGAAATCATTGAAAGCCATCGTCCAGCCGCCCGGGATTCTCAATGGCTGTAATTTTCGGTTCTCCATTTCAATCACCCTTGTCCCAATCGTCCGGAATGTTTTCAAACGCACCGTAGCTTCTCAAAAAGAATTTTCCGTCCTTGTATTCAAAATCAACGAACAGCTGAGAATTGGCGTTCATATCCCAATAATCAAATGTAACGAAATTCGGCTTTTCAATGTATATCACTTCAAGCCCAAAGTGAAATTTCTTGCTTTTTCGCTTTTGAGGATCGGGTTCGTCCTCCATACTCTTAGAGTAGTCAAACCGCGTGACGCCCGGCGAAGATGGCAGCCGACCCAGACTGTATCCGTTTTCACGAACCCTCTTTTGCTGATCGAACCGCTGAACGATGTTGTCAAGCTCGTTGATGTGCTTTGCTATTAATACAATAAACGGCTTCATCTCGTCAAAGCCGCCATAGCACACCTCCAAATCTACCGCGATATCGTAATCGTTTTTATCCGAAATATAGACGCAATATTCATCGTTATCGGCGACCCTCAACTTGTTCGGGTCGGTAATAAACTTTGAAATGTCATTATAGCGATCAAACATAAGCAAAAACCTCCATTAATCCATTCGGCGGTATTTCCATAATTCCAACATATCAAACTCATCCTTATCGGAAGTTCGCCAAATGCCAAGCTCCTTTAGCAGAGCGTTAATCGTTCCCTCGCCGCTTTTCGGAGCAACAGCGATTTTTCCGTTTTCGTACAGAACACCCGATTGCGTTCCGAATCCGCCGAAATAGTCGGTTTCAATATAGGCGAGTTTAGTTCGGAATGAGTACCGCTCCATAAGCTCCTTTACGGAAACATCGAAATAATCAAGTTCGGGAAAGCAAGGCTCGCCTGATTCGCTTTCGGTTTCCATAAGCTCGGCAATGTCATCTAAAAGCTCGTCCGTACAGAGAATCATTCCAAACCCTTGCGGAAGCTCAATTTCATTCGCGCGAATCCAGTCGCCCGCCAGTTTACAAATGGACTCGTGATTTCCGATTATAGCGTGTATACAGTGTCCCATTTTTTCCTCTATTCCGTCCATTCCCAACCGTCGCGCCGCCCGATGAAATCATTCTGCATTCCCTCAAATTTGTCGGTTTGCAGCGTTTCACCCTCAATCGAAATTTTCATTTTTCCGCAGGACGTGTACCACTCAAGCAAATCCAGAACATCGAAAATCGCCGATGAGTACGCTCCGAGAATAAACTCCGACAAAACCTCTCTGTCCGTGTCCGAGAGCTTTTGCAGAACCGTGTTGATTTCTTCGGAGTCCGCATATGGAACCGAGCCAGTTTTCACATTATTCGCGTCAGCGCATTCACTTGACATTTTCACAAGCTCATCTATCAGATTCTGATATAATTTTGTTCCTTTATCCATTAAATCCTCCGAATTTCATCGAAATCGGTTTGCTTTCTATTGAACAGTAAATCCCGTCCATTCAATGTGGTTATATTGCATTACATCATTTGCCTTTTCCATTCCGAGCTTTTCATAAAACGGAACTGCATTTTCGTTTGCAATCAGATATACGGCGATATTCTTTTCGCCGCCCGCTTTATTATGTGCGGCTTTCATAAGCTGTGTTCCGATTCCTTGTCCCTCATAATATCTGTCAACCCCCAAATCCGTTACATACAGCCAATACGCATAATCAGTCAATCCAAATAAAACACCGACAATCAAACCGTTTTCGTTCCTTGCGGTAAGGCTTATTGATGTATTGCTTACAAGCTTGGAAATTCTTTCTGAGAACCGCTCTTTTGGATATTGCGAACCCAAATCCGTTCTCTTTAAGAAGTCAATATATTCCTCCGCGGATACCCGTTCTTCTTTAATTTTGACTTTTTCATTCATAAGAAACCTCTGTCTTGAATTTACGGTAACGCTGATTAAATCGTTCTCATAACTAAAACCGTGTTTTATGCGGTTTACCACGCCTTCGGCAGGGTAAATCGCCATTAAATCAATACTTCATTATATTTGATAGTTGACAAATCAAAAATATTCTGATATAATATATAAGTTACTCACTCCTATTTACGAAAGGAGAAATTTATGGAAGAAAAACAACTTGAAAAAGCAATTTTAGTTTCCGCGGACATTGGCGAATACGATTGCGAGGCGTCCGTGGACGAGCTTTCGGAGCTTGCCCGTACCGCCGGCGCGGAGGAAATCGCCCGCGTGATTCAAAAGCGTGATGCTTACGAATCGGCTACTGTAATCGGCGAGGGCAAGCTCACCGAGGTAAAGGAGCTTTGCCAAAATCTGGGGGCAACACTCCTGATTTTCGACTGCGAGCTTACCGCATCGCAAATACGCAACATAGAGGACGAAACAGAAGTCCGCGTAATCGATCGCACAATGCTGATTCTTGACATCTTCGCTGCCCGTGCCGTATCGCGCGAGGGCAAGATTCAGGTGGAACTGGCTCAACTGAAATACCGTCTGCCTCGCCTTATGGGAATCGGCGCGAGTCTGGATAAGCTCGGCGGCGGAATCGGCACGCGCGGTCCGGGTGAAACGCAGCTCGAAACCGACCGCCGCCACATTCGCCGCCGAATCGACAAGCTCTCCTCAGAGCTTAAGGAACTGGAGGAGCGCCGCGGCTATTCGCGTGAGCGGCGCAAAAAGGACAACGTTCAGGTCGGCGCGATTGTCGGCTACACCAATGCGGGGAAATCCACGCTGTTGAATCTGCTGACGGGTGCGGACGTTCTCGCCGAGGACAAACTGTTCGCGACCCTCGACCCGACCTCCCGCGCGATTGAACTTCCCGATGGGCGCAGCCTGACAATTGTCGACACTGTAGGACTGATCCGCCGTCTGCCGCACCACCTTGTGGAGGCGTTCAAATCCACACTTGAGGAGGCGGCTTGCGCGGACATAATTCTGCATGTGTGTGACGCTTCCGACCCCGAAGCCGCCGAAAAGGCGGAGGTCACGCTCTCCACACTCGCGGAGCTTGGTGCGGCGGAAATCCCTACCGTGACGATTTTCAACAAGTGCGACAAAATCGCCGAGCAAATCCCGACCGATGACAAAACCGCGAAAATCAGCGCGCTGAAAGGGGAGGGAATCGAGGAGCTTCTGGAAAAGATTGCCAAGAATCTTCCGCAAACATCTCGCCGAATGAAGATGCTGCTGCCGTATGACAAGGCGGGATTAACCGCGCAAATCCGCGTGAACGGTAAGGTGTTCTCCGAGGAGTACACCGAGCAAGGGATCGTCGTGGACGCACTGGTGGACATTATGCTTATCAAGCAGATGACAGAATTTGAGGAGAGGTAAATTTACCTCTCTTTTTTCTCCATCAGCACCTCGCACGCTCCCGTGGGGCGGATCGTAAGCACATGGCAAGCTCCGACACCGAAAGTGCGCTCAGTATTCATTTTGAATTGCTTGAGCATATCCATTGGGACAAACGCTTGAACTGTTCCTTGAAAGCCCGCACCGTGAATTTTGCACGCTCCCTTGCGATGGAGCGTATTATCGGCGAGAATCAGCGCGACCGAAACGCTCTGATTGCGAACGTCCGAGCTATTATATACGTTCTGGAGATATTTGAATGAGCTTTCGCCGCTTTCGCGCGCGGCGGTCAGAAAATCATCAAAATTCTTATGTTTCAGCGCGTGAACAGCACGTTCCACGCGTTCATTCTCGTTGAAGAAGTGAAGTGCTCTCAGCACCGCGCGATCTCCCAGCTTGAACCGCAGTCCGCCTATATTCAGCGTTATGTCCGCAAGTGAAAGCGAGCGCAGAGTTGTACAATCGAAAAATTCCGCGACCATGCGCATTTCCTTGTCAATTTGCTCGATTTCGGATTGCATATCTTTTTGCTCGGCTTTGGGATCAACTATGCACAGTGCGTGACCGCAAGACGCGAAATCGAATGGAATCCCCTCGATAATCGGCGTGTCATCGTCCTTGAAATCAACCGACACGAATCCGCCGACCGAGCACGCAAGTTGGCTCATCATACCGCATTTCCTGCCGAAGTACGTATTTTCGGCGAATTGCGCGATTTGCGCGATCTTTACCGGAGAAATTTGTCCGCCATTGTACAAATGTGACAAAATCGTTCCGACAAGCACCTCGAATGCCGCCGCGCGGGATAATCCGCCGTTCTCGATAATCGTGGAGGTCGTGTACGCGCGGAATCCGCCGATTTTGTGTCCGCTCTTCTTGAATCCACGTACAACACCGCGAATCAGAGTCGCAGCGCTGTTTTTTTCGTCCTCGTGGATTTCCAAATCCGAAAGCTCTATTCTGTCCGCAGGAAACCCCTCGGACTTTATCTCGATGAAGTCCTCGTCAATCGGCTCGGCGATGGCGATTGTATCCAGATCCACTGACGCGGCAAGTGCCTTGCCGTTGTTGTGGTAGGTGTGATTTCCGCAAATCTCGGTTTGTCCCGGCGCTCTGAAAAACCGATGTTCGCCTAACGTACCGAAATGCTCCGCGAAACCGACCTCGGCGGCGCGATAGCGTTGAATTTGCCGTTCGAGCTGCTCTGCGGGGTAAATAATGTTTAAGTCGCGTACAATAGGCTTCATAGAATCCTCCTTAATCTAAAATAAAAATCCCAAATTTCGAAATGCTTAGCTTGCTGCAAAACAGTATGTTTGGGGCAACAGGTAGCATTTGGAAACCACTCAAAATTTTTTGGATTTTACAAAACACCGTGATTTTTCGGACGTTTTAAGTTCGTTAATCCTTTTCGGTATAGAACATATGCTTTTCCTTTTCCTTATGTGCGGAAACGCTCAGCACTAATCCCATACACGCGTGCATCATCAGCATAGCCGTGCCGCCCGTGCTGATAAATGGCAGCGGGATACCAATTACGGGAACTACCGAAAGAACCATTCCTATATTTATCACGCAGTGAAAGAACAGCAACGCGAACACACCCGTGCAAATCATCTTGCCGAGCTTATCCTGCGCGCCCGAAGCGTCCGACAGAATCTTCAGGCACAGAACCATCAGCACCAATATAACCGCCATACAACCGATAAAGCCCATTGTCATACCGATATATGAGAACACATAATCGTTGTTGATCTCAAACGTCCAGTGGTAGTTGTCCGTGTTGGTAAAGCCCAGACCTTTGAGCTGTCCCGAGCCAAGACAAATCGTTCCATTATATTGCTGCATATAGGCGTCGAGAATCTCCTGTTCCTGCATTTCCTTGTCGAACAGTATTAAAATGCGCTTGCGGTGGTGATCCTGCATTATGAAATTCCACGCAACATATAAAATCGGCGGAACACACGCGATTCCCGCAACGATGTATTTCCACGAAATTCCCGCTGCGAACATCATTACCACGAAGATGAATACAAATACCAATCCCGAACCGGCATCACCCTGTATCATAATCAGCCCGGCGGGGAACAGTCCGTGCGCGAGCAGCGGCAGCAGATGCTTCGGGGAGTTTATCTTGTCGCCGAGCTTGTGGATATGCGTGGCGAGCGTGATGATGAACACGAATTTCAGGATTTCGGACGGCTGAATAGAAATCGGTCCGATTTCCAGCCACGCAAGGTCATCGTCGCGCCGAACACCAAGCGGTGTCCAAACAAGCAGCTGTAAAATCAACGCAACCGGCGCGATAACAAACCAACATTTCGAGATGAACTTGTAGTCGATAAGGCTTATTACTCCCGCCGCGCAAATTCCGAGAATCGCCGCCGCAAGCTGAACCTTCACCGCGTGCTCGTCAACGAACCCAGGCTTTACCATTGAATTTACGAGAAATATGTCGAACACCGTCAATCCAATACAAATCACCGGAATCACCTTATCCATATGCTTAAGGTGATTGCTGAAGAATTTCAGAACTCTTTTCATTTTTCTCCTATATGACGAAAAATTATCAATCGTTTAGTGCGGAATATTGTGTTTCCCATGCCGATGGCAAGGAAACCACGGATAATAAACTTCTACACTTCTATTATATACCATTTTTTTACCTTTTTCAATACTATTTCGGCGAAATATCACCAATTTTGAAATTTCGCCAAAACGTCCAAAAAGCCGAAGATTTATGTAAAAAACTTCGGCTATTTTGATTATAAATTATTCGTTGGTAATTTGCATACGAACGGTTGGTATTACTTGCGAACCGCCTTCACCATTTTTTTGAGGAACTCCGTTGAATGGAGCGGTCTTCCGTTTATAATTCCCTGAACCGTATCCGCGCCGAAATTATGCGCTCGTTCTTGCGCTTCGGGGGTGTCCACGCCCTTGACCGTCACATCAATGCCCTTGTCATGGGAGCGCTTAATAAGGCTTTTTACGAACGCCGCAGTGATTACATCGTCCGAGAGCCGCCGCGAACGCATCTTTATCGCGGTTATGTACGGATTATCCTGTAAGGCGGATGTGAAGAAGTTGCCCCCGCGGTCATCGGCGGTTATACCCATTCCTATATCGCGAATTTGCTTTAGGGTTTTCGCGGAAAGCCCCATCGTGCCATCGCTCTCCTGAATCAGTATGGTAAGCGCATCGGGCGGCAATGAGTATTCCAACACCGCATTGCGGAGAACCAACATACTTTCATTATCATTCAGCGTATACTCCGGGAATGAAAATTCTACGCGGAAGTCCGGAAGTCCCGACTCACGAATCATCGTACAGAAATTGCAGATCTTATCCGCCACAAAGCGAAACAGATTCATAGATTCGTCAAGCTGCTGAATTATAGGCTGAAACCGTTCGCGCGAGATGATAATATCACCGTTTGTCCAGTAAAGATGCGCCTCGCACGAATAAAGCTCACTTGTTTCGGCATCGGTTATCGGGGTATAGAGAATGTAGAAGCCCTTGAAGCCGTTTTCGGCGGATTCGGCGATCAGCTTGCGGACACGCTGATTGTCATTCAGACGCTCCTCCAGACCCTCTGAGTAGCACACCGCATCATGGAGTTTCCTGTCCTTAGCAAGACGCAGAGTCCGTGTTGCCACACGCACGCAGTCTGCGATGTCATCGGCATTTTCGGGGAACATTCCGATGCCGGCGTAGATGTCCAGTCTGTTTTCGCTGTCGTTCAATAGCCATGGGGACTTGAACTTCACAAGGATCGTCTGCGTAAAGCTCATAGCCTCCTCGCGAGTGGAATCCTCAATCAGCACAAACAGCACGTCATTGGAGAAACGGTAAACCTTTTTCGGGTCCTCGGTCGGGATTGCGCCGATGTATTCCGCAATACTCTTCACAATATCGTCCGCATACTGAGTGGAATGAATCTCTGTTAAGTGCTTGAGATTCGCGATTTCTATGGAGATTACGGCGCCCGAATTTCCCTCGGTTATTTTGTCGCGGAAATCCCGTTCGAAAGCGCTTCTGTTCGGGATTCCCGTGGTGGTATTGTAATAAGCCAGCCGCATAAGGCTCTCCTGAGATGCGGCAAGCTGATTTTCCACAAAGGAGCGGTAAATCACCGTACTGATAATCTGCGTAATGGTGCGGATTACCTTGCGGTCGCGGTTTGTCCAGATGCGGTCGGATTTGGGCGAAATGAACACGATAACCCCGTGCGATGTGCCGTTTTCGTATATTCTTGACATTGCGAAACTTCTGCTTCCCGTTCCGCGAACATCGCTTTCGGGCAAGCACAGCACGGAATTGTTGTTAAGCTCGCGGTCAATCCTTGGGATTGCGGTGGATTTCACCTGAGATGACATAATACTGCCGTTTTTATCCCATCGATATATGGTAATAGGATCTGAGGTATCAAGGCAGAACAGAATGTCATCAAGCTCAAAGTATTCCTTGATCAGCGGAATTACGCACCCAAATGAACTGTCGGTATCTTTGCTCTGCAAAATCATCGAATAGATGTTGTTGATAAGGATCTGATCCTCGAAATTCTGACCAAGCAGCTTGTTTGCTTTCTGAGAGTTTTCCATCTCCTCGCTGATAACGAGGTAACTGTTTGCCATTCCCGATACGGTCTGAACCATTACATCAAGCAGCGGTGCGGAATTATTGATATTATCGGGACTATCACTGGCGATGATCCACGACGCAACGTTCTGATGCTTGATTCTGATGTCTTTTTTACGCTGATAGTTCATTTTGTTGAGATTGATTTCCGTGTCTTGACCATCAGCGGTGATAATTTCCCCGTTTTCCCCGACAATCACGGAATACAGCCCATCAATATGCGCAAACGGCTCCTGAATGTGCTCCAGATATTCCACGCCGAGGATATCTGTCAACCGCGGCGGATGCTCTACCGAATCCACCGTTGCGCTGACGTGCTTGCGGTAGCCGAGCATAACGGAATCCTCGGCATCTCCGGAGAAATACTGCGTCACATCGAACATCATTCCCGAAATCGCCGCAACAGAGCCGTCCGCGCGGGTTTCCGGCGCGGCGGATACGTAGAACCATTTGTAAGCGTCATTTACCATCAGACGCGCGTGTGCCTTGAATTTGGCTTGTCTGTCGCTGATAACCTCGCCGATTACCTCGCAAAACGGGCGGTAGTCATCGGGATAGATGATTTCTCCCAAGGTTACCGTATCCATATCGCAGAACGGATTATCTCCGCACAGAAACTCAATCGGAAAATCCGGTCTGTATTTCATTCGGAACGAAATAAATTCACTGTTGTTGATTGCTGTTTCAAGTCTAGTCATTTGATCACCGGCTTTTATATGTCGTTCATCTTTGCGGCGAAAAGCAGCGCTTTAATGTGAGAAAGCTATGGGAGCGTTTCAATCCGCGCAAATTGTTACCCGTTAATTGTATTTCTAACAGATGTAAAAAATGCGGAATTACACATTTTCCTTATCTACCATATACATTATAACATAAAATTTTCAACAATGCAAGCGGCTTTTTGTGATTTTTTGAAAAATTTCATATATTTTTCAAAATAAGGGAGAATTTGACAAAGACTATATAAACTTAGCGGTTCTCTCTGCCTGCAACAAGGTGAACCGCGAGGTTAATATACAGTTCGGTATTTTTGAGCGTTAAGGCGGTAGCCGTTAATTGTGCGGTGTTGCCTTAAATTATCTCTTCCGCGTGGCGCGTTACGTGACAGCCCATATTCACTGCCACGGGAAGTCCCGCGATGTGTGTGGGAGCTTGCTCGATATTGACATATAGTGCCGTTACCGTGCCGCCAAAGCCTTGCGAACCGATTCCAAGGCGGTTTATGCCGTCCAGCATTTCGCGCTCCAGCTCCGCATAGAGCGGCTTGGGATTGCGCACGCTCAAATCGCGGCAGAGAGCCTTTTTTGCAAGGAGCGCGCACTGCTCGAAATCTCCGCCTATACCCACTCCGACCACAATCGGCGGACACGGATTCGACCCCGCGATTGAAGCCGTTTCCACCACAAAATTCACAATATCATCACGCGTTGCGGACGGTGTGAACATCTTCAGGCGGCTCATATTCTCACTTCCAAAGCCCTTGGGAGCAACGGTCAAGTGTATTTTATCCCCCGAAACCAACCGCGTGTGAATGATTGCGGGGGTGTTATCTCCGCTGTTTACGCGTTCGAGCGGATCCGAAACAACGGACAGCCGCAGTTTTCCGTCAACATAACCGCGTGACACTCCTTGATTTACCGCGTTCTCAAAATCGCCGTCTATATGAACATCTTGCCCGATTTCCGCGAAAATCACCGCCATTCCCGTATCCTGGCAGATGGGAACGCCCAGCTCTGCGGCGCAGTCGAGATTCGCGGTGATGTCGCACAGAACCGACTTGCATAGCGGGCTTTTCTCGGATTTCGCCGCATCCTCAATGCACTCGCGCATTCCGCACGGCAGCCGCAGATTCGCCTCCACGCACATCCGCGCCACAACCTCCATAATCATTTCAGCCTTTATTTCACGCATTTTTTTCTCCTTATTTTAATAGAAATTCAAAATTTCGAAATGCTTGGGCTCCGTTCGCTGCGCTCACTCTGCCAGCATTCCGAAACCGCTCAAAATTCCCTTCGGCAATTTTGAGACTTTTTGAATTTCACTAATTTTTAATGGCAAATTGCGAACCGCACAGATGAGCGTTACCTCACACTTTTGGTGTTCGGCAACGCTCGCTTTCGCAATTTGCACGAATCACCAAAAACTTGCTTCGAATTAAAACCACGCAGACACTTTGCGTCTGCGTTTGCTAAGAGGTACTTCTCCCCTCTCGCGTTTTGAATTTGCACTAATCGCCCAAACCTTACTCTGAATCAAAATCGCCGTTTCCCGTCTATGAACACCATATCGGGCATAACCGTCACGTCCAGCGGATCTCCCGCAAACAGCGCAAAGTCCGCGTCCTTGCCTACCTCGATGCTCCCCAGGCGGTTTGAGATTCCCAGAATTTCCGCCGCGTTAATCGTGATGGATTTCAGCGCCTCATCGCGCGAAAGTCCCCCGCGCACCGCAACCGCTGCCGTCAGCGGAAGATATTGAATCGGGGTTTCGGGGTGGTCCGTGCAGACCGAGAGCTTGATTCCGTGGGAGTTCAGCGCGGCGGGGGCGGAAATATCGTGATTTATAAGCTCCGGCTTGCCGCGGTCGCCGATAAGCGGACCCATAACCACGTGCGGAGCGTCCTCGGCAAGTTCATCGGCAATCAGCGCGCCCTCGGTGCAGTGAATCAGCACATAATTCAGCCCAAATTCGCGCGCAATCCGCACCGCCGTGAAAATATCGTCCGCACGGTGACAGTGAAAATGCGCCTGAAGCGACTCTTCTTTATCAAATAGCGGGAGCATTGCCTCGCACTTCGCGTCAAAATCGGGTTTGGAAACCTCATCGTCCGTGCCCTTGAGCCGATTGTACTCGTCCCAATCCTCCTTGTAACGCAGAGCTTTTCGGAGCTGTTCGCGGATAAGTGCGGCGGTCGCCATACGCGTAATCGGCGTTTCATCGCGGTCGTTGTACGTATTTTTGGGGTTTTCACCCAGCGCGAATTTAATGCACGCGGGATTCTTGACGATCAGCTTATCCACACGCTTTGAACCTGCGGTTTTGAGTATCGCGAAGTTTCCTCCGATGGGATTCGCGCTGCCGACTCCCGTACAAACCGCCGTAACGCCCGCGCGCGCCGCGTCCTCAAAGCACCTGTCCATTGCGTTTATGCTGTCTATCGCGCGGAGCTGCGGTGTAATGGGGTCGGTGCATTCGTTGCCGTCATCGCCCTCAAGCTGCATGGAATAACCATTGCTCCACATTCCGAGGTGGCAGTGCGCGTCAATAAACCCGGGGTAGAGTGTCCGCCCGGCGGCGTTGATCACGTCCTCATCGACCTCAACATACTCGTTCATATCGCCGATTTCGGTGATTATCTTCCCAAAACGTACAAAGCCGTTCTCGTAGTCCTTGGCGGACATTGTTCTTATTCTGACATTCTTAATGACCATTTAGATTTCATGCTCCTCGAAATATTTCACCAGCTTCGCGATTTCGTCCGCAATAACGAGATCAGAGGTGTTTCCATTGACCATATAAGTCGCGTTCTTTCGATAAATGTCGGCGCGTTTGCTGAACAGCTCACGGAGCTGTTCGGGGGTATTGTTCATCACAAGCGGGCGGTTGGAATCCCCTTTAATGCGCCCATAGCAAACCTCAAATGCGGTATTGATGTACACGGACAACCCGACCTCCCGCGCAAATTTCGCGGTTTCATCGTTAAGCAGCGCGCCGCCGCCCGTTGCGACAACGCTCCCGCCGGACAGTTCGCGGATATATTTCGCTTCAAGCTGCCTGAAATGCGGTTCACCGAACCGCTCAAAAATTTCGGGGATCTGCATATTCTCCGCCGCGACAATGTATTTGTCCAAGTCCACGAACCGCCGATTCATAGCGGTTGACAACATTCGCCCGATGTGACTTTTTCCGCAGCCCATAAACCCGCATAAATAAACGCTTTTCATACCAGATTCTCCATATCAGCAATAAGATTGCCAATATCTTCCTTTTTGTAGCTTACGTTATCCCAGATTTCGTGCGCCGCAACCGCTTGAAGTACCAACATAGCCATACCCGTCATTGCCGTGCAGCCGCGCTCCCGCGCGGTTTTCGCCAGAAGCGTTTCTTTGGGGTTGTAAATCGCGTCAAACACGTATTTAACATTGTCCAACACCTCGGGCAGGCAGGGCATTCTGTCCACTTTCGGGAACATTCCCACGGGGCAGGCATTCAGTAGCAAATCGAACTTTTCATCGCCCAAATCCGCGTTACTAAGCCCTTTTTCGCCGATTTCCGCGATTTTCACCTTTGCGGTAGGATTTAGAACATTTATTTCATCCACTGCTTTTTGCGCCAACGGCAAATCACTCGGGAGAGCGGCAATAGTAAGCTCGCCGCCCTCCAGAGCGGTTTCGATTGCCATCATACGACCCACTCCGCCGCAGCCGATAAGTAGCACCTTGGATTTCAGCGATGCGCCCAACATATGAACCGACTTGGTAAACCCTATACAATCGGTATTGTATCCGATTGTACGTTCGCCGTTTTTCACGCAGTTTACCGAACGGTAACGCTTTGCACCGTCCGAAAGCTCGTCGCAATAATCAATAATTCCCATTTTGTGCGGAATTGTGATATTAAATCCGTCAAATTCCGACAAAAAGCCGAATTTGGATTCCAACTCCGAGGGATCAATATCCTCCAACGTATATTCCACCTTTTCCCCGGACAGCTCAAACAGCCGCGCGTGAATTTGCGGTGACAGCGAATGCCCCAAAGGATGCCCAATCAAACAAAACTTACGCATATCTTCTCCTTTATCTAAATAGCAAATCCGGCACCGTGCAAACTCCGCTGCGATGCGCTTCCGCGGCGGTTTGCCGGATTTGCGCTAAATCTAGATGGCAAATTCAAAAACGCGCTCTTGAAATGCCGCTTTGCGGCATTTCAAGAGTGCTCGCTGAACGTTACCTCTCACCGCTGCGCGGTGCTCGGCAACGCTCGCGTTTTGAATTTGCATTACTCTCCGATAGGTTGTTTCGGGTTATAGCGCAATTGATTTCACCCCAAACAGTGGGTTATGGTTATAATCCATATAACTTTCAACTGTTAAGTGCCGCGAGTGCCTTGTCAAGCGTTTCGGCATTTTCAACATAGGTGTTTACTGCGGGTTTGAGAGTCTTGCGAACCAGCCCCGAAAGCACCTTGCCCGGACCAAGCTCCACATATGCCTCAATTCCCACTTCATTCATTGCATTAAGCTCGTCCGTAAATTTTACGGGATTGCAGATATGTGCGGCGAGATAGCCCGACATATCCGCAAAATCGGTCAGCTTTGCGCCATACAAATTCGAGTAGAAATCGCAATTCGGCTTTCCAAATGCAAATCCCGCGATTTGCTCCTTAAACTCCGCCGCCGCAGATTCCATATGCTTGGTATGGAATGCCGCCGTCACCGCGAGCTTTACGCATCTGATTTTTCGCTCGGTGAAAGCGTTTACAGCCTCGTCCACTGCTGCCGAATCACCGGCAATGACCGTCTGAACGGGACAATTATAGTTCGCAGGAACGCAATACCCGTTAACATCTGCGCAGACCTCCTCGATTGCCGCGTTGTCCGCACCGATAACCGCCGCCATCGCGCCGTGAGTGCTCTCCGCCGCCTTTGCCATCGCTTCCGAGCGCAGCTTGATCGCCTTGAACGCGTCCTCAAGCGTGAGCATTCCGGCTGCATACATCGCCGCATACTCGCCCAGCGAGTGTCCCGCAACGGCGCAGTTCTCTGCACCGTTCTCGCGGACGGCGTTCAGCGCCAACAGCGACACCGTGAATATCGCAGGCTGCGACAGCCGCGTTTGAGCAAGCTCCTCCGCAGTGCTGTCTGTCAGCTTTTTCAGCAAATCATAGCCCAGAATATCCGAGCCGCACTCCAAAATCCGCTTTGCGCTGTCGAATTTCGCCGCAAGCTCCGCACCCATGCCCGGATACTGCGACCCTTGTCCCGAAAATAAAAATGCTGTCTTCATAAATCCTCCTTATTTTGAATGGCAAATCCAAAACCGCACAGATGAAAATTGCTTTGCAATTTTCATCTGTGCTCGCTGAGCGACCCGCAACACCACTTCGTGGTGTTGCTCATCGCTCGCATTTTGAATTTGCACTAGTCGCCATCAAGTTGCTTGTGATTTTAGCGCACCTAAATTTCACCCCGAACAGTGGTTTACGGCTGTAACTCGAATAACTGTCAATTTTTAACAGTACAATAATTTTTTGATAAAAAATTCACAAGTTATCCAAAAATACGGTTGACAAATTGGATAAAATAGGTTAAAATAATAAGTGTATGTATTTACAATGTTCGGGATTTATATCCCCCACGTTTCATTATACATTATTTTCAAAATAAAATCAAGGAGTTTTTTTAATGAGCGGTATAGAATTTTTGGGAACGGGCAGTTATGTCCCCGAATTTGTTGCGGACAACGACAAATTTTCGGAGATTCTCGACACGTCCGATGAATGGATTTTCCCTCGGACGGGTATTAAACAGCGTCACATCGCGACCGACAGGCCGAACTACTATATGGGAGCGCAAGCGGCGAAACGCGCCTTGGAATCCGCGAAGTTCAACCCAGAGGACGTCAACCTCATCATAGTTTCCACCTGTACGCCCGACTTTTTCTACCCCGCGATGAGCTGCCTTATTCAGAAGCTCATCGGCGCGAAGAATGCCGCGTGCTTTGATGTGAACAGCGCGTGTACAGGGTTCATCACCTCAATGGACATTGCTCAGAAATTCCTAGATACGGAGAAATATGAAAATGTCCTGATTGTAAGCTCCGAAAAGCTCTCAAATCAAACTGACTACACTGACCGCGCTTCAAGTATCCTGTTCGGTGATGCGGCGGGCGCGGTACTTATCAAAAGGAGTGACAAGATATATACATCATTTCTTGGCGCTGAGGGGGACGAATTTGAAGCGCTCTACTGCAAAGTCCACTACCACCCGAATTGCCCGTGGTACGGCGATATAGATGAATATTATCAGCACCGTTTCGACACTGAGGGCAAGCAGAACTACCTTGTTCAGGACGGCAAGGCAGTGTACAAATTCGCCGTGAACGCAATGGCAAATGCCGTTAAAACTGCGGCGGAGCAGGGCGGATTCGAGCTTTCGGAGCTGGATTTGGTGATTCCGCATCAAGCGAATCTGCGAATCATCGAGAAAGCCGCCGAAAATATGGGGATTCCGTCCGAAAAGCTGTTCACCAACATCAAACATATGGGAAATGTTTCCAGTGCGTGCATTCCCGTTGGATTGGATGAGATGTTTAAGGCAGGGAAGATAAAACCCGGTATGAAGATATGCTTTGTAGGGTTCGGCGCGGGGCTGACTTACGGCTCTATTATTATGGAAGTATAATTACCATTAATTAACAGAAAATAAATTCCGAATGGGATATGGGGGTATAAAAATGGCTAAGACTGCAATTATAACTGGTTCGGGGCGCGGAATCGGCGCGGCAATCGCGAAACGCCTTGCAAAGGACGGATTTAACATCGTGATCAACGAGGTGTCGCAAGAGGCTCTTGACAGCTACGGAAACGCGACCGCGGAGGAATGCCGCGCGTTCGGTGTTCAAGCGGAGTGTATTGCCGCCGATGTTTCGAATTATTCACAATGCGAGGAAATGGTGAAGAAAGTCAAGGAGCTTTTCGGTACGATTGACGTTCTCGTGAATAATGCGGGAATAACTCGTGACGGCTTGCTGCTGCGAATGGCGGAGGAGAATTACGATGATGTAATCCGCATAAATCAGAAATCTGTGTTCAATATGACCAAGCACGTAGGAATGGTAATGTTGCGTCAAAAGAGCGGCAAAATCGTCAATCTCGCATCTGTGGCGGGTCTGTACGGAAATCCGGGACAGATGAATTATTCCGCGTCAAAGGGCGCGGTTATCGCGATGACAAAGACCGCCGCCAAGGAGCTTGGATCTCGCGGAATAAACGTGAACGCGGTCGCACCGGGGTTCATTAAGACGCCGATGACAGATAAGCTGACCGATGAGCAGCGTGAGGCAATGCTTGCACAAATCGCGATGAAGCGTTACGGAGAGCCGGAGGAGGTTGCCTCCGTGGTGTCGTTCCTGTGCAGCGATGACGCGTCCTACATCACCGGGCAGATTATCGAAATCAGCGGCGGATTGAGTATGTAATGCAGTACTTTACGGAGGATTATTTAATATGATAGGAAATGAAAGACGAGTGGTGATAACGGGGCTTGGGTGCGTTACGCCGTGCGGAAATTCGCCTGAGGAGCTATGGGCGAATCTGCTTGCTGGCAAGCACGGCTTTGAGTTAGGAAACTGGTTTCCCGAAGAGCCTGAATCACGCAATATCGTGGCTAAGGTAAAGAATTTCGATCCCGGTGAGCTGTTCGATAAGAAAGAACAGCGCCGCAACGATGTTATTGTTCAGTATGCCGTGTATTGCACCATGCAGGCGCTGAAGGACGCTGGGACGGATTTTAAGGACCTCGACCCGTACAGAGTCGGCTGTGTTATCGGCAGCGGAATCGGCGGTATTTGTACTACCGAACAGGAGCTTGCCAACTACCGCGAAAAAGGAAACAAGCGTGTATCCGTGTTCACGATTACCAAGATGATTGGAAATATGGCGGCGGGCGAGGTTGCTATCCGCACGGGATTTAAGGGCACGAATTTCTGCGTGACTACCGCGTGCGCATCGGGTACGCAGTCTATTGGCGAGGCATTCCGCGCAATCAAGCACGGGTATATCGACGCGGCTGTCGCGGGCGGCACGGAGCATTCCGACATCGGATTCTGCTATGCGGCGTTCAACAATATGAAAGCGATCACGCGCTCTCAAGACCCCGACCGTGCGTCTGTTCCGTTTGACGCGGAGAGGAGCGGATTTGTTCTTGCGGACGGCTGCGGAATCCTGATTCTTGAGGAATATGAGCACGCCAAAGCGCGCGGAGCGAAAATCTACGCGGAGATATGCGGCTACGGCTCGACCTGCGATGCTCATCACGAAACCAGTCCCGACCCCGAGGGAAAGGGCGGAGCGAAGGCTATGGAGCTGGCGGTGCAAGAGGCAGGAATCGACCCGAGCAGCGTGAATTACATCAACGCTCACGGAACGTCCACACATATGAACGACGCAACCGAAACAATGGCAATCAAGCTGGCATTCGGCGAGCACGCGCGCGACATCGCGATTAACTCCACCAAATCGATGACGGGGCATCTGCTAGGTGCGGCTGGCGGTGTAGAGGCAATCGTTACTGCGCTTTCCATTAAGAACGGAAAAATTCACCGCACGCTTGGATATAAAGTTCCCGACCCCGAGTGCGATCTGGATTATGTAACCGAGGGCACACGCGAGATGAAAATCACTGCCGCGCTATCCAATTCTCTCGGATTCGGCGGTCATAATGGCTGTATTTGTTTGAAACCCGTTGATTAAGCGAGTTTAACCGTTTTAACAATTCGGAAAGGAAATGGAAAATGAACTTAAAAGATAAAATAGAAACCCCGATCGAGGACACCGTGGAGTGTGTTGAGTCGCTCGCGAGGATTGTCAAGGAGAACGACCTCGGCAAAATCAAGATCAGCACCGCAGATTTGGATATTGTGATTGAGGGCAGAAAGCAGTCTGCGGTGATTCCGCCTATGACGGCAGTAGCGTCTGTGGCTGCTCCCGCAGCGGCAGAACCCGCAGAGGCTGTAAAGTCTGCGGAGCCTGTAACGGGGAATTTCATCACCAGCCCGATTATCGGAACGTTTTATAGCTCTCCCAGTCCAGAAAAGCCCACGTACGTAAAGCTCGGCGATACTGTAAATGTGGGCGATGTGGTGTGCATTATCGAGAGTATGAAGCTGATGAACGAGATAAACAGCGAGTTTTCGGGGCGCATAGCGGAGATTTACGTGAATAACGGCGATTCCGTGGAATACGGGCAGAAGCTGTTCAGGATTGAGTAACGGGGGGGAACATACTATGACACTGAATTTGGAGCAAATCAAGGAAATCATTCCGCACCGTGACCCGTTTCTGTTGATTGACGAGGTGACAGAGCTTGAACCGGGCGTGAGCGTTAAAGCGAAAAAGTATCTCAAGCCCGATGAATACTGGTTTAAGGGGCATTTCCCGGGGCAGCCCGTTACCCCGGGAGTGCTGATGATTGAGATGTTGGCGCAGGCGGGCGCGGTGTGCGCGTTGTCGCTTCCCGAGAATAAGGGTAAAATTGCTTTTTTCGCGGGAATCGACAAGGCTCGTTTCAGAGGACAGGTTCTGCCGGGGGATACATTGGAGCTGTCGGTTACAATTACGAAACAAATGGGCGCAATTGGCTTTGGAAAGGCAATTGCGACCGTAAACGGCAAAAAGGTTGTTACCGGTGAAATCAGCTTTGCGGTTGCTGATCCTAAGTGATTAAAGCGGCCTGACGGTGTGTGCGCAAATTTGGCACGCCGTAACTCGCAGTAAGCTTTCCGAGATTCATGCAAATCCAAAATGCGAGCGTTGCCGCACGCTGCGCAGCAGTGTGCGGTGACGCTCAGCAAGCACAGATGAAATCCGCAAAGCGGATTTCATCTGTGCGGTTTCGGGTTTGCTATTAAAATCCGCGCAAATTCAAAACGCAAGCGGCGCGAAACACTGCGCAGCAGTGTTTCGGGTTGCTTAGCGAGTACAAACGAAAATTGCAAAGCAATTTCCGTTTACGCGTTTTTGAATTTGCTATCTAAATAAGGAGCAGAGATGTTTAACAAGATACTTATTGCCAACCGCGGCGAAATCGCCATTCGTATTATGAGGGCCTGCCGTGAACTTGGAATTAAGACCGTGGCTGTATATTCCACGGCGGACAAGTCGGCGCTCCACGCGCAAATCGCGGACGAGGCTATATGCATAGGCGCTGCGCCCTCGAAGGACAGCTATCTGAACACCAAGTCAATTATCGCCGCATGCGAGGTTACCGGCGCGAACGCGATTCACCCGGGTTTCGGGTTTCTGTCCGAGAACGCGGATTTTGCGCGGTTATGCGAAAAATGCGGAATCACATTTATCGGTCCGTCGCCTAAGACCATGGACGAAATGGGCGATAAGGCGCACGCGCGGCAGACGATGATTGACGCGGGTGTACCTGTAATCCCCGGCTCGGACGGAATCGTCAAAACGCTTGAGGACGCGAAAGCTGTCTGCCGCGAAGTCGGCTATCCTGTGATGGTAAAGGCAACGGCGGGCGGCGGAGGACGCGGAATCCGCCTTGTGGAGAGCGAATCCGATTTGGAAGCGAAGTTCAATGAGGCTTCCGCAGAGGCGGCGGCGAATTTTGGTAACGGGGATTTGTATATCGAGAAGTTTGTCGTGAATCCGCGCCATATCGAGGTTCAGCTTTTGTCGGACGATTACGGAAATGTGGTACATCTCGGAGAACGTGATTGTTCGCTTCAGCGGCGAAATCAAAAGGTGCTTGAGGAAAGCCCCAGCCCAATCATGACCGATGAGCTGCGCGCGAAGATGGGCGCGGCGGCGGTTGCGGCGGCGAAAGCGTGTGGATACCGAAATGCAGGTACAATCGAGTTCCTTGTTGATAAGGATAGAAATTTCTATTTTATGGAAATGAACACGCGTATTCAGGTTGAACACCCCGTTACGGAGTTTGTTACAGGAATCGACCTTGTGAAAGCGCAGATCCGTATTGCAAGCGGCGAGAAGCTGTGGTTCACGCAGGACGATGTTCACGTTACGGGACACGCAATTGAGTGCCGTATCAACGCCGAAGATCCGCGCAACAATTTCCGTCCATGCCCCGGAGTGATAAGGTCCATACACGTTCCGGGCGGCTTTAATGTGCGGATTGATAGCGCGGCATATGTGGGATACGAAATTCCGCCGTATTACGATAGTATGATAGCCAAGCTGATTGTAAAGGGTATGGACAGGGAAGAGGCAATCGCTAAAATGCGTGTGGCACTCGCGGAGTTCATCATTGACGGTGTAGAAACGAACATCGATTTCCATCTGCGTTTGATCCGCAACGAGAGCTTTGAGAGCGGCGAGTTCGACAACGGCTTCTTAAACCGCGTAAACATTATGGAGGATTGACTAAATGGCGTCTATTGAGGATTTGTTCAAGGTTGTAAAGTCGCGGTTTATGGACGACAACCAACACACTCCCGCGACAAAAGACGTGGAGATTCCGCGCGATTTGCTGTTCAAATGCCCGCGCTGCGGCGGAGTGTTTTACAATGAGGAGTTCGTGAACGCGCTGAAAGTTTGTCCGAAGTGCAATTATCACGCGCGTCTGACGTGGCAGGAGCGGCTGTCGCTCACTGCGGACGATGGCAGTTTTATTGAACTGAACGCGGGTATGAAATCCCTTAATCCGATTGGTTTTCCGCATTACGAGGAAAAGGTGGAAAAGTGCTCCGAGCAGTGCGATACCAATGAGGCGATTGTGACGGGTGAATGCACGATTCGCGGATACCGTACGGTTATCGGCATTATGGACAGTCACTTTATGATGGCGAGTATGGGCAGCGTGGTTGGCGAGAAGATTACAAGAGCGTTTGAATACGCGACCGAAAAGGGTCTGCCGGTAGTTATGTTCACAAGCTCCGGTGGAGCGCGAATGCAGGAGGGCATCATCTCGCTTATGCAGATGGCAAAGACCTCCGGCGCGGTAAAGCGGCACAGCGACGCGGGCGGACTGTACATCACAGTTATGACCGACCCGACCACAGGCGGCGTTACGGCGTCGTTCGCGAGCCTCGGGGATATCATCATCGCCGAGCCGAAAGTACTTATCGGATTTGCGGGGAGGCGCGTGATTCAGGACACGATTCGTCAGCGGCTGCCGGACGACTTCCAGTCGGCGGAGTTCCAGTTGGACTGCGGTTTCGTGGATACAATCGTAGAGCGCGGAATGATGCGCAAGGCATTGTCGGGTATACTTAAGCTGCACGGATTCCCGAAGGAAACAATTGCGAGGTAATTATGGAGCTTGATTTGAACAAGGTTTACCCTTGGATAAAGTCCGTGATGGAAGAGAACGGTAGCAGTTACATCACCGCTTACGCTCAGAACGGTGAGCGGGGCGAAAAGCACGCGATAAGCGAAAATATTCCTTGGCATATTTTCGGCGAGGACGTGGGTGTGTTTTATGTTTTTGATAACGGAGATAGTTTTACGTTGGTGCAAAATTCCATGTTGCCGGAAGGAATGACCGAAGACGAGCTGTATGGAACAGCGTGCCAAAATTTATGGAACGATGTTGAGTTTAGCATACATCAAACGAATTACGGCGGCTGGGGAGTGCTTTGCGGCGGAAATTTTGAGGCGAGCAGTATTCTTTTGTTAAACGTTATGAACACAATCGGCGAGCAATATGGCGGGGATTTCTACTTCGCCGTGCCCGCGCGGGATATGATGATGACGGCTTCCGCTGATGATAAAGAACAAATCGCGGGTTTGGAGCGGATTATCGACAATATTATGAAGAACGGAGAAAGTCCGATTTCGAGAACAATCTTTCGGTGGGAGTACAAGAATGAACGTTAAATTTACACAAAAGTGGATTGAGAATGCCGTTCGGGATTCGAAAGACATATCGCGTATAAAGTACCTTGCAATCGGGGAGAGTTTCGACAATGATTTCTTTATCGAGTTGTCGCGTGAGATTCCGCCAAAACCATTTGTCAATACGGACGGCGGAGATGAGTGGGTGTGCTGTCTGAGAAACGGCAATATTGCGAAACTCGTTGAGAAATATCGAGGCAAAACAGATAATCAGATGTCCTGTTTCGGAATCGATCGTCCCGATGACGCAGACTGGCGGAATTATTGCTTTTCTGATGAGGCGAGGGCGCAGTGGAATGCGTTTCGTGGGAGTATTTCCGATGCGCGGTATTACGAAGAACTTCCCGATTCCGAGTTCGAGCGTTGGTACGATGGTGTTCGCGAGAACACTTGGCGCGATGTCGCGCTGTTCATGGGGGTTGAGGTGCTGAGAATCCAAGGACTTGTAATTCCCGATTTTACGATATTGGGTAATTTTCCTAATCTTCGTGCTGCGGAATTTGTCGAAACGGTGTTCACGTCCGCAGAGGGAATTGAAAATCTGCTTAGGCTCAAACAGTTAAGCTGTTGGTTAGATTAAGCGTTTAAATGCGTGTTATGACCCAAATCAGGGCTTTGGCGATTCGTGCAAATTGCGAAAGTGAGCGGCGCGGTGCACGCGCAGCGTGAACCGTGACGCTCAGCTAGTGCAGACGAAAATTGCAAAGCAATTTTTGTCTGCACGGTTCGCAATTTGCTATTTAGATAAGGAGTAAAGATGAGTAATTTAACGGCTTGGGAGCGTATGGAGGTTGTTCACCACAAGAACCGTCCGACGGTGAACGACTACATTCCCGCTCTGTTTACGCGGTTTATGGAGTTTCACGGCGACCGCTGTTTCGGTGACGATGCGGCGATTATCGGCGGAATCGGGCTGCTGTCGTCAACTCCCGTGACGGTATTGGCGCAAGTCAAGGGGCGCAATCTTGAGGAGAACAAACGCTCGAATTTCTCAATGCCGCACCCCGAGGGCTATCGCAAGGCTTTAAGACTTGCGAAACAGGCGGAGAAGTTCCGGCGACCTATAATCTGTCTTGTGGACACACCCGGCGCATATTGCGGAATCGAGGCGGAAAAGCGCGGTCAAGGTGAGGCAATCGCGCGAAATCTGTACGAGTTTATGACAATAAAGGCGCCGATTATCTCGATTGTGCTCGGAGAGGGCGGCAGCGGCGGCGCGCTTGCGCTGGCGGTGTGCGATGAGCTGGCGATGATGGAGAACGCGCTTTACAGTGCGATTTCCCCGCGCGGAGCAGCTTCCATTTTGTGGAAGGATGGTTCAAAAGAACGCGAAGCGTGTGAAATCCTGAAAATCACTGCCGAGGATCTGACAAATTTCGGCGTGTGCGACAAAATTATCAAAGAGCCGGAGGGCGGCGCACACAACGCTCCCGAACAGGCGGCGGACAGCCTTTATGAGTACCTTACCGAGGCGGTTGGGCGGCTTTCCGCAGCGGACGAAAAGTCCCTGCTGGAGCACCGATATAACAAATTCAGGAAAATCGGAATGTTTACGGAATAAAAATTTGTGCAAAATCACTAAAAGATTTTTTCCGTAAGCACTTGATTATTTCAAAATAATGTTTTATAATAGTACTTGATAATGCTGTATAAATACGGCAAGAAAAATGGAGGATATTGAGCATGGATATTTTTGAAGAGGTAAAGAAGCTCATCGCTGAAAATCTTGACGTTGCGGATGTTGATTCGATAACCGAGGGTACTTCCATCACCGATGACCTTGGCGCGGATTCGCTGGACGTTGTGGATCTGGTTGTTGCTGTCAACGACAAGTTCAACGTTGAGATTCCCGATGACGAGGTTGAGAACATCAAGACCGTCGGTGACATCGTAAAGTACATTGAGGACAAGATGTAAGTTCGGCAGAACACAAAGAATCAGCGGAGAACCGATCGGTTCTCCGCTTTGTTTGTAGAAAAGTCAGTAATTCAGTGTGGGGG
>CAMWMN010000004.1 GCA_947175385.1 uncultured Clostridia bacterium | reverse complement strand
CCTTTCAAACACGATTATACTATCTATTCTGCCCAAAAGCTCCGGGCGGAATTGTTTTTTCAGTTCCGTCATAACACGAGATTTTTCGTCATTATGCACAAATTCCCCAAATCCGATAGAATTTTTCTGCAATTCCTCCGCGCCGATGTTGCCAGTCATTATCACGATAGTATTCTTAAAGTCCGCCAAGCGTCCGTCCGAGGAGGTTAAACGTCCATCCTCCAGAATCTGTAAAAGTATCGTCAACACCTCGGGGTGCGCCTTTTCCACCTCGTCAAAAAGCACCACGGAATACGGGTTTGAGCGCACCTCGCGAATCAGTCTGCCCTGTTCCTCGTAACCTACATATCCGGGAGGAGAACCGATCAGCTTGGAAATGGAGTGCGGCTCGGCATATTCCGACATATCAAATCGGATTAGTCTGTTTTCATCCCCGAAAACACCCTCCGCCAACGCTCGGGATAACTCGGTTTTTCCTACACCGGTCTGCCCTAAGAACAAAAATGACCCAATTGGGCGCTTGGGGTCGCGCAGCCCCGCACGTCCGCGCCGAACCGCGTTGGAAACAGATTTGACCGCGTTTTCCTGTCCTATTACGCGCACCCGCAGAACATTCTCAAGATTTGCAAGACGCGTTCCCTCGTCCAAAGACATTCGCGTTGTGGGAATCCCCGTAATCGCTGACACAGCGCGGGCTACCTCGTCTTCGTTCACGACTATGCGTTCTTTACGAAACAATGCCTTGCGCTCGGTGGATTCAATCCGCGCGAGAGCCGCCGCCTCGTCAATCAAGTCGATTGCCTTGTCGGGCAATTTCCTATCATTCAGATACCTCTGAGATAAGTGAATCGACGCTTTTATCGCGTCATCGGTGATAACCGCATGGTGATGCTCCTCAAGCCGCGCGCGCAAGCCCGTGAGAATCCGCAACGTCTGATTCTCATCGGGTTCAATAACGTTTATCGGCTGAAACCGCCGCTCCAACGCGCTGTCTTTCTCGATAAATTTGCGGTACTCATCGGTAGTTGTCGCGCCAATCAGGCATATCTTCCCCCGCGCCAACAAAGGCTTAAGGATACTTGCCGCGTCAATCGCGCCCTCTGCCGCGCCCGTTCCCACAATCATATGGATTTCGTCAATAAACAAAATCACGTTGGGGTTCTCGGAAGCCTCGTCAAGCACGGATTTGAGCCGTTCCTCGAAGTCGCCGCGGTATTTCGCTCCCGCTAACATTGCGGATAAATCCAACGCGAAAACGTGCTTTTCGGCAAGCTCGGGCGGAACCGTCCCGGCGGCTAAACGCTGCGCGAATCCCTCTGCCACAGCGGTTTTGCCGACTCCGGCATCACCGATAAGACACGGGTTGTTCTTGCTCCGCCGTAGCAGGATCTGCACAACGCGCTCAATCTCGGTGTCACGCCCGATTACCGGGTCGAGCTTGCCATCGCGCGCCTCGGCGGTCAGTTCTCTGGAATATTTTGACAGCGCCTGAAAATCATTCCGCGCGGGTTTCTTGGGATTGTCAAACTGCGGAGGTGTGTATTTCTGCGCGTTTACACTTCCGTAAAGGCGCGGTATCACGTTGTTTGAGTCGAACTCACACAGTATAGCGTAAGCGGTGCATTCGCGGTCGGTCAGCAGCGCAAGCAACATATGCTCCGTGCCGACATAGCCCTCGCCACGCGTTGCGGAGATGTTCCGCGCGTTTCCGAGGAGCTTTGTGAGCCGCGGCGAGAAATCACGTTCCGAAAGCCTCGTTGCACTGCCAACGCCAACGCGCTCCTTAAGCCGCAGCACCAGTTCGCGGAACGTTACCTGCTGACGCGCCAGCAGCACTCCCGCCGCGCTTTCGGAATTTTTCGCGAGCGCGCACATCAGATGTTCGCTGCCGACATACGTATGCCCCATCTGCGCCGCAATGGCGATCGCATTGCCCAATGCTTCTGCTGCTTCGGTCGAAAATCCCGGGGCGTTCTTTTGACTTGCCATAAATTCCCACTCTCCTTTGCGGTTAGTATTGGAAATTTATGGGGTTTTATTCGTTCACAATTACATATTATTAGGAAATATCCGTGTCGTTTTTCGGCTTCTTTTTGCGGAATACAAATACTCTACTGAGGATATAATTGATAATAAGTACGATAACATTGGAAAAAATCTTAGCCGCAAACTCGTACAACGCGTTTTGAATCCCCGGCAGATCAACAAGCAAGAACATTATCAGCAGATCCACAAACAGCGTGGCAATGCGTGACGCGTACAGCCTCAGCGCTTCGAGGATAAATCCGCCAAACGATTTCACCTGGCTGTTGAACACATACACGCGGTTGGTCAGGAACGCGAATGTTACCGACAAAAACCACGATATGATCACGGGGAGCGCCGTGTTGCTCTCAATGCCGAATACCGAAGTGATGTTGAAGATCCACGCCAACCACACGGGAACACTTTCCTCATCGGGGAAAATCACACGCACCAGATAGTAGCTCACCATCGAAATAATGGTTGTGCCTATACCAAATACAAAATACAGTATGATTTCCTTGTGATTTCGGTAGAACTCGCGGCGGCCGTCCTTGGTTTTCAAGGATTCGGTCAACTCTTTGATATTAATCTTGATTTTAATTTCAATCCCAACTTTCAATTTCACTCTTTAGACTTCTGATTTTATCATTATACCATTTTATTCCCCAATTGTCAACCCTGTGCCATCTTAGTTGTAAATTTTGTCCAAAACTATTGACAATATCCAAAATTTGAGGTATAATGGATATTAGAGTATCCAAAGAAATTTATACAAGCCGGAAAACTATCCATATGGAGGAAAATAAAATGTCCGATTACATCAGAAGACTTCCCGTGTATCTGCTGCTGGACTGCAGCGGTTCTATGTCGGGCGAGCCGATAGAAGCCGTTAAACAGGGCATCAAGACGCTTCTTTCGGAGCTTCGCGGCGACCCGCAAGCGTTGGAAACCGCGTTTCTGTCTATTATAACGTTTGACAGCTCCGCGCGACAGCTTATGCCGCTTACCGAGCTTATGCTGTTTAAGGAGCCGCCGCTTCAGGCGGGCGGCGCGACCGCTCTCGGCGGGGCGCTTAAGATTCTCGCGGACTGTGTTCGCAATGAAGTACGCACCTCCACCGCTACGCAAAAAGGCGACTGGAAACCGCTTGTCTTTCTTATGACGGACGGCGCGCCCACCGATAACATTGACGAGGGTGTTGACGCGATTAATAATGTTTCCGTTGGAAACATTATTGCGTGCGCTGCGGGAGCAAACGCCAATGTCAACTGTCTTAAAAAAATTACAAACAATGTGCTTATGATGAACAACCTCACTGCGGGCGATATGGCGCAGTTTTTCGCGTGGGTATCCGGCTCCATCAAAGCGTCCTCCAGAAGCATTGATGCCGCTCCCGGCGCGCCCGTGCAGCTTCCGCCGCCTCCTCAGGGATTTGTGATTGTTCCGTAGGCGGGTTATAACGGTTTTGGGTGGGATTTAATCCCATTTACACTGAATTATAGGTAATTTTGATGACTAATGAATTTAACCTCTCCTCCGAGGAGATTCACGAGCAACAGCTCACCATGAAAATTGATGAGATTCTACCACCGGCAAATAAGGTCGAGCTTACCAAGGAACCTGTTCCAAGCGAACAGCCCAAAGAGTCCGCAGAAACTCCGGAAAAAGCTCCGCTGCCTAAGCTGCCGCAGAATCCCGTGGTGCGAAAACCCGCTGCCCCACTTTCCGACATGGAGGTTATGGAGCACACGGCGGGAATCTGGCATTATATGGATATTATCGACAACGGCACGGAAATGCATACCGAATCTCACCAAAAGCACACTGCCGCGCCGTTCGGCGAGGTAATCGGTGCACGAGTCCGCGGCAAGAAACACAAGCACGAGGGTACGAACTGTGACGACTACCTTGAAACCGCTGTCACCGAAGATTTTGCGGTCGCGGTGGTATGTGACGGAGCAGGCTCTAAGCCGCTTTCGAGAATCGGTTCGCGAGTTTCCGCCGAAACAGCCGTTTCGTTCTTGAAAAAGTCACTGAGTGAACTGTTCATGCAGATGCCCGAGCTGAAAAGCGGACTTTCTGCGGATTTAAGCTCAGCGGAATTTATGGCGGCTTGCGGTAGAATCGCGCCTTTGATCCGGCAGTCCGCGCAAGAGGCATTCAAGGCGCAGCGCGAGGAGCTGACACGGATTTCCGCAGACGAGAAGTATCAGACCGCATTGGGACGCGCTCCAACGCTCTCGGACTTGTCCACAACGTTCTTGGCGGCGGTGGTGATCCCCGTGACGGTGAACGGCGTCCGCGAAACGTTTATGGCGTGTGTGCAGGTCGGTGACGGCTGTATCTGTGCGCTTGACAGTTCCGCAGACAGCGCAAAATGCCTGCGCCTGATGGGCGAGGCGGACAGCGGCGCATTCTCCGGCGAAACGGATTTTCTCTCCGAAAAGACCGTCAAACCCGATGTTCTGGGCGCGAAAACGCGGATTTCCCGCGGAAGCTCGGATACGATTCTGCTGATGTCGGACGGAGTTGCGGACGATTACTTCCCCGCCAATCCAATGATGGAACGGCTTTACCTCGATTTGCAGATGAACGGGATTATTCCGATTGAGGGAAAAATCCCGCCGAGCGAGGATCCCGCGCCGATTCGATTCAAGTGCGTGAGTCAATCGCAGCAGAGCGTGGCACTTCAGTACACCAAACAGCTTTTGTCGAGCAAATCCGAGGACGAAATGAGAGCGCTGTGGGACAAACGCGATGCGCTGAAGTGCCATTCGCTTGAGGCATTCCGGATCAACATCGGCGATACCCCGGAGGAGCGTCTGTGCGTATGGTTGGATAACTACAACGAGCGCGGGAGCTTTGACGACCGAACGTTGGTCTGCATAAGGATTTTTCGCAACTCTTAAAAACATGCGGCAGCCTATTGGATTTGCCGTCAAAATCGTAAAAACCAGCATAAAGTTATTGGAGGTAAGTGCAAATTCCGCAAGCCGCCGCGAAAGCGCAGCGTAAGCGGAGCTTTCACGGCGAGGCTAGCACAAATATCGGGCTTTGCCCGATATTTGTGCGGTGCAGAATTTGCCATCAAAATATGAGCGAAATTCTTACCGCCGTGTTGGAAAGCGGCGACACAATTGAATATGTGTATGACCTGAACGCGCCGCGCGGTGGTATGAAACACACGTTTTTCACACCCGATAAACGGTTTGCAGTGCAGTTTTTTAACGATCCCAAAGACGCGCTTAATCCACGTCTTCAGGATCGGATCCGAACGATTACGACCATCTACAATCCAACGCTTTCGGAGGCGAACGGGGGTGCGCTCGGCAATACCGAAAAGACCGCCGAGTATTTCAGGCAGCGGTTTTGCTGGCCTGTGGCGATCGTGCGAAGTCCCGAGTTTGGGATCGTTTGTCCGACTTATCCGCAGAACTTCTTCTTTGACGGCGAGGCATCATCGGTACTGAACCTTAAGGGCAAGGACAAAAAATCCAACTGGTTCACGGGAAAAAACCGCAAGTACCTCAATCCCGCAGAGCGCGGGGATTTCCGCACGATGTTGGGCGTGGCGATCGGGCTGTCAAGAACGATTCGGCGAATGCACCAAGCGGGGCTTGCTCATTCGGATCTGTCCTGTAACAACGTGCTTATCGACCCGAAGTCCGGCAGCGCGGTGGTTATCGACATAGATTCACTGGTAGTTCCGAACAAGTATGCACCGGAAGTTGTTGGTACGCGCGGCTACATCGCGCCAGAGGTTCTCGCAACACTGGATTTGAACATATCCGACCCGAATCGCGCGCTCCCGAACGTGCTGACCGACCTGCACGCGCTGCCCGTACTGATTTACGAGTATCTGTTCTGTCGGCACCCCTTGCTCGGACCGAAGATTTACAGCGCGAACAGCGCTGAGGAGGACGACCATCTTGCGCTGGGGGCTAAGGCAACGTTCATCGAGAATCCGCACGATACCTCCAATCGCCCGCCTGATTTGGACGTAACAATAAGCGCGCTCTCCGAGGAACTGGAACGCTTGTTTTTGCGCGCGTTCGTGGACGGGCTGCACAACCCGTCGGAGCGCCCGACCGCAATGGAATGGGAGCGCGAACTGCTTGCCGCGTGGGATAAGCTTATTCCATGCGCCAATCCGCGGTGCGAAAAGAAATGGTTCATTCTGCGCGATCCGAAAAGCCCTGTCTGCCCGTTCTGCGGCACTAAAATTACGAACAACGTAATTCAACTGGTCTTTAAGAGCGAGCTTCGCGGAAAGAAAGGCATTTACCGCGACAAAAGCGAGCTTACGGTGTTTGACGGACTTCCGCTGTATGACTGGCACGTGTTCTCAAACATCTATAACGATGAAAAAGCGGACTCCGCGATGCGGGGGTATGTTTCCTATTATAATGGCAGGTGGATTCTCGTGAACAGCGGCATTGACGGAATGATCTCGCCATCGGGAATGCCCGTTCCAAAGGGCAGAGCCATCGAGCTTAAAGACGGAGCGGTCTTTCTTATGACAAACCGTGAAAACGGGCTGCTGTGCGAGGTTATGATAAGTTAACCCGCGTTTTCCCACTTTGTGGGAAACGCAAGAAATAAACTCTCTTACGAAAGGAAAAATCAATGAAATCTTTTGGACTTACAGACAAGGAAGTTGCCGAAAGCAAACAAAAGTACGGCGACAACTCCATGACGGAGCAAGCTCATGAGGGCTTCTGGGATAAGCTCAAGGGCAACCTCGGCGACCCAATGATCAAAATCCTGATCGTCGCGCTGCTGATAAACGTTGTGCTTGCGATTCTCGGAATTGTCAAAAACTCGGAGGGTCAGCCGTTCGTAGAGGGCGCTCCCGAATGGTATGAGCCGCTTGGAATCTTTATCGCGATTTGCCTCGCGACACTGGTTTCAACATTTTCGGAGTACCGTAACGAAAACGCGTTCCAGAAATTGCAGGAAGAAGCGTCGCGGATTATGGTCAAAACCTACCGCAACGGCGTTATCTCCGAGGTCGCAATCAACGATATTGTAGTCGGCGATGCAATTCTGTTGCAGTCGGGCGACAAAATCCCCGCAGATGGAATCATCATTGACGGTGATTTGAAAGTCGACCAGTCGGTACTGAACGGCGAGAGCCGCGAGGCGAAAAAGCTTGCGATTCCCGATGGCTGGAAGGATACCGATGAAAATATAAATTTCGATAACGAGCATAAGGTGTTCCGTGGGGCGGTGGTATGCTCCGGCAACGCGGTTATGCAGGTTACCGTGGTGGGCGACAAGTCCGTATATGGCAAGATTGCAAGCGAACTTCAGACCGATGATGACCGCGACACTCCGCTGAAGCTCAAGCTCGGCAAACTGGCGAACGGAATCTCCAAGTTCGGATATATCGGCGGTATCGCGATTGCGGTGGCAATGCTTGTAAAGACCATGCTGATTGACACAAGCGGCGATATTATGGGCGGATTCCTGATGGTCGGCGGTGTGTTCCAGTGGGCGTCACTTGTCAAGGCTGTAATCGAAGCGGTAATGTTGGCGGTAATCATCATTGTAATGGCGGTTCCGGAGGGACTTCCGCTGATGATTGCGATTGTTTCCGCGCAGAATATGGGCAAAATGCTTAAGGACAACGTTCTTGTGCGTAAGGTTGCCGGAATCGAAACAGCAGGTTCGTTGAATATTCTCTTCTCAGACAAAACAGGAACAATCACCAAAGGCAAACTCGAAGCAATTAACTTCATTGACGGCAGTGTAAACGAATACAAGACATTCAACGATGTTGGCGGAAAGCTCGGAGAGCTGCTCTGCCTGTCAATTCACAAGAACACTCTGTCGATGATTTCGGGCGAGGGCAAGGAACGCCGCGTTCTTGGCGGAAACGCAACAGAACGTGCGATTCTTGGCTATGCGGCGGACGTGAAATGTGACGCTGTTGTGGAGGCGGTCGGCAATATCCCGTTCAACTCAACGAATAAGTACTCCGCAACGCAGGTAAAGGGCGAATATGACCTGTCGCTTATCAAGGGCGCGCCCGAGAAGATCCTTCAGCGCTGCTCACACTACTATGACAAGGACGGCAAAAAGCAGCCGTTTGATATGAAAGCGCTCAACGCGAAGATTGACGAGCTTGCTAACCGCGCGATCCGTGTGTTGGCACTGGCAACAAGCGAGGACGCTCTCGGCGAGGACGCTCTCCCTGCGGGCAACAACTGGACGCTTGTCGGGTGCTTGGGAATCCGCGATGAGGTTCGCCCCGAATCCGTAACCGCTATTAAAGAGGTTAAGGGCGCGGGAGTTCAGGTCGTAATGATTACCGGCGACCGCAAGGAAACCGCAGTTGCAATCGCGAAAGAGGCGGGGCTTGTTGACTCCGACAGCAACATTATGCTTACCTCGGACGAGCTTGCGAAGCTCTCCGATGATGAAATCAAGTCCAAACTCAAGGACATTCGCGTAATCGCGCGCGCTCTGCCCTCCGACAAGAGCCGTCTGGTGCGTATCGCGCAAGAACTTGACCTCGTTGCGGGTATGACGGGCGACGGTGTAAACGACTCCCCTGCCCTCAAGAAAGCGGACGTTGGGTTTGCGATGGGCGGCGGTACGGAAGTCGCTAAGGAAGCGTCGGATATTGTTATTCTTGACGACAACTTCAACTCCATCGACCGCGCGATTCTTTACGGGCGCACAATTTTCAACTCGATACGCAAGTTCATTATATTCCAGTTGACTATCAATGTCGCGGCGGTGCTGATTTCGTTTATCTGCCCGCTGCTCGACCTCGAAAGTCCGCTTAACGTAATCCAGATTTTGTGGGTCAACCTCGTTATGGATACTCTCGCGGCTCTGGCATTTGGCGGAGAGCCTCCGTTGGAGCGCTTTATGCATGAAAAGCCCAAACGCCGCAACGAACCGATTATCAGCCGCTATATGATGAGCGAAATCGTTGTGGGCGCGGCATGGACATTCATTTTGTCGCTTGCGATGTTGGTTCTCGGAACATTCCCGAAACCCGCAGAGGGCGCGGCGGATACGCTTAGTTACCTTGAACAGTGGGGATTCCTCAGAAACGGTGTAATCGAAGGAGAGCCGCACGCGATTCTGCACACTGCATATTTCGCGTTCTTTATCTTCGTTGCAGTATTCAACGCATTCAACGCAAGAACCGACCGCGTGAATCTGTTCGACAATCTGGGCAAGAACAAGGGCTTTTTGACGGTATTCGGAATCATTGCTGTTGTGCAGATTCTTATGACGTATCTGGGACGCGGAATCCTCAACGGTTGGGGTCTTAACCTTACCGAATGGGTATTGGTGTTGGTTCCCGCAATTTCGATAATCCCGATAGACTTGATAAGAAAAGCTATTGCAAATTCAATGTCCAAGACGTAAAACTAACTGCTGTGATGTGGCGACACAGTTGGGAGCTTTCAAAGCTCAATATAACTAAGGCGAATTGTGAAACCAAGCGGTGAAACGTGCCGCTCAGTTCGCAATTTGCAAATAAAAAAGCGAGCAGGCGAGCCCGATTGCCGCAGCGAAGCGGAGGCAACTGAGTTCGGCGAGGGGGAATTTCGCAGAAATTCTCCCGACTGCGAGCTATTTAAAATAAGGAGGAAAATTATGGCAGTAAATCTTTCTAAGGGTCAGAGAGTATCTCTCGACAAGTCGGTAACAATGGCAAGAATCGGTCTGGGTTGGGACACCAACCGCTATGACGGCGGTCAGGACTTCGATCTGGACGCGTGCGTGTTCCTGTTGGGCGCGAACGGCAAGGTGCTGAAAGACGAGGATTTCGTGTTCTACAACAACCTTACGGCGCGTAACGGCGCGGTAGTTCACACGGGTGATAACCGCACGGGTGACGGAGAGGGCGATGATGAAACGATCATCATTGACTTCACGAAAATTCCCGATGAAATTGAGAAAATAGCGGTTACAGTAACGATTTTCGACGCTCAGCAGAAGAATCAAAACTTCGGACAGGTTTCCAACTCTTATGTTCGTGTGGAAAAGATTGACAATCCCGATGACGCGAACGGCGAGGAGGTTCTGCGCTTTGACTTGGTTGAGGAGTTCTCGATTGAAACCGCGCTTGTTGTCTGCGAGATTTATCGCTACAACGGCGACTGGAAGTTCAACGCTGTTGCGGCGGGCTATCAGGGCGGTCTGGAAGCACTTTGCAGAGCATACGGTGTAAACGTCTGACAGATATTAGCAACATTATTGCAAAGCACGCAAATTCAAAACGCAAGCATTGCCGAGGGAGTGAAGCGACCGAGGTAACTCTTAGTTAGCGCAAACGAACGGAGTGAGTATTGCGCGGTTTTGAATTTGCCATCTAAATAGGAGGACAGCGGCTATGGACATAAATCGGCTTATCGCGCAAAGCTTGGCGGGCGGGTGTATTACGCTACCCTCCGGCGAGTTTGAGGGTCCGCTGATTGTGACCAAGCCGCTGCGCCTTATCGGAAATAACACCACCATCTGGGCGAAAAGCGGCGCGGTTATTGAGGTGCGCGCTGCGGGAGCAACTCTGGAGAATCTTCGCGCGGAGATTACCGAGGGGAGTCTTGAATCTGCGGCGATAATCGCGTCCGCGCCCGTTGCGGTGAACGGTGTGGAGGTTCTGGGAGAGGTGCGCGGATTCGGCGAGGAGGACGGGCACTTTGATGTGCCGCGAACAATCGAGCTGGGCGCGTTCCAAAGCGATGCGGAGAACACATTTTCTCTTATCGTAAATGTTCCCGCCGAAACCGTAATTGAGTGCGCGGCAAGAGGGGTAAAATTCTCCCCGAGCACTCTGAAATCGGGCAGAAACGAGCTTTTGATAACGGTTTCCGGGATTTCGGCGCAAACGCTCCTTTATGCGGAGGTGCTGTTCAAATCGCGTTTTCGGCGGAGGATTTATCTGACCGGAAGACCCAAGTCAGACGCTGTGAGAGCGGACAACAAACGAATCTACACCGCTGTTGAACGGACAGTGCAGTCGGCTGTGGGGGTTCAATCCCCGACACCGCCGGAACCTGTTTCCGCGCCGAAAACGGACGTGATCTCATTGGACGCGCCTCAATCCGTGTTGGAAATGAGCCGCGGGCAGCGTGTTCCGCTGGACAAGTACCTCGGGACAAAGTTAAAAATCCGTTTCACTTGCGAAAAACCCGTTGGAATGGAAATCGACCCATACGCGTTCTTGCTTGATGAAAAGGAGCACTCCCTCGGCGATGAGGGGCTGGTGTTCTTCGGCAACGAAAGCTCTCCAAAGGGCGAGGTAACCTACTTCCCCGCTGACGGGCACATTGAAATCGACATCGCGCGCATTGACTACCGCGTGCGGAAAATCGCACTCGCCTACTCAATCTACGCGGGTAACTCAAGTCACAGCTTTTCTGCGGTGAGAAATCCGCGGGTGGCTATATTCGATGATGACACAGAGCGCGTTTCGTTCGCTATGGACGGCTTAACGCGCGAATCCACGGTAATCGCTCTGGAGTTTTACCTCTACAAAGGCGAGTGGAAAATATCCGCCGTGGGCGCGGGCTATAACGATGGTATGGCAAAGCTCTGCAACTGCTATGGGATTGAGGTAGAGGGTTGAGAGTGTATTAACTGTCCGGATTGACAAGTAATATTACAAAGCAAATTTTTGGTGACTAGTGCAAATTGCGAAAGCGAGTGGGACACAACACCACAAAGTGGCGTTGTGGCTCGCAATTTGCTATTAAAATTAAAAATTTTCGCACGCAAGCGGCGCGGCATACCGTGTAGCGGTGTGCCGGGTCGCTTAGCGAGTTCAGACGGGCTGATGCCCGTCTGAACGGTGCGGAATTTGCCATTTAGATAAGGAGTTTCGCGCATTATGACACAAGCAGAATTTACACGATATGTCGGGTACGAAAATTCCGACAGCTTTCGCGGATTCTTAATTGAACAGTTTGTCGCGGCGCGAAACGGCGGAATGTTCGTGCGGGATCATCTGCCGATGGCGGGCACCGACGAAATCGCCGCAGCAGCGCAATATACCGCGTCAAGCTTCGACAATGCCGCCGATATAAAAAAGGTACTGGAGATGTGGTTGCACGCGGCGAACATTCCGTGCGACGCCGCTCCCCTTGCCGAAATAATGGCAAAAGCCACCGCAGATTGCGGCGCGAACAAGAAAAACACGTATTTTGTGGTTCTCTGTTGGCTGATTAAGTATCTCGGTGCGCGACCTAAATCACTGGTATTTGTTGGCAGCGCAACGCTGAGGGAGTTGTATTTCCTGTGTATGATGAGCGCCGCGGGGGTTAAAGTCACACTGGTAACCTACGGTCTGGACGCGGACTTCTCGCGGCTGCAAACCAAGGATATGGTGACAGTAAAGACGGGGCGGCTCTCCGCGCCGATTCAGGTTGATTTCGAGCGAATTGACCTCTCCAAGGAGAAAAAACTTGCCGAAATGCGCGCCGAGGGCGAACGGGTTTCCAATATCGTAAAGAGGCTGGATACCACGGCTGCGGGAATCTTTGAGGACATTCTCAAGGATCGCAAGACGCGCGTAATCAAAAACGGCGGGATTTACTCCGAGGGTGTGGATTCCGAGGCGTGCCCGATTCCCGTCTATTGCGCGGCATTGATTGGGTTTGATGACGAAACCGTGTACACGAATATGCTCGTCAAATTCAAGGAGAGCTTTTCGGGGCTGAAAAAGCAGCTCATCTTTATTGAAAAGCCGCTGGACAACCCCAATGCGGACGAGGTTCGCGCACTGGGGACAGTTCCGAGAACGTCCACCGCCGAGATGATTGACTCTCTCGCGCTGAAAATCACGCTGACGGGCGACAACACCCTCACGGCTCTCGCGCGGAGAACGCTCAGTGAACTTCTGAAAACGCTCAATACGGGCAATCAGACGGTGGTAATGAACTACGCGAACAAGCTGATTACATGGATCTACCGCTGCACACAGGCGCGGAAATACTCGGTTCAATACGAGGATATTCCCGTGATTTTGTATTACGGCGATATTTCGCAATCCGAGCTGTATTTCCTGAATTTTATGTCGCGGTGCGGATTTGACGTGATTTACATCTCGCCGAATAAGAGCAATCTGGCGCAAACCATAGACAAAAACATTGACGGGAGAATGCAGGTTTTTGAGCTGCCGCAATCCAAGCCGAGCGGCGCATATCCAACAAAAGCGATGAAGATGAAGGTAGCGACAGTGGCATACTCCGCCGAGCGCGATTTGGACACTATGCTGTACGGCGGCGATACGGGGATTTACAGGAGTTTCCAGTTTCCGAACAGCCAGAGCGTTACGCTTAAGACCACGTTTGAGGAAATCGGCATTTTGTGGAAACAGGAGGCGCGATTCCGCACGGGATTCACCACGGCGGGGAATCTGGTTTCCGTGCCGAATATCTTCGCGAAAATAAGCGGTGTGGAAAACGGGAATCTTGCGAATTATTGGGAGGACGTGCGAAGCCGCTTGACTCCCGAAACGATTCTGATGATAAAAAAGCACATCGAGAATCCCCCTGCGGAGCAAGTAGATATTTCCGCGTATAGGCAGTTCTACCGAAATGATGAAATAGACACCGAGCGACTGAAAGCGTCAACGCTTAACCGTTACGGGTTTCTGCCCGACCGAATCCAGGATATGCTGTTTTACAAGCTGCAAGAAACGATTTCATCGGGTTTTATCAAGCTGAATGGCGATGAGCTGATGTGTGCGGTTCTTCATTTCGGAATGAATCTGAACAAAGATTATCTGCGGCTGATTCAGCAGTTCGACTTCACGCGGACTATTCCCAAGATTGTCTGCATTGATGCGGTAGAGGACACGTTCACCGTTGCGGAATGTGTACAGACCGTGTTATGCAATCTTATCGGGTTTGATGTATTGGTTTACACGCCCACGGGCTATAAGAACATCGAAACATTCGTGTCAAATGACGCGTTTGAAGAACATATAATGAATCAATTCTTATATGATGTGGAGGTTCCGAAGCTGAAAGTACCCTCCGATGAAAAGAACGGCGGTTTTTTCGGAAGGCTGTTCGGCAAACACTGAGAAAGGATTTTTGAAATGGGATTGAAATTTACACCCGGCGCGGCGCAAGCGCAGCCCCAGCCCGCCACCGAGATTGAAGCTACGGCGACCGTAACTGCGGTTCCAGTAACCGATGACGCAAAGCTCGAGGTCAAGATGGAGGAAGCGAAAAACTTCAACATTATGGTCAAGACCGATGAAATCAAGCAGCAGCTTGCGACATCTGAGGAAATCGACAATCTGGTTTCCACCATCAATGTCAACGACCCCTCAACTGTCGTGAAGTTTGGCGCCGAGGCAGCGGATCAGATCTCGCAAGCATCGGATCAAGTGCTCAATTCGATGAGCATTCAGCAAATCAACGACACGGGCGTTATGTTAAAGCACCTTGCCGCAATTATGGATCAGTTCGATGCCAAGGAGCTTGAAGACAAGCCCGGATTCTTCGCGAAGATGAAGAAGAACATCGAGAAAATCCTCAACAAGTACGACACCATGGGCAAGGAAATCGACAAAATCTATGTGCAGCTCAAGCAATACGAAACCGAAATCGACCAGGCTAACGCCAAGCTCGACAACATGTATGACGCGAACATCGGCTATTATCAGCAGCTCGTGAAATACATTATGGCGGGCGAACAGGCTGTCAAAGAGCTTGACGCTTATATTGAGGAGTATCAAGCAAAGGTTCAGGCAAACCCGGAAGACGGAACAATCCGTATGGATCTGTCCAATCTTCAACAGATTCGCGAAATCCTCGACCAACGTGTTATGGACCTCAAAATCGCCGAGAACGTGGCTCTGCAGTCCGTGCCGATGCTGAAAACGATGGAGTACTCCAACCTTAATCTGATTCGGAAAATCAACTCCGCGTTTATCATTACAATGCCGGTATTCAAGCAGTCGCTGGCTCAGGCGATTATGCTGAAGCGGCAGAAAATCCAAGCGGAGAGCCTTGCCGCGCTTGACGAAAAGACCAACGAGCTGCTGCTGAGAAACGCGCAGAACACAGTTGACCAGTCCAAAATGGTGGCTAGTATGTCGGCGAACTCCTCGATTAAGGTAGAAACGCTCCAACAGACCTGGCAGACCATTGTAAACGGTATCGATGAGGTAAATCAGATTCAGGAGCAGGCACGCGCAAAGCGCAAAGAGGACGCAAAAGCTCTTGAGCAAATCAAGGAAGATTACAAAAAGAAGATGAAGTCATAAAATTAACGCTCCCGAAAGTTCGGGAGCGTTTGATTTATATCGGCTTGGTAACTTCTTCCAACCACTTGATTTCGTCCGTGTCAAGGTGGAAACTGAGTGTATCAAACACCCATTTCTGATACTCGTTGAACCACGATTTTTGCAAGTCGGACAACAGCGAACTTGCAATTCCATCGCGGTCAAACGGAACGCAAGTAAGCGGCTCGAACTCGAGAAATCCGTCAAACCGCGTGGATTCCTTACACAACAAAAGGCTCTCATGCCGTATACCGAAATGGTTTGCAACATACAGCCCCGGCTCGTCCGAGGTAATCATTCCCGCCTCAAGCGGCGCATCGTTCACTGCGCGCCACGAAACACGCTGCGGTCCCTCGTGAACGTTCAGCAGAAAGCCCACTCCATGACCCGTGCCGTGGTTGAAATCCAACCCCTCGCGCCATAAAGGGAGCCGCGCAATGCCGTCCAACGTAGACCCGCGTACCCCCTTGGGAAACCGCGCGTGGAGCAGCTCCAAATGCGCCGCCAACACCAACGTGAACGCGTGTTTCTCCTCGTCAGATAATGCCCCGAGCACGAACGTCCGCGTGATGTCAGTTGTTCCATCAAGATAATGTCCGCCCGTGTCGGACAGCAACAGCCCACGCGGCTTTATGAGAGAGTTCGTGGCATTTGTTGCGGAGTAATGCACGATTGCGCCGTGTTCGCCGTAAGCCATAATCGGCTCGAAGCTCTGCCCGAGGTAATCCGCGCCTGTTTTGCGGAACTCCTCCAGCTTTTCGGCGGCGGAGATTTCGGTGATTTTTTCGATTTGTACAAAGGTTTTGAGCCACCTCATAAACCGCGTAACGGCGATTCCGTCCTTGATGTGCGCGGACTTCTCGGCGAGAATCTCCGCAGAGTTCTTCACCGCTTTCATTTGCATAATCGGCGACGGAAACTTGAAAATTTCCGCGTTTTTTATTGCGGAGTATGCGGCGAAATTCAGCGACTTCAAATCCACAATTACCGCACCGCTAAGCCCCGAACACGCAGAGTAGAACTCCCCGTACGGCAGCACCTCAACTCCGTCCGCGTTAAGCCTCGCGAGGATTTCGGAGCTGAAAATCCGCGGCTCAGCGAAAATCCGTGCGCTGCCCTGCCCCACAATCATAAACGCGAGAAACACGGGATTGAAATCCACATCCGAGCCGCGAAAATTCATCGTCCACGCGATTTCGTCCAGTGCTGAGGTGACAAGATAATCCGCCTTTCGTTCCGTGATTTTCGCGCGGATCTGCGACAGCTTTTCTGTTCGTGAAAACCCGCAAACCCGCTCCGGCAGCTCGTACACTGGTTGTGCCGAGAGCGGCGGACGATTCTCCCAAACCAAATCCCCCAAGTCCTCGTCCGACTTGAATTTGACATTCGGGAGCGACTTTTTCAACCTCAACGCAAAATCTGCGCTGAGAACTCGTCCATCGAATCCCATAACTGAATTTTCAGAGAGAAAATCCTGCAAAAATTTCGTAATTTCGGGAACGTTCGGCTCACCGGATTTCATCAGTGTAATTCCGCTTCCGTCAAGTTCCCGAGCCGCTTGGAGAAAGTATCTGCCATCCGTCCAGAGATACGCGCCATCAAACGTTACAAGCAGCGTCCCCGCAGAACCCGTAAACCCGCTGAGGTACTCGCGCAGCTTAAAATGCGCACCCACGTATTCCGAGCCGTGAAAATCCTCGGTAGGAATAATGTAAGCGTCGATTCCGCGTTTCCTCATCAGATTTTGCAAGTTTTTAATTCTGTTCATTCATCTCATCTCCAAAATTCTCCAGAAAATCGTGCACCTCATTGTTGATTTTATACGACATCAAACGATCCAACCGCACATTGCACACGCTGCGGAAGATGTTCTGCTCGATTTGCGGATTATCCTCGCGGAGCCGCGCTATCAACCGCTTTATAAGTTTTCGCTTAGAGCCGTCCTCACGCGTGGTAACTCTGCATGCGCAGTTCAGAAATCGCAATTCGTTGGAATCCCGCCACGCCTCAATGTCCCGCTCACGCACGTAGTAGAGCGGTCTGACAAGCTCCATACCCTCAAAATTCGCAGATTTCACTCGCGGCAGCATTGTCTGAACCTGACCTCCGTAAATCATTCCCATTAAAATACTCTCAATGACATCATCGAAATGGTGTCCAAGCGCGATTTTATTGCAGCCAAGCTCCCGCGCCTTGTTGTAGAGATGACCGCGTCGCATTTTCGCGCACAGAAAGCACGGATTGTCGCGGTGTTCGGTATTTTTGAATATTTCCGTGTCAAAACTTGCAATCGGCAGCTCCAGACGCGCGGCATTCTCCTTTATAAGCGTGAAATTTTCGTCCGAATATCCGGGGTTCATCACGAGATATTTCACGGTTATCGGAATCCGCCCATGCCGCTCATACTCCCGAAAGAGAGCGCCCATCAACATCGAATCCTTGCCGCCCGAAATACACACGGCAACGCAATCCCCCGCTTTGAACAGCCGATACTCGTCAAACGCCTTTATGAATTTTCGATGGATCGAACTTGCAAAATCACCGTGCAAACTCTCGTAAATCGGATTCATCGCAGGTAGTCCTCCGCGAGGAATTTGAGCCACGCTGCGGTCTTGGACTTCAACATATGCTTCTGCAGACGCCATGTCCAGTTGCCACTCGGCGTACCCGGGATATTCATACGCGAATCCGCGCGCAATCCCAACGCGTCCTGAATCGGGATTATCGTCAGCATTGACGGCGAGGCATACGCGCCGCGCACCGCCGCTCTGTAAAACCGCTCCAACCTCCCCTTATTGAGATAGCCGCGCGCCATGCGTTTTGACGCGGATTCCGCCTCATCATACCATTGTGTGATTGTCGCGTTGTCATGCGTACCGGTGTAGCACACGGAATTGCGCGGGTAGTTGTGCGGAAGCTGTTCGTTGTCGGCGCGGTCAACGTTAAAGCCGAACTGCAGCACACGCATTCCGGGAAATCCCGTGTCCGTAAGGAGTTTCTTTACACTGTCAAAAGCGTTACCCAAATCCTCGGCAATTATGCGCACATTGGTAACCTGACGCTTGATTTCGCTCCACAGAGCCATTCCGGGACCTTGCTCCCAGGTACCGTGCTCGGCAGTTTTATGTCCGTAAGGCACAGCGTAATACGAGTCAAACGCGCGGAAGTGGTCAATCCTCACCACATCGAACAACAGCGCCGATTTCTTGATTCGCTTAACCCACCAATCGTAATTGGATCTTTTCATCTCGTCCCAATTATAGAGCGGATTACCCCACAACTGCCCCGATTTTGAAAAATAATCCGGCGGAACCCCCGCAACCCGCTTAAACACAAGTTTCTCGTCCAGCTCAAACAGCCTCGGATTCGCCCACACATCCGCGCTGTCGGGTGCAACGTAAATCGGAATATCCCCGATCAGCTTGATACCCTTGCTGCGGCAGAATCCGCGAAAGCGGTTCCATTGGCGGAAAAAGATGTATTGACACCACTTCACAAAGCGGATTTCGTCCTTAAGCTCCTCGCGGTAACGTTTCATTGCGGACGGTTTTCTGAACTTTATGTCCGCTTCCCATTCCGTCCACGGCTTTCCGCCGAAGAAACGCTTTAACGCGGTAAACAACGCGTAATCATCAAGCCATTCCGACTCCTCAAGGCAGAATGATGTGTACCCCACATCGTCCACAAACTGCGAGAATGCCTTTCTCAGCAGCGTATCGCGCGTGGCAATGATTTTCGCGTAGTCCACATATTCGGGGTCTGCACCGTAATCAGCAGCGTCACAATCCGATTTTGAAAGCAAATCCCCCGCGCACAGCTCGTCCAAATCGATCAACAGCGGATTCCCCGCGAAGGACGAAAACGGCTGATACGGGCTGTCGCCGTAACCCGTCGGCCCTATTGGCAGAATCTGCCAATAATGCTGCCCCGCTTTCTCAAGCCACTCCGCGAACTTTTCAGCCTCATCGCCGAGTGTTCCAATTCCATACGGAGAGGGCAGCGAGGTGATGTGCATCAAAATGCCGCAGCTACGTTTGTTCATATATAATCAACTCCTATGTATTCATCGGCTCCAATACTTCCTGTCAAGACTGCGGAAGTTTATTGCCTGGGAAATATGCGATTTCTGCAAATACTCGCTGCTGTCCAGATCCGCGCAGGTTCTCGCCACCTTGAGGATTCGGTCGTATGCCCGCGCCGAAAGCCCCAACTTGTCGAACGCGCGCCGCAGCATTTCCGCCGCATCGTCCGTCATCTGGCAGACATCGGCGATAATATCGGACGTAATCCCGCTGTTGGCGCGGATTTGCGTACCCTTGAAACGCTCCGCCTGAATATCCCGCGCCCGCTGAACGCGCTCGGCAATTATCGCGGAGGATTCTTGCGGGCGGCGGTTGGAAAGCTCCTCGTATTTCACAGGCTTGACTTCAATCTGAATATCGATTCTGTCCAACACAGGCTGAGAAATCTTGTTGAGGTAACCGCTGACCTGTTTATCACTGCAAACGCACTTCTTAAGCGGATTGCCGAAGTTTCCGCACGGGCATGGATTCATTGCCGCGACAAGCATTACATTGCACGGATACGTCACCGAGCCGCTTGCGCGGGAAATCGTGATGTCGCCGTTTTCAAGCGGCTGTCGGAGTGTTTCCAGAACACGGCGGTCAAACTCGGGAAGCTCGTCCAGAAACAGAACGCCGTTATGCGCCAGTGAAATCTCGCCGGGGCGCGGAATACTGCCGCCGCCAACCAATCCCACGGAGCTTGCCGTGTGACTCACTGCGCGGAACGGTCGCCCCGTGACAAGCGGTTCATTTGGGTCGATAATTCCTGCAACCGAGTGGATTTGCGTGGTTTCAATGCTCTCAGCAAAAGTGATTTTTGGCAGTATTGACGGAATCCGCTTGGCGAGCATTGATTTTCCCGAACCGGGAGGTCCGAGCATCAGGATATTATGCGAACCCGCCGCTGCGACTTCAATTGCTTTTTTCGCCGCGAACTGCCCCATCACGTCCGCAAAGTCCTCAAGCGGTACGTGCCGTGCGTCTGCGGGCACATAGCGCGGTTCACGCTTAAGCCCCGTTCCGTGAGTCAAAAACTCGATTATCTGCGAGATGTGCTCCGCACCGTAGACCTCGATTCCGTCTGCCACGGACGCCTCCTTTGCGTTCGCGGCGGGCAGGAAAATCCGCTTGATTCCGTGCTGAGCGGCAGTGAGCGTCATACTCAGCACACCGTTTATCGGCGCAAGCCGCCCGTCCAGCGACAGCTCGCCGATAAACGCGGTGTCCGACCAATCGCCGTCTACAACACCGCCGATCTTCAGCAGTGCCATTGAAATCGGAACATCAAACATCGAGCCGATTTTCTTGACGCTTGCGGGAGCGAGATTCACAGTTATTTTACCGCCGAAAATCTTCAGTCCCATATTGCTCATAACCGCGCGAATACGAGCCTTGCTCTCCTGAACGGCAATGTCCACCATACCCACCACGTCAAAGCTCGGCTGTCCGGGAGAGCTGTCCGCCTCGACCGTCACCGGGAAAGCGTTCAGTCCAAATAATCCCACGCTGTTTACGCTGCTAAACATACCGTCACTCCTTTTTTTAGTTGCCAATGAAACGTTCATCGGAATAAAATCGTTTTCGCTGTAAGCATATTATGCCTATCTGTTTTTATCGCCAATGAAACGCTCATCAAAATAAAATCGTTTTCGTTGTATGCATATTATGCTTATCTGTTTTTATCGCCAATGAAACGCTCATCGAAATAAAATCGTTTTCACTGTATGCATATTATGCTTTTCTGTATTTTCACCGAAATTCTAAACTAATTATATCATATTTTTGTGGAAATTGCAATGCCAAATACACATAAATTTTTCTAAATTATCACTTTTGACGGTTGAAATTGGTGGGAAAGTGTGGTATAATATAAATAAGTGTTTCAAACTACCTGTTGATTACAGGACAATAAATAACGAGATGATGCATTTCTGAAAAGGAAAAATATGGAAGAAAATAAGATCATATTCGGGCGGAACGCGGTTCTTGAGGCGCTGGAATCCGGGCAAGAAATCGACACTGTATTCGTTCAGAAGAACACCTCGATTGGGAATATAGTTACCGCCGCAAAGCGTCACGGTGCTGTGGTTAAGGACGTCACCGATGAAAAGCTGACCGCGTTGTGCGGAACTCCCAAGCACGGAGGAGTCGCCGCAGAGCTATGCGCGTGTTCCTACTGCGAGGTGGAGGATATTCTCGCGGTGTCACGTGAAAAAGGCTCTCCGCCGTTTATCGTAATCGCGGACGAAATCGCCGACCCGCATAACCTCGGCGCGATAATCAGGACAGCCGAAGCCGCGGGCGCGGACGGTGTGATTATACCAAAGCGGCGCTCGGCATCGCTTAACGGAACGGTTTTCAAGACCAGCGCGGGCGCGGCGGCATGGATAAAAGTCGCGCGTGTGGCGAATCTGGTAGATACGATAAAATTGTTGAAAAAGGGCAATATTTGGGTATATGGAATGGAGGCTGACGGCTCACCTCACGACAAAACGGATTTTACGGGCGGTGTGGCGATCGTTGTCGGCTCGGAGGGATTCGGACTGGGAAGACTCGTCCGCGAGAGCTGTGATGGGGTTGTTTCCCTGCCGATGATGGGCAGGGTGAACTCCCTTAATGCCTCCGTTTCGGCGGGGATCGTGATGTATGAGGTCGTGCGCCAACGCAATTTATAATTAAACACCGAATTTGGCGTGTTTAATTCAAAAAACGCAATAATGACGCAAGGAATTCCGAAAATCGCTCGGCTAGTTGGAATTGCCGAAGGCAATTTCAATGGTTTCGGAATTTCAAATCAAAATAGGAGAGGAAATAATGTCTGACGAAAAATACAGCGTAGATGATATACTGAACGAAGTTAAGACGGGTCGTTCGGTTAAAAGCCGCAAAGTCAACGACAGCGATATAAACGATATTCTGGGCAAGGACGACTTGGGCGATTTGTTCACCGGTGTGCAGAAAAGCGATAATTCCGCCGGCGGAAAACCCGACTTGTCCGTAACACAAATTCTCAGCGATGTATCACACGAAAGCATCGCCCGTCAGCGCACCGAGGACGAAGTCGCTGAGCGCCGAAGCCGCGAATTGGCAGCCGCGTTCGACAAGCGAAATTCTGTACCCGCGCAAAATGATGTTTCCGATGAGCCTTTCGTAGCACGACAGCTCACAGAGGAGCAGTCCGAAGCGCGTTTGGCGGACGATATTTCCTATGCCGCTGAGGTAAAGCGTTGGGAAAAGCGGAACAAGTCCGCAGACGATGACGACACACGCACCTTTGAGGACACCCTTACATTCGGCGATACTGCGGAGCTTCCCGGAGAGGACGATGATATCGAATTTCACTCTGCTGAAGATTTCGTCCCCACAGACACCATGCAGCTCCGCAAAATGCAGAAGATAAACGACATAAATCAGGCGCTGCTGATGGCGGACAGCGAAGCCGCTCAGCCCGAAGCGATGGGTGCCGGACTTAACGCGATGGAAACCCGCCAAAAAGCCGAGGAGCTTATCAAGGGAGAATCCAAGGACACTACGGATACCCTGGCTGTCGCGGGTAACGACCTGAAGCGTATAGCGCGCGGCGAGGAAGCTGTAAAGGAGTATCACCCCACCACACGCCGCAAGGAGCCTGAAGCCCCCGCTTCCGTTGATGATGTTCTGTTCTCGGCAACGGGGATTCAAAATTCCGCCCTTCATGTGGGCGAAACCATTGTCGAGGCGTTGAACAAGAAAATCTCCGAGGAGAAAAAAGCCGCCGAAAATCCCGCGAAAGAACCCGTTACCGATGAAACGAGAGTGGATATAGACCCGGTGGAGCAGATTCGCCAAGCGGACGAAATGGCGCAGAAGAAAAAACGCAAAATCGCGAATTTTATCCTTGAGGGAAACGACACCGAAGAGATAGAACCACAAGCCGCTCCAAAAGCGGATTATGACAACTATGACGATGATGAGGACGATGACGAGCCGGTAGACATCAACGATGAAAACGTGATCCGCGACAAGCTGGAGCGCTCGCTTAAGGGGCTTCGCGGAAGACTGATAATTCTCGGTGCGCTGTTTGCGGTGACAGTGTTTGTTACCATTGTAAACCTGTTTAACCTGAATCTCGGCAAGCTGAATACGATAATCAGCCTTAGAAGTTCGACCGAGAACTACTTGTACACTCATCTTGTAATCGGAATATTGAGCTTCTCCGCGTGCTCATCCGTTATTTCCAACGGATTTATGCGTCTGCTTAAGCTCCGCCCGGATGGAGATACGCTGTGTGCGTTCGCGCATACCACAGCGATCATCGCGCTGATTCCATACCTTGCCAAGTACGAATATATCTCGCTCAGATATTCGCAGGTTTATTTGTGCGTATCGTTGGGGGCGCTGATTTTCAACACGATCTCGAAAATCTTCACCGTTCGAACCGCGCAGAAGAACTTTGAATTTGTATTCGCCGACCGCGCACGATATGCGGTGGAAAGTTCCTCGGACGGCACGGCGCAGCAGCTTGCTAAGGGTACGGTAAGCGGGATCCCGACCGTGACATCAATGCGCAAAACCGAGATCCTGTGTGACTTTATTGTGTCAACCTATTGCGAGGATCTGTCCGACAGAATGTATCACAAAATCGTGCCGATTTCGATTATCGCGGCATTTGGCGCGGGTATCCTGGCGTTCTTTATGCCCCTTAGCGAAACGGAATTTGTAATGAACCGCGTAAACTGGGCTGTCACTGTCTTAACGGGAATCTTCGCTATCACGGCTTCGTTCACAAGCTCTATGGCTGTTACTTTGCCGCTGTACCTCTCCTCGCGCAAGAGCGAAAAACGCGGCTCGGCGATTCTCGGATACGAAGCGGCTGAAAGCCTCTCCGAAACCAACGCCGTTCTTATTGAGACGAAAACGCTGTTCCCCGCGAATTCCGTGAAGATAAGCAACATATGCGGCTATGACAAGCCCCGCAACCGCGGCGAGGGAAAAATCAATATCGACGAGGCGATCATCCTTGCGGCAAGTCTTGCGATGGCTTCCGACAGCGTACTCTCCGAGGCATTTTTTGAAATGCTCAACCACAAGCGTGAGCTGCTGAAGCCCGTATCGGGCTGCGTCTATGAGAACAATCTCGGCGTAATGGGCTGGATCGACCGCCGCCGCGTTCTGCTTGGAAACCGCAAGCATATGATGTCCCATGAGATTTCCGTTCCCAACAGCAAAAAGGAAACTGCCGCCAATGTCAACAATGACGAGGTGATCTACCTCGCGGTAGGCGGCGAAGTGTGCCTGCTGTTCTTTGTGGAGCTTCACGCAAATCCCGTGGTAAAGCGTTTCGCGCAGGATTTGTCGCTTGCGGATATCTCACTCGTAATCAAAACCGTTGACGGTATGATCACTCCATCGGAGCTTTCGCACCTGTTTGAAATAGACGCGCGTGGCATTCGCGTACTGCCGTTTGAAAATCACGAGGAGTTCAACCAGTGTACACGCTTCACCTCTGCGGCAAGCGCGGCAGTTTGCTGCACAGGCTCGTTCCCATCATTTGCGGCATCGATATTCACGGCGCGCGCTATCTGCGCGAGGGCATTCTTAGGGACGGCAATTCAGGTCGGCGGAATCGCTCTCGGTATACTTCTGGCGATTATTTTTACGCTGTTCTCCAATCACCTGATGTTCAATACAATGATCATTCTTCTGTATAATCTCGGATTCGCGGCGCTGTCTGTTGGACTTCCGTTTATCAAGCGCCTATGACATTCGATGAGGAAATGATGGAGCGTGCGCTCGCTCTCGCCAAAACCGCCGCGGAACACGGAGAAATCCCCGTGGGAGCGCTCGTAGTAAACGCGAAGGGCGAGATAATCGGCGAGGGCTATAACCGCCGCGAGGAGCTGCAGTCCCCGATTGCCCACGCAGAAATCATCGCGATTGAAAGCTCCGCAAAAAAGATCGGCTCGCGGCGATTGACGGACTGCACACTGTACGTAACATTGGAGCCTTGTCCGATGTGCGCGGGCGCGATTATGAACGCGGGGCTGAAGCGTCTTGTTTATGGGGCTTTCGATGAGAAAAACGGCGCGTGTGCGTCGGTGGTTACGCTGTTTGACGAAAAGTTCACACACGTTCCGATGGTGAGAAGCCGCATTCTGGAGCAGAGATGCGGAGATATACTGACGGATTTTTTCAAAAATCTCAGAAGGTAGTAACCGTACAGCGAAAAGGTTCGACCAGAAATTAGGTAATAATGGGAACTGATTTTTTAAGAGATTGAGAGATTAATTGCCGATGAATAAGTACCAGAAACTGGCAAGTAATACAATTGTCTTGGCGATAGGGCAGTTCAGCTCGAAGATGCTCGTGTATGTAATGCTGAAATTCTACACGAACACGCTCGGCACGGACGGCTATGGCGTTATGAACAACATTATAAGCGCCGCATCGCTGTTGATTTCAGTGGTAACGCTGTCCATCTCGGACGGCGTACTTCGGTTTGCCCTCGAAAAAAGCAATAACGGAAAAATGGTGTTTTCAATCGGCATAAATATTTGTATTGTCGGGTGCGTGGTGTTTATTCCGTTTGTGCCGGTGGTGGGACTGATTCCCATGCTGAAGGGCTATCAGTGGCTGATTCTGCTGTACATATTCACCGGAAGCATAAAAGAGGTCAGCGCGATATACGTCCGTTCGCGCTATTCCGTGACACTCTATGCAGTGGACGGCATAGTCACCACGGTTTCCACGATAATTTACAGCCTATTGACGCTTGGCGTGCTGAAATGGGGCGTCACGGGATATGTCATATCCGTGGTATTGGGCGATATTACGTCAATCGTGTTTCTGAACGCCGCAAGCCGCCTGCATCGTCAGTATCACCCTCTCCACAACAGCAAGGCTCTGTACAAAGCGATGCTGAAATACAGCATTCCGCTTATGCCCACGGCGATTATGTGGTGGATAATCAATTGCTCGGATCTGTTTATGGTAGCGGGATTCATCAGCGATGACGCAAACGGTCTGTATTCGTTTGCGTATAAATTCCCGAATCTGGTGACTATCGTTGTCGGGATTTTCTCACAGGCATGGCGAATGTCCGCGATTACCGAGCGAAATTCCCGCGCTACCTCGAACTTCTACTCCACGACATTCAGTATGATTCAAACGGTGATGTTCCTTGGGTGCGGCGGAATTATGCTGATTCTCCGCCCGATAATAATGCCGTTTTTCGGATCCGAGGCGTTTCAACCCGCGTTCTTCTATGTTCCGATTCTGTTGGGGGCGACAATCTTCCAGGCAATGGACAATTTCCTCTCGTCCATCTACGAGGCTGCCAGAAAAACCACTCACTCAATGATCTCCTCGGTAATCGGCGCGGTAACAAATATCGTTCTGAACCTCATTCTGATACATTTGATAGGCATTGCCGGCGCGGCGCTGGCAACGCTTGCGAGCTACATAATCGTGTTTATTTACCGCATTATTGACACGAAAAAGTTCTTGTATATGAAGGTATATTGGGCGAAAATCATCGTGAATCTGATTCTTCTGGTCGGAATGAGCTGCTCGGTAATGTTCATTCCATACGGAATTACGCAGAATATCATAAACTCGGTGATTTTCCTGATTATCTCCGCATTGAATTTCCAATCCTGTGTTCAGGCGGTAAGATTGGTTCTCAACAAGAAAAAGAAAGGAACACCCCAAAGATGAAGAAGTATTTGGAAATCGCGAAAATCGTTGCCACTCAGGGAATCCGCGGCGAGGTGCGCTGTCAGTACTACTGCGACTCCCCCGAGGTTCTGTGCGAGTTTGACGTGCTGTATCTGAACAAAGGCGAAACGGAAGTTCACATCACGCGCGCTTTCCCTCACAAAAACGTGGTGATCCTCAAAATCGATGGTGTCGATTCCATTGAGGACGCGCAGAAATACATCGGGAAAATGCTCTATCTCGACCGCGATGACGCGGAACTTCCCGAGGGTTCTTATTTCATTCAGGACATAATCGGGCTTGTTGTCAAAGATGTGGATTCGGGCAAAATCTACGGGAAAATCACAGATGTGTACCAGAACGGCGCGTCCGATGTGTACTCAATCAAACAAGAGAACGGCGCGGAGCTGATGTTTCCGTACATTGACGAGGTTGTGAAGTCCATCGACATCGAAAAAGGCGAGATAGTAATTCGCCCTCTGCCGGGGTTGTTTGAGGACTGGGAAGAGGTAAAATGAGAATCGACATAGCAACGCTGTTCCCCGAAATGTGCGAAACGGTTCTGCATACCAGCGTTCTGGGGCGCGGAATCAAGAACGGCTGTATCGAAATTTACACGCACAATATCCGCGATTACACGCTGGACAAGCACAACAACGTGGACGACAAGCCCTACGGCGGCGGCACGGGAATGGTTATGCAGGCACAGCCGATTTATGACTGTGTAACGGCGATCAAAGCGTTTTATAGCGTTGCTCCGCGCGTGATTTACCTGTCGCCGCAGGGGGAAACGCTCACGCAAGGCAAGGTGCGCGAGCTTGCCGCGGAAAAAGGTTTAATCCTGCTGTGCGGGCATTATGAGGGCGTGGATAACCGCGTTCTTGAGGAACTAAACGTTGAGGAAATCTCGGTCGGGGATTATGTGTTGACGGGCGGAGAGCTGCCCGCGCTGATTATCGCAGACGCAGTAGCGCGGTTACAGGAGGGAGTTCTCCCGAACGAGGACGCTTACGCCATTGAGAGCCACTACGCAGGACTGCTGGAATATCCACAATATTCGCGCCCGGAGATATGGCGCGGGCGTGCAGTGCCTCCCGTGCTGCTCACGGGCGACCACAAAAAAATCGCCGAGTGGCAGAAGAAAGCCGCCCTTGAGGTTACACGGATCAAGCGGCGCGATATGTATGAGCAGTATCTTCTCGATCACATAGAGGAAATAGTTCTGGAAGAGGAAAAACGCCGCAAAAAGCTGCAAAGACGTAGGAAAAAAGAGGAAAAGAATGACCAAGGGACTTAACTCTAATCATCTGAAATTCATTGCAATTGCCGCAATGACCGTTGACCATATCGCGGATCTGATGTTTCCGCAATTCCCCGCCGAGCCTGCGGCAATCGTACTTCACTTGATTGGCAGAATAACCGCGCCGATAATGTGGTTTTTCATCTGCGAGGGATTCCAATACACTCGCAACCTGAAAAAGTACATATTCCGAATGTTGATTTTCGCGGTTATTTCGCACTTCGCGTATTGTTTTGCTTTTGGGATAAACTTTATTCCGTTTTCCAAAGGCGAAGTTCTTAATCAGACAAGCGTTATTCTTCCGCTTTGCGGAGGACTTTGCGCGCTTTGGGTGATGAAAGGCGAAAACTCTCTCAAAAAGTGGCAAAAATACGCTCTCCTTATTTTGATTGATGTTGTGACATTTCCATCGGACTGGAGCTGCATTGCGGTAATGGCTATTCTTGCAATGTACGAAAGGCGCGGAAATCCCGAAAAGCAAACACGCGATATGATGATATGGGTCGCCGTTTACGCGGCGGTGATATTCTTCTGTATGAACAAGGTTCAGGGCTTGATACAGCTTGGTGTGATTTTGGTCTATCCGCTCATAAAAACATATAACGGCGAACGCGGAAAGGCAAAATGGACGAAATGGCTGTTCTACATTTACTATCCCGCGCATCTTGTCATTATAGGGATATTCAGGATATTGATTTACGGAAATGCTCCGATTTTATGAAAGGCGAAAATATGAGTGAATTACAGAAAAATGCATTTATAGCGATTACGGGACGTCCCAACGCGGGAAAGTCCTCTCTTACAAACCTGCTGGTGGGCGAGAAAATCTCCATCGTCAGCGACAAGCCTCAGACCACACGAAACCGCATCAACGGCGTTCTTACGCGCGGTTATACGCAGTTTGTGTTTATTGACACGCCCGGAATGCTCCGCGCGAGAACAAAGCTCGGCGAACATATGGTGAAGTCCATACGCACATCAGTGGACGATGTGGACTGCGCGATCCTGATGGCGGATGCAACAAAAAAAATCTCCCCTGTGGAACAGGAGCTGATACGCTCTTTCGCGCAGAACGGCACGGAGGTTGTCCTGTTGCTGAACAAGGTGGACTTGATCCGCGATAAGGAGGCGTTGCTGCCGATTATCGCTCAATACAGTGAGCTTTACGACTTTGCGGAGATTATCCCGATAAGCGTGAAAAACCGTGTAAATACCGACAGAATCCTGCCGATTCTGGAAAAATATGCAGTCGAGGGCGAGCACTTTTTCCCCGATGACATCGCTACCGACCGCACCGAGCGATTTATGTGCGGCGAGATAATCCGCGAGAAGATTCTGTGGACAATGCAGCAGGAAATCCCACACGGCACGGCTGTGGAGATCGAGAGCTTCAAATCCCGTACAAATCCCAAGGGCGAGGAAATCATCGACCTCGGCGCGGTGATAATCTGCGAGAAAAGCTCTCACAAGGGTATGATAATCGGCAAGGGTGGCGAACGCCTGAAACAAATCGGAAGTCTTGCGCGTAAGGATATTGAGGAGCTGCTCGACTGCAAGGTGAATCTGCAAATCTTTGTAAAGGTTAAAGAGGACTGGCGAAACCGCGAGAACATCATCAATGAGTACAATATAGCCGATAAGCTGTGACACTTATCGGCTGTGAGTATTCAATCATCGTATTTGCGAATATCTTTCTCCGCGCTTGAAATCACGTTGAACAGCGCCGCGCTTTGTTTGGGGAACTCCATCTCGATACGCTTGTCCGTGATACGCTCGTCTGCGGTTCCGTCCTTAGCGGCGGATTTCGCGTGAATATCGTCAATGGACATCTTCGCCGCACTTGCTCCAGCAACGTCCTCAACCGACACCGCAAAGCAGTTCTCGTCATTCTCGCCGCCTGCCGAATACACCATTCGATACGCGCGGTAGACAGCGGTTTGAAGATACGATGTAACCGCCTTAGCGAGCCTATTGTTCCGCGTTTTCATCAACAGTGAATATATAATTTCCAGAGAATTGGTAACCAACTTCTTGCGGAGCATGATTCCCATTCCGGCGGGATTTCCCTCAAACTTCTCAGAAACAGTGCTTTCGGGCAGTTCCTCCTCGGAAACCACCGTGCCCGTGCGTGAATTGGTGCGTCCGAGCAGATAATCCACCGAAACATTGTAGAAATCCGCAGCTTTCACGAGAAAATCCAATCCGCATTCGCGCTTTCCATTCTCATAATGCGACAACAAAGCCTGCGCAACCCCCATCTGCTCCGCAGCCTCTTTCTGACGCAAGCCGCGCTCCTTTCGCAGCAGCTTAATTACTCTCGGAAAATCCTTGTTCATACCATTTCTCCCAAATTGTTTATTTATAAATGAAAAATCATATTGTATATTATACCTTATTTATTCCGATTTGTAAAGCGGCATAATAACCAAAAATTCGACCGCCTTTTCGGCATAATTAATAATACCACAGTATGTTGGAGGAATTTATATGAAAAACTACTACCTGTACCTTATCCGCCACGGAATTACGCAAGGAAATCTTGACGGAAAATATATCGGGCAGACCGATTTGCCGCTTTGCGCGGACGGAAAACGCAGAATCGAGGAACTTTGCTCCACGGGAATTTACCCCGAAGTCGGAAAGCTGTATTCAAGTCCCCTACTGCGCTGTCTGGAAACCGCCAAGATTATCTATCCCGAACAGAGGCTGATGATTATTGACGAGCTGCGCGAAATGGATTTCGGGGATTTTGAGGGAAAAACCACCGAACAGCTTCAAAACTTGCCCGAATATACCGAGTGGATCAAGGGCGGAGTGGAGTCCGCGCCGCCGAACGGCGAAAAATACGGGGATTTTATGCTGCGCTGTATCGATGGGCTGGATTCCGTTTTCAGTGATATGATGAACAATGACATTACCCGCGCCGCCTGTGTCACGCACGCGGGGGTGATTACAAATTTGCTGTGCGGCTACGGACTTCCCAAGGGCAGACCCGCAGACTGGCTCTGTGCGCCGGGAAGCGGATTTGAGATAATCCTTACGCCGTTTTTGTGGCAAAAAGGTCCGACATTTGAAATTTCGGGGAGATTGGCATAATGAAAGTAATAAAACGACTTTTACCAATACTTGTTGTACTGATTATCACGCTGTCGGTTGGGTGCGGAAAATCCGAAAACCGCGTTTCTCCGCCGTTTTTCACGGTTACGGATTCGGAAACGGGCGGCGTGGTGTATCTGTTGGGAACCATGCATGTGGGACTACCGGACACGGTTTATCCCGATGAGGTGTTCACAGCGTTGGACGAATGCGAAACACTTGCCGTAGAACTAGACATTCAAGCTCTGGAATCCAACACTGAGGAGCTTCTCTCCGCTATGGAACTGCTCCGATGCGACAGCGCGGAGGATTTCCTCGGTGATGATTACGCGGAAATCAAGGATTTCTTCGTGAAAAAACGGATTTACAGCGTGAATCTGAATTGGTATATTCCCGCAGTGTGGAGTTCCACACTGGCGAACAAACTCGCCGCCGATTGCGGTTATTCCTCGGAATACGGCACGGACCGCGTGCTTCTCGCCTACGCAAAAAAGAACGGGATCGTGATCCACGAAATAGAAAGTGCCGCTGAACAGTACCGTATGAACGCGTCCGAGCCGCGCGAACTTCAGTGTTATCTGCTGAAATCCGCTGTGGAAACGGATTACGAACTTCAAAAGGAGCAGATGAAAGAACTGTACCGCGTGTGGAGCACGGCGGATTCGGAGGCGATAGAACAAATGCTCTCCGATGAGGGCGTTCCCGAAGAGCTGTCCGAACAATACGCAAAGTACTATTTCTCGATGTACGAATCCCGACAGCGAAAAATGGCGGATTACGCTCTGGAAACGCTCCGGGGCGGCAAAAAAGCGTTTATCGCGGTCGGAGCAATGCACTACTACGCGACTCCCGATATAATAGATTTTCTTGAGGACGAGGGTTATACAGTGACAAAAATGTAATATGACTTGTGGTTCTCCCCCTGTTGATACAGGGGAGAATCACACTTTTTATTTTCCCGCATATAATTAATTATCAAATAGCGTAATTGGGGGTTATCTTATGGGAAATATATGCGGATTAAACGAAATGGGAATCGGTGAGCGGGCTGTGGTAGAAACGCTCCGAGTACACGGTTCAATGAGGCGCAGACTGCTTGATATAGGGCTTATTCAAGGCACAAACGTGGAATGCGTTGGGAGAAGTCCACTCGGCGATCCGGCGGCATACCTGATTCGCGGCGCGGTTATCGCGATTCGAGAAACCGACTGCCGCGATGTACTTGTCAGGAGGGATTCGTGATGGAGATTACAGAACTCCCAACGGATTTTGCCGCAGTAGTGAAATCCGCGGACAAGACGGTCGCGCTTGCAGGCAACCCGAATGTCGGCAAGAGCACCATTTTCAACGCCTTGACGGGACTTCATCAGCACACGGGAAACTGGCCCGGAAAGACCGTTTCCACGGCTTGCGGGGAATTTGAGTCCAAGGAGTTTTCCTATGCGCTTGTAGATCTTCCGGGCACATATTCCCTGTTGGCGCACTCCCAAGAGGAGGAGGTCGCGCGGAATTTCATCTGTTTTTGCCCCCAGGACGCGGCGGTAGTCGTATGTGACGCGACTTGCCTTGAACGTTCGCTGAATCTGGCATTACAGGTGATGGAAATATGCCCGAATACACTGATTTGCGTAAATCTTCTGGACGAGGCAAAGCGGCGGGGAATCTCCGTGAATCTCGAACGACTTGCGGAGGATCTGGGGGTTCCCGTGGTGGGAACGTCCGCACACGATAAGAAGTCTCTGAACACGCTGACCGAAAAACTTGACGAATTATGCGCGGGTCTTTCCCGCACAAATCCGCGAAAACTGCAATACATTCAACCCATTGAACAGGCAATCTCAATCGTTGAGCCGTCACTGCGCAAGCGTTTCGGAGAGCGTGTTTCAACGCGATTTGCGGCGCTGCGGCTGATTGACGGCGATTCCTCGATGACTGAGAGGTTAGGGGAATTTTACGGCGAAAATCCGCTCGAGATTCCCGAAATCGCCGATTGCGTGGAGCGCGCAAAAGCGATTCTTGCAGCGAATGAAATTACTGCGGACGCGCTTAAGGACAAAATTGTATCAAATTTGATACAGAATGCCGAGGAGGCGGCGCGGACGGCGATTGAACGCTCGAACGAGCAAAAATCCTCCCGCGCGGACAAAATCCTCACGCACAAGTTCCTCGCGTTCCCAATTATGATAGCTGCGCTGATGGTGATTTTCTGGATCACGATAGTCGGCGCAAATTACCCGAGCCAATGGCTCAGCGCGGGGTTGTCATGGGTCGGCGACCGACTCACGGACTTTATGAGCTTCCTGTCCGCGCCGTGGTGGCTGTCGGGTATACTTGTTGATGGAGCGTACCGTGTGCTCGCGTGGGTGGTATCGGTAATGCTACCGCCGATGGCGATTTTCTTCCCGCTGTTTACGCTGCTTGAAGACCTCGGGTATCTTCCACGCGTAGCCTACAATCTCGACAAGCCATTCTGCAAATGCAAGGCTTGCGGAAAACAGTCACTTACAATGTGTATGGGCTTCGGCTGCAATGCAGCTGGAATCGTAGGTTGCCGAATCATTGACAGCCCAAGGGAAAAGCTGATTGCGATGCTTACAAATGTATTCGTTCCGTGCAATGGGCGGTTTCCAATGATAATCACGCTGATTTCGCTGTTTATTGTCAGCGGAATCGGTGTGTCAAGCGGATTCGCGGCGAGCGTGCTCTCGGCGGCAATTCTCACGGTGGTGATTCTTCTCGGGATTATGATGACGTTCCTCGTGTCAAGGATACTCTCAGCAACTCTGCTCAAAGGCGAGCCAAGCTCCTTTACATTGGAGCTTCCGCCGTTCCGCAAGCCGCAAATCGGCACGATTCTGGTACGGTCGCTGCTTGACAGAACCGTGTTCGTGCTCGGCAGAGCGGCAGCGGTAGCCGCTCCTGCGGGAGCAATCATCTGGATTCTGGCGAACGTATCCATTGGCGGAGCACCAATTCTCAATTATATCACGGACTTCCTCGACCCGTTTGCGCAAATAGTCGGTATGGACGGTGTGATTTTGACGGCATTTCTGCTCGGACTGCCCGCCAACGAAATCGTAATTCCGCTAATAGCGATGATGTATACACAAACGGGTGCGCTGACAGAAATCGCCTCCGCGCAAATGTTGGAGCTGTTCACCGCGAACGGTTGGACGGTTGTAACAGCAGTGTGTGTGATTATTTTCACGCTTATGCATTTCCCGTGCTCCACTTCCCTGCTGACCATAAAAAAGGAATCCGGCAGCGTCAAATGGGCGGTTCTCGCGGCGGTAATCCCGACCATCTGCGGACTGTTACTTTGCGCCGTTATCACGGGAGTGGCGAGGATTATCAGAATGTAAAAGCGACACCGCACAATTATTGTGCGGTGTTGATTTTATTCCAAGTCGCGATTGGCGGGATTATCCAACAGCTTGCCGTCATCGGTAAAACGCGAACCGTGACACGGACACTCCCATGTGTGCTCCAAGGCATTTCGTTTCAGCGCGCACCCCATATGCGGACAGCGCGGCGCAGTGGGAGTGAGCAGGTTCTTCACGGCATTTCCTCCGTTCACCAGGAGTTGCTTGTGCCAGATTGAGCGTGACGGGTCGAACACCTCAGCAACATCATTCTCCTTACCGAGGATTTTATCGCGCAGAATCTCCGCGGCAGCCATCGCGGTTGTCATTCCCCACTTGTTGAACCCTGTTGCTACATACAAATCGGGCGTGAACGGCGAGTAATTTCCGATATACGGGATTCCGTCCAGCGTGATACAATCCTGTGCGCTCCACAAATTCCGCAGAGACGCGTTCGGATATGCTCTCTTCGCGAAATCCATAAGCTCCCTGGAGCGGCACGGCTCGCCAGTCTTTCGCGCTCCCCCGCCAATCAACAGCAAGTCCCCGTAATTTCGGAATGAGAACCCGTTTACGTTCTCGTCCATATAATACCCCGGAAGAGTCGGCGCGTTCTCCAGCGCGACCACGCTAGAACGGCTCTGATACAGCTTCAGGTAATAGCTCCCCCAACGGTTGATGAACGGAAAATGCGTGGTAATTATGATTTTATCGGCGGTGATTTTCGCGCTTTTGGAGAGCGCGGTTTTACAATTCACCTCGATGATGTGGGTATTTTCATAAATTTTCAGCTTTTCCGCTATTGCCGCAAGGAACTTCAGCGGATTGAACATCGCTTGATTTTCAAACACTACAGCTCCGACTGTATTTAACGGAAGCTCTTTCACCTCGCTGAACCGAACGCCCTTTTTCGTGATGGATTCCAGGGCGGCAAGCTCGGATTCCAATGCCGCGCGATTATCCAACGAGTACAGATAGCTGTCCGCGCGGCGGAAATCGCAGTCGATTTCACGCGAAAGCTCTGCGTATTTCTTCACCGCGCTTAAATTCGCATGGAGATACATCGCGGCGCGGCTTCTGCCGTACATTTTCGCGATTTTCGAGTAGATAAGCCCGTGCTGAGCGGTGATTTTCGCGGTAGTGTTTCCGGTGACACCGCGGCAAATCCGTCCACGCTCCACAACCACGCAATCTACACCGCTTTTTTTCAGCTTGTACGCGGTCAACAATCCCGCGATTCCGCCGCCGATTATCAGAACGTCCGTTTTGATATTCCCGACCGCCACTTGAAATTCCGGTAGCTTTATTTCCTGCCAAATCGAATTGTGTTCCATCTTAGCAACTCCTAAACGTAGTTTGTCTGTATTATTTGCGAAAAAGCGCATAAAATACACATATTACATTTTGGAGGCGGAAAATGCAATTGGCTGTAATTGTCGGGAATTGCCGCGCGGAGCGGTTTTTGACGGATTTTTCAGTGATCAAATCACTGAATCACGCTGAAATAAACTGCGACAACGCGGCGGTGATTCTCGGCGAGTCCGCAAATGCGGAAATCATCTCCGCGCTTGGTGTGATCGTTGACGGCGAAACATTTTGCGGAAAAGTTCCGCGCGGGATTCAGCTTATCGACTGCGGACTGTCGCAAAAAAGTACAGTCTTTATAACCTCGCGCACCGAGGACAAAATCACTATCGCTCTCTCCCGCTCAATTCGCACCACAAGTGGAGTTTGCGACCCGTTGGAGCTTCCCGTGCCGCTCCCCGAGGACGCGTCCGATTTCGATATTATGGCGGCATTCGCGGCAAGGATTATGCTGCGGTAAATATTAGTTGCGAGGTTGACATTTCGACTCATTTATGGTATAATTATTTTACTTGAGGACTACTCGATAAATCGGTATTTATCTGTGGAGGGAAACTTTTGAAGAAACACATTATAGTTGCAGGCGTGCCGCGGTCAGGGAAAAGCACAATTTCTCAAAAAATAGCGAATAATTGGGGGTATCAGCATATAAGCATGGACTCAATAATCGCAGGAATTGAAAGAAGTTTTCCTGAAACAGGCATTAATTCTGATGCAGATACAGACCTTTGGGAAAATATTCAATATATCAGTTCTAAGATGGCATTATTCATTTGCGCAATGATAGAAAGTGGAGAATATAATGAATGTGGTTATGGGATGGTGATTGATATATTTCAATTATTGCCACAGCATTATATTCAACATATAGATCCTTCTGTTTGTGAAATTTATTATTTCGGCACATCAGAAGTAACTCCTGAAGAAAGATATGAACTTTTGAAAAAGTACGACACACCAAAGGACTATACCTATTATAAATCTGAAGAAGAAAATAAAGAGAATTGTGCAAGCATTGTAAAGATAAGTAAAGATTTGAAAGAACAATGCAAAATATATAATTTGCCATATTATGATACGTCTTACAACAGGGAACAAGTATTCAAGTCCATTTTTGGTTTTTAAGCAATGTAAGGGCAATAAATTCCAATTTATCGGGTATTTAACCCGACTGAACCGAGTAACAATAATCCCCTTGAGAAAATCAAGGGGATTATTAATAATTTTAATTATTCGCTGTCCTGAAGCGCGTCATAGCCGCTCTCGCCTGTGCGAACCTTTACTACATCAACCACATCGTAAACGAAAATCTTTCCGTCGCCGATTTTTCCTGTGTAGAGAACGCTCTTTGCGGTATCCACAACCGCCTCCACAGGAACCTTGCACACAACGATTTCCATCTTGATTTTCGGTAACAGATGTGTTTCGATGGGCACACCGCGGTAGTACTCGGTAGAGCCTTTCTGCATTCCGCAGCCGAGAACGTTCGTTACCGTCATACCGGTGATACCAATCTTGGACATCGCGTTCTTAAGCTCCTCCGCGTGCTCCTGCTTAGTGATGATAACCACCTTGGACATACGCGCGCCCTCGCTTGGAGTGTACTTCTTGTGAACCACGGGAACTTCCTTCTCGTTGGAAGCAGCCTCGACCTTTGCAAGAGTATCGACCTCTTTCTCCTTGCCGGAAGCGGTGGTTTCGACTTGCATAGAGGGGATAAAGTCCGCATAAGAACTGGGCAGACCGTGCTCCGTAGCGTCCAGACCAACGATTTCCTCGTGACGGGAAACACGTAGACCGATGGTCTTTTTGATTACCATAAACGTAATCCAGATCGTAACACCCGTCCACGCGAGAATCGTTACAATACCAAGCCCTTGGATTCCGAGCTGAGCGAATCCGCCGCCGTAGAACAGACCTTTAACGGGAGCATCACCAACACCAACATTCTGACCGTTGCCCGTGGAGAACAAGCCGACTGCCAGCGTGCCCCAGATACCGTTGCAGAAGTGAACCGCAACCGCACCAACGGGATCGTCAATGTGGAGCTTGTAGTCAAGCAGCCATACGCCGAATACAACCAACAGACCCGAAACCAGACCGATTGCCGCCGCGCCAAGACAGTCAACGTCCGCGCAAGACGCTGTTACACCGACAAGTCCCGCCAGTGAACCGTTCAAGCACATTGACACATCGGGCTTGCCGTTCTTTACCCACGTGAAAATCATGGTTGTGCATGTAGCAACAGCAGGGGCAACTGTTGTGGTAAGGAATATATTCGCGAGATGCTCAACATTGTCCGCAGCCGCGCCGTTGAATCCATACCAACCGAACCAGAGGATAAACACACCCAACGCGCCGAGCGTCATTGAGTGACCGAGAATCGCGCGAGGCTTCTTATCCTTGTCGAACTTGCCGATACGAGGACCGACAACCGCCGCGCCGATAATCGCGCACATTCCGCCGACCATATGTATCGCTGCAGAGCCTGCGAAATCCACGAAGCCGAGCTTTGAAAGCCAGCCGCCGCCCCATACCCAGTGAGCTTCAATCGGGTAGATAATCGCGCTGATTACGCCCGAATAAATGCAATAGCTTATAAACTTGGTGCGCTCTGCCATCGCGCCGGAAACAATCGTCGCCGCTGTTGCGCAGAACACAAGGTTAAACACGAACTCCGCACATCTGCCGAAGTCATTCAGATTGCCGAGGATTCCGTAGGTCGGCAGACCGAGCAGTCCGCCAAGCGCGTCCTCGCCGAGCATAAGCCCGAATCCGATAGCGATAAACACCACCGTACCGATACAAAAATCCATCAAGTTTTTCATTATGATGTTGCCGGCGTTTTTCGCCCTTGTCATACCGGTTTCCACCATCGCGAAGCCCGCCTGCATAAAGAATACCAGTGCCGCTCCTATCAAATACCAAATTCCGTTGCCGTCACCCGTGTTAAACATCGTATTGTTGACGACCTGTTCGGCACTCTGCACCGCTCCCGCTTCACACAATGCCGTTAAAACTGCGTCCATCTAAGACCGCTCCTTTCTTTTGTGCAAAAAAGGCTATGATATACGCGCGTCGTTGCGCATATATCATAGCCTCGTTGCTATGTTCTTATTATACTACCTTTTGTCGTTTTTGTCAAGCATTTTTGCAAGTTTTTCTATAAAAACTTGCAAATTTGTGGTTTTCACCAAAATCAATGTTAAAATATGTGTTAATTGTATAATATTTCACAAACATCACGAAAATCCGTGCCAAACGCGGAATTATTTACCGTATGAGTTTGACGGACAGGGCGGAATTTCCCAAAAGCCACAGAATTACCCACTTTCAAATCGGGAATATCGTACCGAATTTTGCAGAAACTAGGTGCGTAAACTTTCAAAAAGGAGTTGATTTTATGACACGTGAAACACAACGCTACGTAAAAAGCGCGGCGGCGGGCGTTATCACGGGCGGTCTTACGTTTATGGCGGTGAAATCTCTTTCGGGACGACGCCGTATGAAGCGCCGCACTGCCGCCAAAGCCCTTAAAGTCCTCGGCAGCTTTATGGATTCCATCTGAGAATGCGTTCTGAAATACCAATCCCCCGAAGTCTGTTCGGGGGATTTTTGTATATCGTCACTCAAGAAATACTTTTAATGTCTTGCTCTTGCTTTGAGAACGCAGCTTGCGGAGGGCTTTCGCCTCAATCTGGCGGATTCGTTCGCGGGTTACCTTAAACTTAAGTCCGACCTCCTCGAGAGTATGTGAGCGCTCGTATCCAACTCCGTAACGGTATTTAAGCACCTCACGTTCGCGTTCCGGCAGTAAATCAAGCGCCTTATCCAGTTCCCGGTCGCGCGCGGATTTCATCGCCATATCAATGGGCGCGGGAGAAATATCATCTTCGATGAAATCCCCGACAACGCTGTCCTCCTCCTCGCCCACGGGAGATTCCAACGAGGTAGGCTCTTGCGCAATTCTCATAACCTCGCGAACGCGCTCGGGAGTCATTCTGAGTTCCGCAGCGATTTCCTTGACCGTTGCCTCGTGACCGTTTACGCTGAGGAGCTTCGCTTGCGCTTTCTTTACGCGTGTGATGGTTTCCACCATATGCACGGGAATGCGAATCGTACGCGCCTGGTCGGCAATCGCACGAGTTATCGACTGGCGAATCCACCATGTGGCATAGGTTGAGAATTTATATCCCTTGGTGTGGTCAAATTTCTCAACTGCCTTGATAAGTCCGCTGTATCCCTCCTGAATCAGGTCAAGCAACGGCATTCCGCGACCGGCATAATGCTGCGCGGAATAATGCTTCGCAATGCTTACCACAAGGCGCATATTCGCGACGATCAGTCTGTCGCGCGCCGCCTGGTCGCCCTCGAAGATTTTCTGCGCCAGTTCAACCTCCTCTTCGGGAGTGAGCAGCGGAACTTTGCCGATTTCGCGCAGATGTATCTTCACGAAATCGTCTGTTCCCAAGCCTTTATCAACATTTTCGCCGTAATCGGAATCGTCTGCCAAATCACTTTCAAGGGAGTAGTCATCATCGTTTATGGTGATATTGTTACTTTCAAGGAACTCATTTAGCTTATCGGGGTCGATATCCGCCTCGTCCATAAGGTCATATATTTCCTTCGCGGATATTTTTCCCGTGTTTCTGCTGCGCTCAAGAAGCTCATTAAATATCGTTTTTTCGTTATTGCTCATTTTGTTAATCCTTTCACAGCGATTGTCCGGTCTATTTTTCTTACTCCAGAAAGTCCTTCAGCTTGCGGCTTCGGGTGGGGTGACGCAGCTTCCTGAGCGCCTTGGTTTCAATCTGACGGATTCTCTCACGGGTTACGTTAAATTCCTGCCCAACGTCCTCAAGCGTCCACGGCTGACCGTCAAGCAATCCGAAACGGAGAATTATTACACGTTTTTCGCGGTCGGTGAGCGTATCGAGCACCTCTCCGAGCATCTGTTTCAGCATCGCGTTACAAGCCTCGTCTGCGGGCGCGGGGGAAGTTTCGTCCTGTATGAAATCCCCGAGGTGGCTGTCCTCCTCCTCGCCGACCGGCGATTCGAGCGACACGGGATCCTGCGAAATACGGATAATCTCGCGAACGCGTTCAACATTCATTCCAAGATGCGCCGCGATTTCCTCTTCGGTGGGTTCGCAGCCGTTATCATGCAAAAGCTGCCCTTGAGCCTTTTTCACGCGGGAAATAGTTTCCACCATATGTACGGGTATTCGGATAGTCCTCGCCTGGTCGGCGATGGCGCGGGTTATCGACTGGCGAATCCACCAAGTGGCATAGGTCGAGAACTTGAAGCCCTTGGTATAATCGAATCTGTCAACCGCCTTAATAAGTCCCATATTTCCCTCCTGAATGAGGTCGAGGAACTGCATTCCGCGGCGGACATACTTTTTGGCAATACTTACCACAAGGCGCAGATTTGCCTCGATAAGGCGTTTTTTCGCCGACTCATCACCCGATTCCATACGCGAAGCAAGCTCGATTTCTTCCTCAGTGGACAACAGCGGAATCTTTCCGATGTCCTTAAGAAACGACTTTACGGAATCGTCGGGGATCATTATGTCCGTATCGGAGCTATCATCATAATCACTTTCGGAAAAATTAAGCAGGTTGTCGATATCGAAATCCGCGTCAAAATTATCAATTATCTTGATATTCATATTCGCGAGCTTGTCATATATGCGATTTATCTGATCGGCATCGAAATTCGTTTCCTCAAGCGCATCGGTGATTTCCTTAGCGGTGATTGAGCCTTTTTGTCTGCCCTGCTCAAGCAGCTCCTCCAAAGGATTATTGTCTATCATTACTTTTTCCTCTCCCTTTGCCTTTTCAACCATTTTTCAAGCTCCTCTTCGGTCATTTCCGAAACGGATTTTTCCACTGCGGAGCTAAACTTTTCATTTATTACCTCTATATATTCTTTCACTGCGTCCTTGTCATACGCGAACGGAGAATCGCCCATTATCTGTGTTATTCTACCCATTTCTGCGGCGCTAAATTCTTCATTAAACACCGAAATATCGGGATTTTGCCCGTTTTTTATCATATCCAGCAGCTTTATGTATACCCGCTTGTCAAATTCGGTGACTAAGCCGTTCGGTAAACTCCCGGACAATTCCGCCACGCAGTCGGGGTTGTGGAACATAAAGCACAAAATTCCGCGTTCGGCGCGTTCAACCTTTGGCATTTTACGCGACTCGGGATTGATTTTGTCCTCGGGCAAGCGGGCAAGCTCACGCTGTTCCTTTTTGTGATTGTAAAAATTGTTATGGCGTATTTCCTGCTCCACGGCGGTTTTCAGCGTGGAAGCCGAAACCTCGGTGCGCCGGGCAATTTTCGATATAAAAACCTCACGGTCAATCGGCGATGGTACCTCCGCAAGGAACTTCACCGCGCGCTTGAGATACTCGGAAGCGTCATCGCCATTTTCAAGACTCAAACCCTCCGAGAGCTTGTCCAAACGATACTCAAGCGAACCTCCCGCCTTGTTGATTATACCTTGAAACGCTTCCGCACCGTATTTCTTGATAAACTCGTCCGGATCCTTTGCTCCGTTGATTTTCAGTACGCGAGTTCGCATTCCGACATCGTTCATCAGGTTTATCGCGCGGGCGGTCGCTTTCTGCCCCGCTTCATCGGAATCATAGGACAGCACAACTTCTTTCTTTCCCAACCGCGAGATGATGTTGCACTGGTGTTCGGTAAGCGCCGTTCCGAGAGATGCAATCGCGCTGTCGAATCCCGCCTGGTGCATGGAAATCACGTCCATATATCCCTCGCAGACGATGAAATAATCCGATTTTGAGTTTTTTGCGATGTTCAGCGCGAAAAGCATATCGCTTTTGTGGTAAATCGGAGTTTCGGCGCTGTTTAGATATTTCGCGGTGTTTTTGTCCTTGGAGAGTGTCCGCCCGCCGAATGCCGCGACATTGCCGCGGGTATCGAAAATCGGGAACATCACGCGGTTGCGGAATTTGTCGTAAAAGCTGTTGTTGCGGTTCACGACAAGCGAACCGTCCGCCAGTTCAAAATCCGAATAACCCAAATTCTTCATATGAAAATGCAGCTTGTGCCAATCGTCTGCGGCGAATCCCAGCCCGAACCGTTTTATCGTGTGGTCGGAAAGTCCTCTGCGGCGCAGATAGTCCAGTCCCGCCGCGCCCTCCGGCGAAAACAGCGCCCGATGGAAAAACTTCCCCGCCTCTCTGTTCATTTCATACAGACGCCGGCGGCGCGCGGTTTCGGCACTGTCGCGCTCATCGGGCATCGGAAGTCCGCCGCGCTGCGCCAAAAATCGAACCGCGTCCATATAATCGAGGTTCTCGATAAGCCTTATAAACGTGATCACATCGCCGCCCGCGCCGCAGCCGAAACAATAAAAGCTCTGCGTGGACTCATAGAAATGGCAGGACGGCGTTTTCTCCGAATGAAACGGGCAGCGGCAGGATTGCGTGCTTCCAGAACGCTTCAGCTCGACATAGCTCTGCGCCACGGAGATTATGTCGTTCGCATCGTGAATGGCGCGAATGTAGTCCTCGCTCAAGCGCATAAGCTACCCCCTTTATCTTGATGGCAAATCGCGAACCGCACAGATGAAATTGGGCAATGCCCAATTTCATCTGTGCTAGCTGAGCGGCACGTTACACGCTTTGCGTGTAACGCACCGCTCGCTTTCGCGATTTGCATTAATCAATCAAACGTTGTATCGATTTATCAGATGATATACCCGCTGTTCCACCCGTGCGGAACGCACAGCCGCGTGAAATAGTCCACCGCGTATTCATCGGTCATTCCGCTTATGTAATCACCGACCGCTGTTTCCAGTCCGTCCTCTTCGGCGATTTGCACATAAAGGCGCGGCATTTCGTCTTTATTTTTATAGAAATGATTGAACAGATATTCCACGATAAATGCCGCTTTGTCCTTCTCGGCAACGGTTTTTTCGGCTCTGTATACGCGCTCGAACATAAAATCACGCAATTCCGTGAACGCGGATTGCGTTTTCGGGTCGAACTTGATTTCCTCGGCAGAATTGTTCACCAATGAACGCACAAGCGAAGTAATCCGTTCGGATTTTGTTTCTCCGAGCACTCTCACGGGAAATTCCGGGAGGTCACTCTGACGAATCACCTCACCGCGAATCGCGTCCTCAATATCGTGATTTATGTATGCAATTTTGTCGCAAAACCGCACAACCATACCCTCTTGCGTGATTGACGGCGCAGAGCTTCCGCGGTGCGCAACGATTCCATCTATCACCTCAAACGTGAGGTTCAGACCTTTTCCGTCCTTTTCAAGTCGCTCAACCACGCGCTTGCTCTGCTTGTTGTGCGCGAATCCTCCGTCCATCAATTTGTCCAATACGCGCTCACCATCGTGACCAAACGGAGTGTGCCCGAGGTCATGCCCAAGTGCGATCGCCTCTGTCAGAGCCTCGTTCAGACCTAGCGCGCAAGCGACCGTACGCGCGATTTGGCTGACCTCAAGCGTGTGCGTCAGGCGTGTGCGATAGTGGTCGCTGTGCGGAATCAAGAATACTTGCGTTTTTCGCTTTAATCTGCGAAAAGAATTACAATGAATAATGCGGTCGCGGTCACGTTGGAAGTCCGTCCGGAAGTCACACGGCGGCTCAAAAACGCGCCGTCCGCGGCTGTCCTCGGACTTGCAAGCATATTGGCTGAGAGTCAGGAGCTCATTTTGAATAATCCGTTCGCGTGGCAGCATAAAATCACCTCTGTAAATATATACAATTTCCGACGGAAAAAATCCTTTTTTCTCGAGAAATTCAGCGTTTTATGCAAAATCAAACCACGATTTTTGTACAAAATCCACAACTATATTCCCGTTGCACACGTCAATCAGCGCAGATTTCAGGGATTCTGCCAGTTCCTCGCGAACGCGGAGCACGATTTCCACATTCTGGGAGAACTCCTCGGATTCCACTCGCGTGTCAAACTGCGCGAAAATTTGAGGCAATCGCCCATAAAGCGCGTAATCAAGCGAAATTCGGAGTTCAACACTCATCGCCATCACGCGAATTTTCGCTGCATCAACCGCGTCACGCGCTCCGCGTGTGTATGCGCGAATCAATCCACCCGCACCGAGCATAACACCCCCAAAATAGCGCGTAACCACGCATGCCACGTCCGTCAGCTCCGCTTTTCGCAACACCTCGAAAATGGGTACGCCGGCAGTTCCCGATGGCTCTCCGTCATCGGAATGTCTGCATATTGTGTTCTCGCGCAGGATATACGCATAACAGTTGTGTGTTGCTTTTCGGTGTTCAGCACGAATTTCGTTAATGAATGCAATAGCTTCCTCCTCGTCCGAAACGGGTGCGAGATAACCTATGAACTCCGACTTTTTCTCGACAAACCGCGCCTCACAGCGCTCGGCGATTGTTTTGTACTCCATTTTCCTCCAGCGGCGAGCCGCCGCTCCCAATTCCCAATAAGCAATTTATTGTAGATTTTGCGTTTTCGCTGTAAGGTTACATCGCACATCATTTTGCAGCGAAACGACAAATTTCGCGAAATTAGATGACAAAAACTCACGCAAAAAATGCGTGAGTTTTTGTTTTGAAAGCACACCAAACAGCTCCATAAAATTCGCGGAACCGAACAATTGCCCTCGATTATTTGCCCAGATTGTAGCGCTTCTTGAATCTGTCTACACGTCCGCCACTGTCAACCAGCTTCTGCTTGCCGGTGAAGAACGGGTGGCACTTCGAGCAGATTTCCACCTTGATGTCCTTTTTAGTGGAACGTGTTTCGATAACGTTTCCACAAGCACACTTGATGGTTGTCGCCTCATATGCGGGATGAATTCCGTCTTTCATTCTATGTCACCTCAAATCCGTATTGCATAATCATACTATTTAATTATAACACACTTACCTCGAAAATGCAAGCATTTTCAGCGTGTCAAAATAGACAAACTTTGTCCTCAAAATCCCAGCAATTTTGTGAAATCTGCCGAGATTTTTTCTTCAAAGGCAACCGCCTCATCACGTGTTGCGCCCTTGGTAGTGTAGTAAACCTTGATTTTCGGCTCGGTGCCGGATGGACGAATAATCACGCTTGCATCGTCCTCAAGATTGAACGTAATAACGTCCGACTTGGGCAACGCAACCTCGCTCTTAGAGCCGTCCGACGCGGTTTTCACGGAACTTGCGTAATCAGTTACCGACAGCACAGAAAGTCCGCCGAGCGCGCTCGGAGCGTCATTCCGCAGGCTCGTCATTATCTCGTTCATACGCTCCATTCCCGAGGCACCCTCACAAGTGAAATTGTCGAGCTTGTTGAAATACACACCAAACTCATCGTAGAGCCGCTTGCGCGCCTCAATCAGCGAGATTCCTTGGGTGCGGTAGAATGCCGCCATCTCGCAAATCAGCATTGATGCCACAACCGCGTCCTTGTCGCGTACATACGCACCCGCGAGGTAGCCGTAGCTCTCCTCAAAGCCGAATATGTAGCGATTTTCCTCGCCGTCTGCCTCCAACAGTCCAATCTGTTCGCCGATGAACTTGAAGCCCGTCAGCACCTCGCGCAGCTCCACACCGTACTTCGCGCAGATTGCCTTGGTGATGTCGCTTGTTACAATTGTCTTAATTGCAACGGGATTTTTAGGCATTTTGCCCAAATTTATACGCTCCTTGCAGATGTAGTCCAACAAAAGTGCACCTGTTTCGTTTCCGGTAAACAACTCGTATCCGTCCCCGTCCGGAACGGCGATTCCAACGCGGTCGCAGTCGGGATCGGTCGCCAACAGCAAATCGGGTTTTTCACGCTCACACAGCTCCAGACCACACTTCAGAGCCTCCCGAATCTCGGGATTCGGGAACGGACAGGTCGGGAAATTCCCATCGGGCAGTTCCTGTTCGGGCACTACAACAACGTCTTTTACGCCGATTTCCGCGAGGATTCGGCGCACTGGCTTGTTTCCCGTACCGTTCAGCGGGGTGTACACTACTTTCAGCCCCGATTTGGCAACAACATCAGAGTAGATTGCTTGTTCACGCACCTTTGCGATGTACTCATCAATCACGGGCTGCTCAATATAAGATACCATTCCATCAGATACAGCCTTGTTGAAATCCACAGATTTCGTACCGTTAAACATATCGATATTGTTAATTTTGTCCAAAACGGTATTTGCCGCTTCAAGCGTTAATTGACAACCGTCCGGACCATACGCTTTATAACCGTTGTATTTTGCGGGATTATGTGACGCGGTAACCATTACACCCGCTCCGCAGTTCAGCTTGCGAACCGCCCACGAAAGCATTGGTGTGGGCATAAGCTCCTTATAAATGTAGGTCTTGATACCGTTTGCGGCAAGCACTTCGGCAGTGCAACGCGCAAAATAATCCGACTTTATGCGGCTGTCGTAAGCAATCGCAACGCTTTTCGGCGATCCGCTTTCAAGGACATACTCCGCCAAGCCCTGTGTTGCGCGCTTTACGGTGTAAACGTTCATACGATTGGTTCCCGCGCCGATTACGCCGCGCAGTCCGCCCGTACCAAATTCCAGATCGCGGTAAAAGCGATCCTTGATTGCCTCGTCATCGCCCGAAACGCTCTCCAGCTCGGTTTTAAGGTCGGGGTCGGCGGTTGCCTTTTCCAGCCACAAATCATATAGTTCCTTAATATCTCTCATAATCCGAATCCTCCCGGTTAAATGCATTTTAAGGTGCGAACCCGCGTTGCCGCTCGATTTGAGTACGCAGAAAAATCCACACAGTAATATTATATCACATTTTATTCACAATTTCAAGGGGATTTTCAACTTTTCAACACAAACATTTTGCCACATTGGGCGAATATTTTGAACAATTTGATATATAAAACACTGATGTACGATATGCGAAATTAGAATATATCAGCATATTGAATTTCATTTTGAAATGTGATACAATTTTACTATATGTTATATTTAAGGAGGAGTATCCATGTGCTTGATATGTGATAGAATCGAAATGATAAAAAAAGGCGAAAATCCATATTTTGTCAAAGAGCTTGAAACGGGATATGTGGTTATCGGAGATAATCAGCATTTTTACGGCTATACACTTTTCCTGTATAAAAATCACGAGAACAAAACAGAGCTTTTTCATCTTCAGTTTGACGAAAAAATGAAATTCCTTGAGGAAATGTCGATAGTTGCCGAGGCGGTTTCAAAGGCTTTTGGAGCCGAGAAAATGAACTATGAATTATTGGGAATGGGTGACGCGCATCTTCATTGGCACTTGTATCCCAGAAGAAGCGGGGATATCGAAAACTATGGAAACAACGGCAAAGGACCCGTTTGGTGTTATCCTATGGATAAAATGTACAGCGATGATAACCGCCCGAACAGCAATGAGCTTGAAGAGATGAAACGCAAGTTGCTTTCGGAATTGGACAAGTTGATATAATTTCCGATTTGTTGTGAAATCGTTATGTATAGCACTATATAAAAAGTCACGGCAACGATTTGAAACGCTGCCGTGATTTATGCATATTCCAACAATTGTCTGTAACAAATTGAAAAACTTCCGCATCGCTCGTCCTTTAATCGGAGGAGCGAATTGCTTTTTCAATTTTCACGACAAGCTGATACCGCAGTAGAAATTAGACTTGTAATAATCTGTGGTAATATCAATAATTCTCACAGATTGCCCCGGCATTAGGCAGCCAATCATCTTGCCGCCTCCAATGTAGATTCCTCCAAATATTCCCTCATCCGAAAAGAATGCCAAATCGCCGATTTTAAGTTGTGAATACTCGAGCTTCGCGCCCATTTCCGTCTGTTCATGGGTGGTTCTCGGGCAAGTAATATACCCGTTCTCACGAAGCACATAGTAGATAAACCCGGAATTATCGAATCCGTTTGTGTCCGCGCCGTTTTCCGCAAACGGAACGCCAATCAGCGAGTTTGCAGTCGCCACGATTCCCTCAGCAACGACCGATGGTGTATCTGAAATCGGTTCGGAAACGCTCGTTGAGGGGATTTCGGAGTTGTCCGGCGGTGTAACACCAGAATTATCATAAGGCAAATCACTCGAAACGAAAGGTTTTTCAGAGTCACTGCTTGATTCGCTGTCTCCGCTGTTTGAAATGCTTGCTATGATAACCGCAATAATAACACCGACAGCGACAATAGTCACCCCGATAATAATCAATATATTGTTGTTTTTCCTCATCTTTTCCCCCGAATTATTCCACGATCGTCTGATTTGAAATTATGCGTAAAGCGCGCGGAAAATCGTATTATAATGGTATAGCCAAAAGCCTGTCATCAACTATGGTGACTTTGGAATGCATAACCGTATCGGAAATATCGAGCGTCAGAAAGTTAATGCAAAAATGAACTCCTGGGTAAATAGTCCCGGAGCAGATGGCGCTTAAGGCATCTTTGTTCTTGATGTCCTCATCAAGCTTGTCGATCTGAGCCTGGATTTCCTGCTTTCGCATTGAGTGGAACAGTTTATTTTGCGTTTCGGTACGGAACATCTTCTGCTGAGCTTCGGTAAGCTCCCCCTGAACTTTCTTACGCTGCTTCAGAAATGCCAGATTCTTAATTGCCAAATCGAAAATTCGAATCGACTCCATCAAATCCGCCTCTGCCTCGCGCCGACGCATAAACAGCACCGAACCATCGCCAATGTAAATCTCGGTCGGTGTGTATTTGATTGAACCAATAGTATTCGCGTTAATATCGTGCATTGAGGTGATTTTTCCGCCCGTGATGACTCCCCGCGGTCCTTTCGCGGTAAGCGCGCCATAGCAGAACGCGTTGCAAAAAACAAACTGTTTTGAGGTTAAATCCCCCTTGACAAACAGCTCCGCATTCTCGCAGAAGCCGATTTCCGCGTTACCATCGCAAGTGAGCTTGGAGTTAATGCAGCCGCCGACGATCGTTACATTTCCGCCTGCGGTAATTTCTCCGCCGAAAACACTTCCATCGATTTTGACGTTCTTGCCGGCATTTATGGAAAATCCTTCCATAACGTTGCCTTTCACATGAACATCGCCGAAGAAGTTTATGTTACCGACAGAAATATCCAAATCCGACTTGATGGTAACAGCCTCTTCAACCTGAAATGAGCCGTTGCCGAATACGATATGCCCGTCACAAGCCGCAACAACTTTAGTTCCATCTGTGGTAACCAGTGTGTTTTTACCCAATGAAACCTTTGTAGCCGCGCCGGGTTCAGCTGGTATAGGATTACCAAAAATGTCTGTTCCGGGGATTCCCTCCTCGGGCAGCACAATATCAGCAATTATATCATTTTTGTGAATCGGAACGATCGCGTTCAACTCGCGAAAATCCGCGATTCCGAATTCGTTTTGGTGAGGTTTAAGCTTATGCTCTTTATCAAAACGGAAGTTGATATAGCCATTGGCACCCTTTTTGGGCAGTGTCGCGGAAGCTACGCAAATAGAAACCTCAAATATCCGATCGTTAAGCACCTTTTTTATGCTGTTCTCATCAATTCCATAAATAACGTTATTGCGCTTAAGTTCCAACATAACGTCCTGAAATGTCACGTCCTTGCCGCCGCCTCTGGACGGAAAAACCACAAGATTGGCATATTTAGAACCGTCATCGAGCCTGATTTCAGCTCTGCCGTCCATTTTGACCTGTTGTTTACCATCAGCCATAATGTCACCCCCTTAAGTTCTCTTATATTCTATGTATTACGTCCAACAATGAGCCTACCCGTGTAAAATTCACGCCGTCAAGCTCCTCATCGGGTTCTGTAAGATCCGGAATCATGATCGTCACACATCCCGCTGCTGCCGCGGATCTCACACCATTTGGCGAATCCTCGAGAGCCATACAATCCGAGGGGGCAATCCCTAGCTGCTCCGCTGCGTAAAGATAAATATCGGGACAAGGCTTTCCAAATTCTACCATTGTCGCGCAGATAATTTTATCAAATCTCTCAAAAATTCCCGCGCGTGTAAGATAATCGCGCGTGCGCTCATAATCGGTCGCCGTGCAGATTGCCGTGAGGATTTTCCGCTCGTTCAGATGATTCAGCAGCTCGACAACGCCGGGTTTAAGCTCCAATTCGTGAGAGCTGAGCCATTTGTTCATTAGTTCCATTCGCCGCGAACGAATTTTTACATAGTCGAACTCTTCGCCGAAGATTTCCTGTAAATGCGGAATAGCGAATTTTCGGTGCATCGAGCGGATTCCGAGAGCTTGTTCATATGTCATCGGGAACCCTGCCTCGTTCGCTGCTTGGATCCAGAACCGAATCAACAGCTTCTCGGTATCGAGAATCAGCCCGTCCATATCGAAAATAACCGCTTTGATCATTGAAAATCCTCACAGTGAACCTAAATTTGCCAAAACATACTCTTTTTCTTATTATACCACATTTTCTCGAAAATGTCAACATTTTCCCCACATTTTATAGGGATTACACATAAATTTTATTTGGATTTTTCAAAAATTTGTGGATTAACACACTTCCCGCCGTGTCATTCGTATTATAA
>CAMWMN010000003.1 GCA_947175385.1 uncultured Clostridia bacterium | reverse complement strand
CCTTAAGAATTATTATAAATTTATTAAAATAAAAAGCCAAATTGATGCATATAGATGCTAAAACAATGATACATTTTATTATAACATAATTCCGTGTAAAAGTCAACAAAGGCTACAATCATTTAACCAAATCTCGTCAAAATAAACAAATTTGTACAGGAATATCGCCAATATATTGTGAAACTTTACGCTTGAAAATCCGAAAATTAGTTGATATAATTATTCGTGAAAATATGGCAACACAAAAAATGGGGGCGGAATTATGTCGGGCACTGTCAAGGATTTAACCAAGGGTTCGCCGATGAGGCTGATTCTGGGATTTATGCTACCGCTGCTGTTGGGAATGCTTTTCCAACAGTTCTATAATATGGTGGATACAATGGTGGTCGGAAAGTATCTCGGATCGCTCGCTTTGGCGGGAGTAGGCTCTACGGGGTCGATAAATTTTCTCGTGTTGGGATTCGTTATCGGGCTGTGTTCGGGGTTCGCGATTCCGATTGCGCAGAAGTTCGGCTCGGGCGACTATGCCGAGCTTAAAAAATACGTTGGAGCTACGGTGTGGATCGCGATAGGATTCGCGGCTGTTGTGACGCTTGCGACAACACTCCTTTGCGGGCAAATCCTTACATGGATGAATACGCCCGATGACGCGTTTCACGAGGCTTACGACTACATTTTCGTGATTTTTCTCGGGATTCCCGTAACGTTTCTGTACAACATTCTTTCGGGGTTTATCCGTTCGCTCGGCGACTCAAAAACTCCCGTAATCTTTCTTGTGATCTCCAGTCTGCTGAATATTGCCTTGGACATATTTATGATCGTCGTGCTTAATATGGGGGTTGCGGGCGCGGGTTGGGCAACGGTGATTTCGCAGCTTGTTTCGGGAATTCTGTGCTTGATTTTCATCATCAAGAAATTCGAGCTGCTGCATATTTCCAAGAGCGACCTGAAATTCAATCCTTATTATATGGGAAGATTGTGCGCGGTTGGATTGCCTATGGGTTTGCAGTACTCGATTACGGCAATCGGAACGATTCTGATTCAGACGGCGGTGAACGGACTCGGCGCGCTGTATATGGCTTCGGTGACGGCGGGCAGCAAGGTGGGGCAGTTTATGTGCTGCCCGTTTGACGCAATGGGAAGCACTATGGCGACCTACGGCGGACAGAATGTTGGCGCGGGAAAGCCCGACCGAATCCGCAAGGGTTTGATTTGCTGTTCGGCACTGGGTATCGGCTACGCGCTGATTGCGTTGGCAGTGGCACTGCTGTTCGGCGGGAATCTGGCAATGCTGTTTGTGGACACCAAGGACATAGAATCGGGACTTGACCCGAACCAAATCCTCAACCTCGCACGGCAATTTCTCATAACAAACGCGGCATTTTATATCCCGTTGGCGTTCGTAAATATCGTGAGGTTTCTGATTCAGGGAATGGGATTCTCGCAAATCGCGGTTTACGCGGGTGTTTCGGAGCTTGCCGCGCGCGGGCTTGTCGCTTTGATTCTTGCTCCCTCGCTCGGATATACGGCGATCTGCTTCGCTAATCCTATTGCGTGGATTTTCGCAGATCTGTTCCTGATTCCAACGTTTTTCGTGTGCTTCAAAAAGATCAAGAAAAGGCTTGAAAATACATAGAAAAAGTCTGTTTTTAGTCTGTCGAGAGGTGACTTTTTATACAAGCTATGCCCCCTTTTAACAGGGGGCTTCAGTGTTTAATAAAAGAACCTGTTTCCGTCAATATCAATGGCAAGACGATTTGACTCGTGCATGGGGGAGCTTACCAGATTGCGGTTATAGAAACAGAAAATATCCTCCTCGACGCATTTTATTTTACGGTCGAACACATCGCTTACAGCCTTTCGGCTGCGCGGATTCGAGTAGCTCATCGCCGCATAGCCGCATTTCGAGTATGCCTCGGCGGGTTTCCAGCCGTTCAGCTCGCAGTCATTTCGGAAGCATTGAGCGGTTAATATCAATATCCGATAATCGGGATGCCAGCCCGCCTCGTGCATTACCGTGCGCTCCACAAGGTCGCGCTCTTCGGGCGTAAGCTCGTATGAATCCGTATAGAAAAACGGATTTTCGATATAATCTTCGCTTTTGAGCTTGTCAAATTCATACCGAATCTCCGCAGAATCAATGTTTCTCTGCAAAATGCATTCGGTGATGGCATTTTTCCTTTCAATCTGCTGTGCTGCCCGTTTTATGGGCGTTGTCAGTCCGCCGAGAATAAGTCCTGCAGAGATGGTAATTGCCAATGTTCTGATCATAAAAAACCTCCCGTTCTTTGTCCGATGAATAATATATTCGCCGCACTCGGGGGTTTATGATTGTTTTGAAAAAGTTTTTGCGAAAAAACGCGATTCGGGGGATATTAAAATGCTTTTTATACAAGCTGCGGCGCTGTTTTGACACAGCGCCGAAAAATTATTTGTACTCCTTGCGGTATGATTGGTTCTCAAAATCCCAATATTCCATATAAGGCTTTGTAAGCTCGTAACTCCACGAATAAATTAATGTCGGAGTAATTTCAAGCAGACGCTCACTTTCGATGTTCGAATATGATTTGTATGCCAACAAAAAATGTTTTTTATATGTGTTTGCAAATGCGGAATTTGCATTATCGAGCGGCTTGCCCAAATCTCGGCACGTTCCCTCGATTGAGAAATTCTTAACGCATAACGCAACTTTGGGATTTTGCATGATCTGTTGATATTTGAGATAATCCGCGCCCGTCTGGCAATAGAATTTCCCGTCAATTACAACCACGCTTATGGGTCGTGATGTTGCACGATTTTCGGCGCAGGTCGACAGAACCATTACGTCATGAGTTCCGATTTTCTTCCACAGCCGCGGCAAATTTCCCTCGAAATTATTCATATGATTTCCTCCTATTTTTTAACGCGCATCTCTGTTTGAAATGCGCGGTTTTAATATGTTATACAGTTATTTCAACCCAATGAAAATATGAACGTCCGCTCTGTTCGGATCGGCACTGCGGTATTCCTCGAAATCGTACACAAATGAGCGTTCCAAGTTCGTTCCCCACAACTCTCGCCAAAGTCGGTCGATTTCCTTAAATTGCGCCGCAGTATCCATATCGCCGACTATTTCAAATTCCGCGTATTTTCCCGCGGGAATTTTCCGCACCTCAAACATCTCGTTTCCGTTTTCCGAGGTGACTTCACAAGCGGTCATAATTGTGTAATCGCCCTTTTCGTCGGAGGAGTAATCCGTGTAGATTCCCAATGTATACGGATTTCTCTTGTCGGGAATTTTTCCGTATGCCTCCTCAAAAAAGCGTTTCCACAGTCCGCTTATGACCTCGCTCATTTGCGGCGAAGAATTATTTGTCCGAGCCGTTATTCCCACTACCGTTTTCTCTGCCAGTTCCACAATTTTGTAATCCATAATAACCTCCAAATTTTGTTGTTAAGGCAATACCATACAAGGCTCCGAATCTTTGTTTGGTGTTGCTTTAAGGTTATTATAGCATACAAAATGTGACAACTGTATGTCATATTTTATAGATGTCCGAAATATTTTTCACAAGCTCATAAAATTCCTCGCGCAATTCGGGCGGAGAAATTATTTCCGCCTTATCGCCGTAACTCAGAATCATTCCGAAAAAAGTCTGCTTATCTGACCAAGTGATGGTAAGCTCGCTGCTGCCGTCCTCGTTAAAGCGAGGAAGCTCCGTACTGTACTCGTCAATGACGCGCCATTTCATTGAACTGTCAAACCGCACCGTCGCCGTAATCGGTTTGTCTAAACGCCACATGTTTTCACATATATAAGGCGGAACATCTCGTGGTTCGCACTTTTCACCCGTGTTCCTCAAATCGAAAAGACGCATTAATTTGAATAAGCGGTAATCCTGTCTGGTCGTGCAATAACCCCACACATACCAGCTCGACCACTGAAAAATAAGATGGTACGGTTCGATAGTACGGACGCTTTCGCCGTTTGGTGCACAATATCTGAATGTTATCTTCTCGCCGTTTTTGACGGCGTTTTTTATCAACTCGATTTTCCCCGAAACCGCCGATTTATCCCATGCGGCGAGGTCTATTATAATCTCATCTCCAAAACCGGATATTTCTGAGTTTTCGGCGGACAGCTTGTCCATAAGCTGTCGGTAACGCGGGCTGTCGCTTACGCTGTCAAGACCTTTCAGACCCGTGAAAATCGCTTTCATATCCTCGATTAACAGCAGAATGCGGTCGATTTTGTAGCCCTCCATAATCGAAATTCCGCCGTCCTTGCCTTGTGTTGTTACAATAGGGATTCCCGCCATACAGATGTCGTCAATATCCCGCGCGATGGTTCTGCGCGATACCTCGAATTTCTCCGAAAGCTCCGCGGCAGTTACCTTGTCCTTTTGTAAAAGTAACGATAAAATACCGATATGTCTGTTGATTTTCATTTTTAGCTCCCAATATTACGTTGACTTTAGTCAACCATGGTTTTCCGTAATGATATCCAATTGCCTTTATTATATCACATTTACGCTTGAAAGTCAACTTTGTTAAGGAAAATCCCAATGCATAGAAGCATTGGGACTTTTTTACAGATTCAGATTATAACCCAGAATATCAGCCGTTTCAATAAGCGATGGCACTACGCATTCATCGCGCAGTTTCTTGATGTCAAGACCAAGCTCCGTACAAATCTGCAGCCAGATAATCCAGGTGGGAGTGTATCTTCCATGCTCAAGCTCACGACAGTACAGCGAACTGATACCGATACTTTTGGCAAAATTTTCCTGGGTAATGCCGCGATTTTTTCGCGCATAGCGCATCATCTCTCCAAATACTTTTCTGCTGTCCATTATATCACCTCCAAATCCCATTAGCGCCTGTTCAGCATGTCGACCATAAATCAAGATACTGAACAGGCTCTTACATTATATTACAAAATTCGACAGACTTCAAGAAAGCAAACTTTGGGTTAGGGAATTTTTTCGTTTTACTTAAAATCAAACAATATCCGAAAATGGTACAAAAATGGTACAAAAAATAGTGTTGACAAATACTAAAAAATGTGATATAATGAAATACGTGTAACAATATATAGCATATAACGGGAAAAACAGTGAAAATATTGGGTATTGACAAAGAATTTTGTTTCGCTTTTGCAACAAATCTCCGTTGATTTTCATAAAAATACCTGTGGAAAATGCACAAAAATTATCAACAATTATTGACTTTTGGAACAGGAAAGTATAAAATAAGATAAGGAGTCCAATATTTATTTTAGGATAAGAGGTGATTTCCGTGGAAAAGACTCAACTGAAACGATTAAAGCAGTTAATCCGCTCCGAGTTGTTGGAGGTCATGCTCGCATTGAAACGTGAAAATGATATTCTGATGATGGAGAATCTTCGGCTTAAAACGATCAAACACAAGCTCGAGCACGATCTTCAAGAGATCACCGACACACTGGAGCGAATCGAACGCAGTACATATGATGCGGATTACCAAGCGGAAAGCGCGCAGGACGGTGCGTGGCAGGAGTATGGCGCGTTTGAAAGCACTTACAAAAGTGTAGATGCCGTTCCGGTGGAGGAAAATGTCGAGCCATCATTTGAAAGCGTGTTTGACAGTTATGCCGATGAGGTAACAAATAGATGATGTTAAACGGGCAGCCTCTGCCGTCCAAAGAGGAGGTTGAACAGGAGCTTTGGCGAACCAAAAAATGGGAAACGTTCCGAAGAATCCTGAAAAATACGATTTTGTCGCTGATTGTCGCGGCGGCGATTGCGGTGTTGATATTCACGATATTCTTTCCGACTCACCGAATCACCAGCGACAGTATGGAGCCTACGCTCTCGCGCGACCAACTGGTCGTCTGCTGCAACTGGGGCGAGCCTCAATACGGCGATATAATAGCGTTCTATTACAACAATGTTATCCTGGTTAAGCGGATAATCGGCAAGGCGGGCGATGTGATAAACATCGATGGAGACGGTAATGTAACCCGAAATGATGTGCCGCTCGATGAGCCGTATGTCCGAAGTCTTGCGCTCGGGGAGTGCGATATAAAGCTTCCGTTTGTGGTTCCGGAGAAGCAGTACTTCGTGATTGGCGATAACCGCGAAATCTCGATAGACAGCCGTTCAACGCTGATTGGCTGTGTGGTTGACGAAAAGGTTATCGGGCGCGTGGTGTTCAGAATCTGGAAATTAAAGGATTTTGGCTTAGTAAATTAAATTCCAAGAAGGGAGTAATCAATATGAAAAAGACAAAACTTTTCTCAAGGATTTTCGCGGCGACTCTTGCTGCAGTGGTAACGGCAACGACGCTGATTACAAACAGCGGCGCGGGTTTGTCTGCGTTTGCGGCAGGCGGCGGAGGAGGCGATCCGACCCAGTCTGATGGGAAGTGCAATGTGACGATTGTTTCGCCTGATGTGCCGTCGGGCGAAGGTACATACAGGTATGATTTTTATCAAATTATCGGCGGTGAGGTCGAGTATGACTCTGACCTCGGAAAGCATGTCATCGCTAACCCTTATTGGGGCAGCAGCATGGCGGAAAACGAGCACGGCGGAGTATTATATGATTTTGATCAAGTGATTAAGTATACTGATGAGGAAAAAGCTCTCTCTTATGCAGCTGATGCCGCCGCAACCGGGGGCGGAAACGGGGGTTTGTTTGAATCGTTATTTGATAAGGATTGTTGGGCTCGTGGAACGACTAGCGGTGCAGGAACCGGCTACAGCTCTGCTGAACAAGCCCTGTTTGTTGCGCTGAGCGGAAGCGTGGGATGGCATAGTTCTGTTGGCAGTAGTAGTGATTCTGCCTTTAGTAATATTGGAATGGAACTTTACAAGCAATATCGCGACATGATTGGGAAGTACAATCCCAATAATCCGAGCACTGACACCGGGTTTTATGCCAAGTTTATCCGTTCTAACGGTACTGGTAAAGAACGCAGCCTGAAAGGTTTTGTCGAGCTGCTTAACGAAAAGGAAAATACGTTAGCAGGATATGACCTTCAGGCTATGGCAGAGCTGTTATGGACAGGCGCAAGCGCAAAAATAACATTGTTGGGTGAATCCCCTACCGGACAAACCAGAACATATAACTACAAGTTCGTTGACACAGCAAAGCCTGTTGCTTCTTCGGCGGTAATTTCCAAAACAAGTGCCAATACCGAATACACCGTTCAACTTGAACCCGGCTATTACCTTGTTGCCTGTGTGGATGCCGAAAGCAATAAGCCCGCGAATGAGACTTACGATTCAGCGCTCAAGCCAAAATCATTTATGCTGTTGTTGGTTGGTCCTAATGAAAAAGCAAACACAATCGTTGGGAAAAACACAACCGCTGTGGCAACAGTTGATTTGAAGATGTTCCATGAAACAATTGGGTTGACAGATATTGATGCAGATAAGAAATATGGCAGTGTCACCTCGAAAATGACTTGGGATTCTGATGGTTCTTCAAGTGAAATATTCACTGAAGACTACTGGCTTGACCGCACTTCATATGGAAACCTGAAGCGTCATATTTTTGAGGTTTCAAATAATAAATACCAATTTGCGGGTGAAAGCGTTTATGATGAATTGGTTCTCTACCGAATTGACGTAACCCTTCCGAAGAACTTTGAAAGCTATGAAGACGTCGGGTATTTCCTGGCGGTATTGGGCGACTGGAATAGAGGAACCACAAGTGCCGGCATTTGTCGTGATACTAGGTGCAGACCTTTGGTTTATGTGAAACATGAGGGTACAGATCCCGAATATATTTGTGATATAGGTCTTGACAACATAGATGACAAAGTGATTGGAGCATTTTCGTGTGCTTCCACCAGCAATTCTAATTTAGCATGCAATCCGCTTGGCAATATCAGCACATATACAAAAAATGGGGACATTTTCGCGAACGAAACTATGTATCTGGGCGATTTGTTCAACAAGGATCAGTATGGCATAGGCACTGATGACCCTGAAACTACAGACGTAGATGAAAGAGAAATTCCATTTAAGGGCGGCGACCATATCTACATTTACTTCCCCGCGTATTATACAAATAGTAATGTAATTACAGAAAGCGACCGTCTGATAAAGCCTGCTCATACTTGGGCGGTTTATTCCAACAATCCATACTCAACGGCAAAAGCTAACGGGGGGCTTTCAAGAGACAACGGTTGGGTGTATAGGTATGTCATAAACGGTCATGTTAACAGCGGCGATGTAGGAATTTCCCCGGTTTCCGAAACAAACATCAACACCTACTCTCTCACGGTGCACGTTGGCGGTGATGAGGAGGATACAAATGGAAATAAACTATTTGAATATAGTAATTCTGATTATGCCTTGTACAGAGTTAATGATGAGGGTGAGAAGGAATATGCGTTGTTGTACAGGGGTCGAAATAATGGCACTACTTTATGTATCGGTTGGTACACCATATCGGAGATAGAAGAATATTTCTCCGGTTATGGCAGTGTTCTTGAGGGTGAAGGTGATAGTGTAAAGATAGCGTCCGGCAACCATCCGATATCTACTTCAGACTTTACTCTGAACTTTACTCTGAACTCTACTGTTAGGGATGATAACAACAAAATTGTCTCATACAGTAGAACCATTAACGGTCTTTCCTTCGGCATATATTACATTGAGGAGCTTTCAATCGGTTTGGATGTCCAAAACAACATCAAGACATATCACTATGAGAAGGCTACACAGCCGTTTAAGCTTACAATTGGACAGGAATACAATCCCAACGTTACTTCGTTCGTTGAAGCTAATATGGCTGAACTTATCAACAAGCTGAGCGTAGATTTCGACCAGTTGGAAACCAAAGACCGCACAATTTCCGCAGAAATCTTGAAACCCGTACCCAATGATGGAAATACCGACAAGAACAGTGTCGTCAGAAATCTTACCGAAAATGAGGCAGCAACCGATGACGGCATTGTTGAGGTGTTAATCACCCATAAATCTATGCACCTTATCTGGCTGCCCGAAACAGGCGGCATCGGCACGACAATATTCTTTATCATCGGTGGCACAATCGTTGTGGCGGCTACCGTGCTGATAGTTACAAGATTCCGCATTAAGCGGGAGCGGCTTTGATTCCGCTTGAATTAAGCACAACATTTGGAATAGGTCATGCAAATTTCGCAAGCCGCCGTAAAAGTGAAACAGAGCTTTTATGGCGAGGCTAGCGCAAATGCGCAGCGTTTGCGCGGTGCGGAATTTGCTATTAAGATAAGGAGGCGTTTAATATGAAAATTAAGAAATTCTTTTCGGGAATTTTAGCGGCGATTATGTCCATAGCGGTCATAGCCGCGCCTGTTTCGGCGGCAGGAAACGATGACGAACCGACCCCGGAGAAGGGTACGATAATCATCAACCATGCTGCTACGAGCGGTACATACACGGCATACCCGATTTTTGTGGGCAATGTTGAAAAAAGCGATGACGAAGAAACCCAAGGCAAGTTGGTTATCGACTCCCCTATGTTCCATCCGAATTTGGAGACAGCGTTAGACAGTTCCAATGCTGTTATAGCCAGAAATGCGGGTTCATCAGAAAGTGATGGTTGGTATGGATTATATTTACATCTTAATACTAGTACTAGAACATTAAACGGAAAAACGTTTCAAGACTTAATGAAAGAATATGATCCGAACGTGAGTATTAATATTAGCTACCTTGGCGCAAGTGGAACTTCAAACAAGGATACCGCCGAGGCAATCGCAAATCTGCTGAATCTCACCTCAACCGCCAATAGTGTAAGCAATATTCTCAACGGAAAAGGTGCCGCGTTTTATTCGGCTTTCGCCGAGGCGGCGAGAGGGTTTATGGTGGATAAAATTGCCGATACTCCGGGCACTTTGACTGATATTAATTCAGCCACTCCGACCGATGGCAAAGCCATAATTGAAGTTGACAAGGCGGGATATTATCTGGTTGAGTATACGCCCAATGATTATACGGTTCCGCCGACGGACGAAGAAGGCAACGAAATTAAAGGCGATCCGGTGATAAACGAGAAGTACACAAACTCGCCGCGTGTGGTAAGGCGTTCTCTGGTTTTGGTTGGTCTGGGTGATGACCTTTCGGCGACAATAAACTCCAAGGATACCGAAAACGTTGCAAGCATAGACATTCAGTTCAACGAAACAATGCTCAAAGAGGACAATGGCAATTACGTATATAATGGCGAAGAAGGCGATTGGGCGAAGAACGTCTCTGCAGGCAACGGCGACTATGTAAACTGCCGCGTGGTAGTTACGCTGCCGAGCAATCTCGAGGCTTATGACCAATACTATCTCGCTGTGCCGATTATGTATGGGTATAATCAGACAGGCTCTGCTGTTTTTGATGGTAACGTGAAGAGCGTAAAAAGGGTTGAAGGGAGCGATGATGATCCCTTAAAATACATTAAGGTTTACTTCCTTAATGATGATGACAATAAAACACAAATTATCAAAAACCCTGGTTCTTCAAATCTTGATTCAAGCAATTTAACCGATTTGGCTTCCGAGATTTTCGGTGATACTTATGATCATAATGCCAAACTTACCATTGATAAACCATATACTTATGCAGATGATACAGGTTTAACTGGTACCGACCGTTCAGATGGCTTTGCGGCGGCTGAAACGTTTGTAATCAGCGATATTGCGAATATGTATGTTCGTACAAAATATACATTCCCTGCAGATGATATATCACATTTGCTTAAGTCACAATACGCTCAAGACTCAACTTCTTGGAGGTCTTTATGTATCGAGTTCCCCGTAAAGTTCGAACGTTTCGACAGCAATGGTTTGAATGGTTCTAACAGCGCTACCGGTGGAGTAGCTAACCTTGGATATGATGCTAGTGGTCTTTTGGGCGACGATATGCTTTTGAAGAACTATATCTCCGCAAAGTTGGTATATTCCAACAATCCGAACCTTAAGGCGCTTAAGGAAGATGAAACGGCATACGATAGCACCACCAACCCTGATGGTGTAAAGATTTATCTGGACACCTCTAAAAACCCCGGCACGCTTCAGAACCCCGTATTCGTGACGAAAGATCATGTTTCCGCGAATATTGTAACCTACAGGCTGCGTGTTCACGCGACAACGGAAGATCTTGTTAAAATATGCCAAGCCGGCGGAATTGCAAACATTGGGTTTGCAATTAAAAACAGTGATGGTAAATATGCGGTTGTAGAGAGAGATAGTACCGGCAGACAGACATATGATGAGGTGGACGGCGAAAAGCTAAGGGATAGACCTGATGGTGATTCGTACCCTGATAATGGCGGATATACCTGGGTTTACAAAATCATCGGTTGGGTTGATCCATCCGAAAATGATACTGTTCCGGATAGCAGCGTCCTCAAAACATATCAAAATGCTGGTAATAATGATGGGGTTTACAGAAACAACACCTCCGGACGTTTTGAAATTGTTGGCATAGCCCCCGGCGATTATACGGTGGTTGTTTTGGATGAGGTCATCAAAACAAACGATACTTATGGGCCTAACCCTATTACAAACACCGCCAAGGAATACAAGCTCCCCAAAAATTCAGACGGCACAGAAAAAACCGACTATAGGTTCTCGTTTAACCCTGTGCTTAATCAGGATATTGGAAAGCAAAAATATAGTATCCACTATGCTCCGGCTTCGGTAACCGAAGGTAACGTTGTTGCGGAAAAAATGATTACAAATTACAACCTTAAGTGGTATGACGGTGATACCGAAATCACAACGCAGCCGGAATGGTTTCTCGGTGCAGAAGACAAGGTAGCCCTGATGTCTATGCGTGTCACTTATTACAAGAAAGGCTTGACACTCCCCGTAACGGGCGGCATCGGCACGTTGATTTTCTTTGCGGTCGGCGGCGCGCTGGTAGTCATTTCGACAGTTGCTATCGTGACCAAATTCCGCATTAAGCGTGAGCAGCTGTAATGGCACATAAACTTATGAAATCCGCGATTGGCGCGTTTCTGACGGCTATGGTGCTGTTCGCACCGAGTACATTCGCAGAAACCTCGACCTCCCCCTCGGGGGAGGTTATGGGTGTTTCGGGGGAGGAATCCGTAGGGAGTCTTCGCGTCCATGTACGCACGGGGGATTCGGAAACCGCCGTGGAGCTGCGGTTCGCGCTGAAAAACAGCGAGGACGAGTTCGCGCAGCTAGAGCCGATTTCCGAGGAGGATCCTGTTTTCCAAGTCACGGACTGGAAACCGCCCGAAACCGACCCCGAATCGGATAACAGCGTGGTTTTATCGGTTGTTTCCGATACGTTTGAGATTGTCGGTTTGCCGCACGGGGATTATAAGCTCATTTCATTGGATAAGGATTTTACGGTTGAAAACAACGGCGAGCAACAGGATTATATTCTGGTTGTCGCGGGGGAGTATGATTTCGCGATTTCACCTGCGGAAAATCCCGCCGAAAGCGATTCGGACGAATATTCCGAGGATGCGGAGCAACCCGCCGAAATCGCCGATCTGGAGCTTGATTACGCGAGCAAGAGCCTTGTTCTACCCGATACGGGCGGTATTGGCACAACGGTATTCTACATAGTCGGCGGAACAATGGCAGCCGTGTCTGCAGCGATGTTGATTGCGCGATTTAAGAACAGGAAAAAATAATTCAGCGAGGTGACGGTTTTGTGAAACGAAAAAAGAATAAAGCCGTCACGATAATGCTGTTTGTGATGCTGTTGTTGGGATTTGCGATAATGCTTTACCCCATTTACAGCGATATTTTGAACCGCCGCGAGAACGAGCAGGCTCTCACCGTTTACGACCGAAACGTCAACGCGCTTGACAATACGCAATACAAGGAGATTTTGCGACAGGCGCACGAGTACAACAAGAGGCTTGCATCTCTCCCGAACGGACTGTATTATCCCGACCCCGCGGGTGACTATGACAATATTCTGAAAATCGGCGGCATGGACATTATGGGATATATCACGATTGACAAGATAGATGTACATTTGCCGATTTATCACGGAACAAGCGATGAGGTTCTGGCAGTCGGCGCGGGACATCTGAAAGGTTCGTCAATGCCCGTTGGCGGAGAATCCACGCACGCGGTAATAACAAGTCACCGCGGATTGCCCTCCGCGCGGCTGTTCACCGACTTGGATCAGCTTGTGATCGGCGATAGGTTCACGATAACCGTTTTGGGTGAAACGCTCACCTATGAGGTGGATAAAATCGAGATCATCTTGCCGACCGATTGGGAGCATTTTGAGATTGTTGACGGTGAGGACCTGGTGACGCTGTTTACCTGTACGCCGTATGCGGTTAATTCTCATCGTCTGATTATCCGAGGTCACCGCGTCAAGAACTCACACACACCGGGCAGCCTGGTTATCCCGGCAGACGCGGTGCTGATCGACCCGAAGAAAACCGGGTTGATTATCGGCACGACAGTCGGAGTCGCGCTGTTTGCGTATTGGTTTTTCGGCGGCAGAACGCGGTATTTCCCGCACAGCGACCCGAAGTCCGTAGTGACCGATGGCAACGAGGATCTGTATCGGGAAACATTCGCCGACCACATTGAAGATTAGAGCGTTAATGTGAACACGCTCCGGATATGGCTTATTTAAACTGGGATTATTGCGACTTTTCATTCAAAGTGAAAAGTCGCAAATTTTTTAGGATGTCTATTGACAAAAAACACATTTTGTGCTATAATATACAAAAGATGTGTTGGTTTGTTTTGTAAAATTGTTGAAAATAACGGCAAATCAGTGTGAAACCATAATAGAGGGTGATTGTATGGGACGGAAACTCGGAAGAAAAATGGTGTTAGCAATATTTGTATGTCTGGCATTCACGGTTGTGTGCGTGTGCGTGTTTATGCTTACACAGACATCGAACTACACCGAAGAGATAATGATCAACAACACGCATACATACTTGAATATTCTGTCAAGGGAGTTTGATCGCGAAAAAGCCCGCCCGACTCAGATTTACGAGGCTATGACACTGAATGCCGCGCTAAAGCCGGGCGGAGCAAATCAGATACGCACGATCTTTCAGTTGTACAGTTCCTCGGAGGAGGATTTCTGCGCGGCATATACCTCTAAAGGCGAGCTTATCTGGGCAAGTGATAATTTCGATATTGCGGATTTCGATTTTTCCTTAGGCGAGGAGCGGAACGGTGTGAGAGTGGACTCCGCGGCTGGACTTATAATCGAAACCGTGCGTTACAATCCTAAAGGCTTTTGCGCGGTTATCGGTATGCATCTCGACAGCTCCAAGTGGCTTGACGAGCTGAAAGCGGAAACAAACGCGGAGTTTACGCTGTATAACGGTTCTGTCGGATATACGACCACCATTGTGGAAGACGGCGTACGCGCCGTTGGCGAGGAAATGCCCGATGTTCTCAAGAGCACAGTGTTGGAAAATGGCGATAGCTACGGCGGAACGGCGAACATTCTCGGACAGAATCACTATGTAACCTGTAAGCCCATTGAAGATATCAACGGTAATATTGTCGGCGCAATGCTTGTGGGCGTATCCTCCGAGGAATCCGATGATAACCTTCGTAATGTTCTTATTATGGTGGCGATCGCCTCGGTGGTTATCGGTGTGATTTCGCTGGCGGTTACGAGTATCGTCTGCATCAGGGTTACGCTGACACCCGTGTTTAATGCTCTGCGTGCGGGAAGAAAAATTGCCGATGACCTTAATCGCGGTCTGCTCCATACCGAAACGGGCTACAAGGCTAGCAACGATGAAATGGGAGAGTTCGTGAAAACGCTTGTTCAAACTGAGTCCACCATCAACACGTATATAACAGACATCAAGGACGTTCTGGCGAGAATGGCAACAGGTGATTTCACCGCAAGACCCGCAATTAAGTATGAGGGCGATTTCGCGTCGATTGAAAAATCTTTCTCGCTGATATATATTTCGCTTAGTGAAATTATCAGAAGCATAGATAAAGCTTCCGGAGAGGTGCTTCAGGAATCTCAGGATATTTCCGAGGGCAGCCGCGCGCTGGCGGAGGGAGCGACCCGTCAAGCGGCATCAATAGAGCAGTTGTCCGCGTCAATCAACGAAATCTCGGTTAAAATCAGGCAGAGCGCGAAAAACGCGGCGGAGGCGGGGGAAATTTCCGCGCGAAGTGCCAAGGAAATTACTTTGCAAAATGGCGAAGTCAATAAAATGATGGACGCTATGGACGAAATCAAGCAGAAATCCGATGAGATTCGCAACATCATTGAGGCAATAGATGATATTGCGTTCCAGACCAATATCCTCGCGCTTAACGCGGCTGTTGAGGCGGCTCGCGCCGGAGAGGCGGGAAAGGGTTTCGCGGTCGTTGCGGATGAGGTAAATAACCTCGCGTACAAGAGCGCGAAATCCGCGCGGCAGACGGGAGAATTAATCAACGCGACCATCGCCGCCGTAGACCGAGGAACGGAAATCGCACAGGCAACCGCCGAAACTATGAAGGAGGTTACCAACCTCGCAACCCTCGCGAACAGGCATATATGCGACATTTCGGCGGCATCTGCAGAGCAGGCGGAGTTTGTCGCACAGGTGAAAATCGGTGTGGAAACGATTTCCACGGTGGTTCAGCAAAATTCCGCAACAGCGCAGCAGACTGCGGCAGCGTGCGCGGATCTGAGCAGCCAATCCGACAATCTAAAGCATCAAATCGAGAAACTCAAGGTGTAATATTCGGCGCGGACGTTTTTTGGCGTTCGCGCCGAAATTTTTGCGAAAAACGGTTGAAAAATCCGCGGGAGTGTGCTATAATTAATTGTGTGATAATCGTAAGCATAAGGAGCATTTCAAATGAGTACAGTTTTGATTGATAACAGCCTGTGCGTCTATACGCTTAAGGATAATATTTCCGGGGGGCTTATCTACGACTATATAGAGGCTTTGCGCGATGCGGGCGTGCGGTATGTGGAGCTGGATTTCCGTGCGATAATGAAGATGGACGCCCGCTTGCCCGAGGGCATCGGATATGTATTCCGTCTGATGGATCCGATGTTCGTGGGGTTTGCGAAAGAGTTGAAGTTTGATTATCTGCTGATCACCACCTCCGATTTGGAAAAAGGCATTCAAAGCGACATACCCGTAATGCTTGAGTGCCAGACCGATGACGGAGTTGCTGCGGGGAGAATCACACGCGTGGCAATGCAGATGGTGGATGGCGAAATTACGGCGGTTCGTCTGCGGAAGAGTTTCCCGATGTTGAGTGTTCAAGGCTCGCGCGATTGGCGGATAGCCGCGCGTAACGCAATAATGATTCCGATGGACATCTGCCCGATGAACGAATGCAGAACGGCATTGGATACCGCTCTGAAGTTCACCAAAGAGAATGTTGACAGCCTTACGCTTACCATGGGTTCTCCTGAGCGATACTGCTCTATGGAGGAATACATTATCACACTGATGACCGTATTTGACGCGCTTCCGTCTAACTATGACCTGAACGCGCTGTGTAAAGCGTCGGTATATCAGAACGCCATATTCCGAAACGGGAATGTTGTGGGAATTTCACGACTGCTGAACATAATCGACTGCGATTCTCAGCTTCTGGTAAATGCGGATACTGGCGAAAAGGTGAACCTGAAAGCAATCGTCCGAAAGCGGCACAATATGAGAACCCAATATGTGACCGCGTTGGAATCCCTTGCGCGGAGAGATAATTGGCAGCCTGAGGATTACAAAATGATAACCGACACGCTCAAGCGATTTGGCGATAGCTTTTACAGTTCCGACCTGCTGAACCGCGACAAACACACGGGATTCCCGAATTAAGGAGCGAAATCTTTATGATAAAACTGATAGCGAGTGACCTTGACGGCACGCTGTTGGACAATGAAAAACATCTCCCAAGCGATTTTTTTGAGGTTTTTGATGAGCTTGAGCGCCGCGGAATACAATTCGCCGTGGCAAGCGGACGCACTTACAGCGCAGTGGGGCATCTGTTCCCCGAGGAGTACCGCTCGAAAATCACATTTATTTGTGACAACGGCGCGTGCGTGATCAAAAACGGAAAGACCTTACATACCAAGGCTCTTGACAGGGAAACCTATGAAGAGCTTCTGGCGGCTTGCGCGGAGATAGGCGGTCTGAAACCGATTGTCTGTGCCGAGAGCGGAATCTTCCACCTCGGATATTCCGAGGATTTCCGCGCGGACGTAAGTCGATATTACTTGTACCATTCTGCGGTAGAGAATCTGTATGGAGTCCCCGACCCGATTTACAAGTTTACGGTGCGTGACGATCTGGGTCCTATAATCAATGGAAAGCCCGCGCTGGACAAAATCTTCGGCGATAGGCTGAATATACAGGTTTCGGGCGATGTCTGGATTGACATAATGACTTCCGGGGTGAGCAAGGGCGAGGCATTGACTGCGCTGCAAAAGTCTATGGAAATCACAAAATCCGAAACTATGGCGTTCGGTGATTATTTCAACGATGTAGAAATGCTGCAAAACGCGGAGTTCAGCGTCTGCCCCGAAAATGCACATGATGAGATAAAACAAATGTGCAAGCTGATTTGCGCGGACTGTAACCACAATGGTGTTACCGAGTGTATCAAGAAAATTGTGCTTGGAGAGAATGTATGGACATAGTTTTACTGATAGCGCTTATATTGATGTCTGCGTTCTTTTCGGCATCGGAAACGGCGCTGTCAAGCGTCAACCGGATCCGCCTGAAAAATATGGCGGACAATGGCTCTAAGGGTGCCGCGCGCACATTGAACATACTCAAAAAGTATGACAAAGCACTGACCACCATTCTCATCGGCAACAACATAGTGAATATTGCGACCTCCTCAATCGCGACGCTCCTCTCGATAAAGCTGGTGGGGGAGCAGTACGGTTCGATAGCGGCGACAATTGCGACAACGCTTGTAGTACTGATTTTCGGCGAGGTAATGCCCAAAAGCCTCGCCAAGGATTTCGCGGAAAGCGTCTGTATCGGCATTTCGGGGATAATTTCGTTCTTGATGATAATCTTCACACCATTTTCAGCGTTGTTTATCTTGATGAAAAATGGAATTGCCCGCCTGTGTCGCAAGAAGGAGAGCGTCAGCGTCACCGAAGAGGAGCTGATTGCGATAATCGATGAAATCGAGGACGAGGGCGTCCTTGAACAACAGGAGAGTAACCTTGTCCGCAGCGCACTTCGGTTTGATGAAATCACCGTTGATGAGATAATCACACCGCGCGTGCGGATAACTGCGGTTGATATTACCGACTCCGCAAAAGGGGTTCGTGAAAAATTCCTCCGCGAGGAATATTCGCGAATGCCCGTATATGAGAAAAATCTTGATAATATCGTTGGCATAATCAATGAAAAGGATTTCATCAAGGCATATGAGCAGCGTCGCGATGAGCTGACTGTGCGCGAACTGATTCAAGAAACGATCTACTTGCCGAGTACAGTGAAAATCTCCGAGGTTATGCGTCAGATGCAGAAGAAAAAATGTCATATGAGCGTGGTTCTCGACCAACATGGCGGAACATTGGGAATCGTCACACTTGAGGATTTGTTGGAGGAGCTTGTCGGTGAGATCTGGGACGAGAGCGATGAGGTAAAAAGCCCGATAACCGCGCGCTCCGACAGGGAATTTGAGGTGTACGGCGACAGCTCGCTGAACTCGCTGCGGCGGTTCTTTGAGAATCATGACATTGAATTGGAAATCGAAAGCGAGGCTCATACCGTTGCGGGGTGGGTTCTGGAGTTATTTGGAAAACTCCCCGAAAACGGCGAAAAACAAGAAACCGATGATTGCGTTCTCACGGTGCTTGAAACCGAGGAGCTTCGCGTAAACAAGGTAAGAATTGAACTAAAGAATAAACCGCAAGAGGATGAAAAATGAGGACTTTCTATGTAATTCTGATTATCCTGTCCGGGGTTTACCTCGCCGTGCAGCTTGTCGCGCAGATATTCTACGGAAAGCGCTTTTTCCCCGATTCGGGGGAACTGTTCACCGATAAGAAAGACAAAAACCTCTGGCAAACGGTTTTCCCGAAAGATATGCTCCGGTTAGTGATTTTCATCTTTACCGGGAGCATTGCGGGTCTGTTGCTGGACGCGGCGGGCTTTGCGGGATGGAGTTCGATGCCGTTGGGCGCGGTTGCGGGATTGGCAGTGAATTTCCTGATAAGCACCGTGATTGTGCCGCTTTATGACAAGCTCCACAAAAGCGGTGAGCCGAATGCCGAAGAGCTTGAGGGGCTTTCCGCAAAGGTCATCGAGGATATTGCGGAGGACAGCTTTGGGGTGATTTCCGTGCGTCACGGAAACAAAAGCTACCTGTTCCGTGCGATTTCCGCCAACGAAAGACCGCTGCCAAAGGGCTGCGAGGTAATCGTAATTTATATGCAGGATAGCTGTTGCTTTGTCGAAAGTAAGGAGCATTTCTGTGATGTTTTGTTCGAGGAAAATCCCGAAGGTGAAAATATCGAAAAAACCTGAAAAAATTTCAAAAAGTACTTGACAAACCCAAAAATATATGGTAAAATAAAAATACCTCGAATGGGGTATATTTTTTTTGCGCTGTTTTTTACAGCGTGAAACATTACCCTGTTAAATCGCAATTCCGCGTCGAGGGAGGCAATAATGCCCGAAACGGGCAAGAAAGTAGGAGGTGCCGAAAGTGAGAGTAAAGATTACATTGGCGTGTTCGGAGTGCAAACAGCGCAATTACAACACCATGAAGAACAAGAAGAACGATCCCGACAGACTTGAAATGAACAAGTACTGCAGATTCTGCAAGAAACACACGCTTCACAAGGAAACCAAGTAATAGGGAGGATTTAGGATGGCTAAGGATTTAGAGCTTGAAAAAAACTCTCCCGAGGCTTCCGAGGACGGCGCAAAGGAATCCAAGGCGAACAAGAAAAAGTCTAAGGACGTAAAGTCGAAAGACACCAAGGACGCCAAGGGCAGTAAAGGCGCAAAGTCTGCGAAGAAGCCCAAAAGGGGCATCGTTAAGTATTTTAAGGATGCCAGAAGCGAGTTCAAAAAGGTCGTCTGGCCCACACCAAAGGAAACCACGCGCAATACCGTTGTCGTTATCGTAACGTGCTTGATCGCAACGTTGGTGGTGTTTGGTCTGGATTCGTTATTCGGCTTTTTGAACAGCATGCTGTTCCACTGATTCACGGAGGGGAAATTATGGCTGACTCAGAGGCAAAATGGTATATTCTTCACACGTTCGCGGGTTACGAGAACAAGGTTATGGCGGATATCAAGAAGCTCGTTGAAAACAGGAACTTTCAGGATATGATTGAGGACGTGATGGTTCCCACCGTAACCAAGACTATCCAAAAGGATAACGGAGAGGTGAAAGAGGTCGAGGAAAAGGTTTACCCCAGCTATGTGTTCGTGAAGATGGTTAAGACCGATGAAACGTGGCAGATTTGCAGAAATACCAGAGGCGTAACGGGATTTGTAGGTCCCGAAACGAAGCCCACCCCGATGAGTGAGGAAGAGGTTCGCGAGCTTGAGAAAGACCGAAGAGAGCCGACAGCCACATTTGAAATCGGTGACAGAGTCGTGCTCAAGCAGGGTGTTCTTGAGGATTTCGAGGGCGAAATCGTTGAAATCGACGCGGAGAATCGCCGTGTTGTCGTAAATGTCAACAATATGTTCGGTGAGATAACGCCAACAACCGTTGATATGTCGGGCATCAAGAAGATTTAACCGCGTATTCTTCAAATTTGTTTTTTATGGAGGGAAATTAAAATGGCACAGAAGGTAGTAGGATTTATAAAGCTGCAGATTCCCGCCGGCAAGGCAACGCCGGCTCCCCCTGTTGGTCCCGCTTTGGGTCAGCACGGTGTAAATATTATGTCGTTCACCAAGGAGTTCAATGAGCGCACCAAGGATAAGGCGGGCTTGATTATCCCCGTTGTTATCACGGTTTACGCAGACAGAAGCTTCACATTCATCACTAAAACTCCGCCCGCAAGCGTTCTGATTAAGAAAGCCTGCAAGATTGAAAGCGGTTCGGGCGTTCCCAACAAGACCAAAGTTGCGAAGATTACCAAGGCTCAGCTCAAGGAAATCGCCGAAACCAAGATGCCCGACCTTAACGCGGCGAATATTGATACCGCTATCTCTATGATTGCGGGCACATGCCGCTCGATGGGCGTAGAAGTTGTTGACTAAAATATTTGGTGGGAGGATTATTTCCGCTTGACCACAAGGAGGATATTATGAAACACGGTAAGAAGTATGTTGAAAGCGCAAAGCTGATAGATTCCGCGAAGATTTACGAATCTGCGGAGGCACTGGATCTGGTTTGCAAGACCGCGAAGGCTAAGTTTGACGAAACCGTTGAACTTCATGTTCGTCTGGGGGTAGATTCCCGTCACGCGGATCAGCAGGTTCGCGGCGCGGTTGTTCTGCCCAACGGCACAGGTAAGACCGTAAGAACGCTTGTATTCTGCAAGCCCGAAAAGGAAGCGGACGCTAAGGCGGCGGGTGCGGATTACGTTGCGGATAATGACACGGTTGCCAAGATTCAGGGCGGCTGGATGGATTTCGAGGTCGTAATCGCGACTCCCGATATGATGGGCGTTGTTGGTCGTCTTGGTAAGGTTCTCGGTCCGCGCGGCTTGATGCCTAACCCCAAGGCGGGTACCGTTACTCCCGATGTAGCTAAGGCTGTTCAGGAGGCTAAGGCAGGTAAGATTGAGTATCGTCTGGACAAGGCGAACATCATTCACTGCCCGATCGGTAAGGCTTCTTTCGGCTCTGCGAAGCTCGAGGAGAACTTTAATGCTCTTATGGAAGCGGTGGCTAAGGCTAAGCCTGCGGCTACAAAGGGTCAGTATATCAAGAGCTGCACCGTATCTTCCACCATGGGTCCCGGCGTTAAGGTTAACACGCTGAAATTCGGTGTGTAATCCGCTTACAATAGGATAGCTATAACCGCTCGGAGTTGTCCGAGCGGTTTTTGCAGTACAGATTGGAATTGTGGGAGGTGCTGAATGTTTGGCAAGAGAAAAAAGGTTGAGTGTTTGTGCTGCGGCTGTCTGACCTTGGACGAACGCAGAGAATATGATATTTGCCCCGTGTGCTTTTGGGAGGACGATGCTTACATTGTGTTTGTGGGTGGTGAGATTCGTGTGTTGGGCACTGGCGAAGAAACCTACGAAACAGCCAGCGATGATTTTTTGGATCTCCCGTCCGGGGCGAATCACGGGCTTACGCTGCGTGAGGGTCGCGAGAATTATCGGAAATTCGGCGCGTGTGAGAAAGAAATGATTCCGCATGTTCGTAAGCCTCGAAGACGTGAGCTTCCCGAAAACCAAAAACGAAAGAAAAAGTGAACAGTGAAAAGGTTTAGGAGGGACTTATGGAAAAATTCGCGTGTTTGTGCTGCGGCTGTCTGACCTTGGACGAGCGCGGCGGGTATGATATTTGTCCTGTGTGTTTTTGGGAGGACGATGCGTTTACTGCTTTCGGTAACGATGATTTCTATGTGTTGGGCACCGGCGATGAAACTTACGAAACAGTCAACGATGAGTTTTTGGATCTCCCGTCCGGTGCGAATCACGGGCTTACTCTCCGCCGTGGGCGCGAGAATTATCGGAAATTCGGTGCGTGCGTGGAGGATATGATTCCTCACGTCCGTAAGCCCAAGAAGTCGGAGCTTCCCGACAACGAAAAACGGAGGAAAAAATGAACGGTGAAATTATCGAACTGTGCGCATTAACAGCAAATGCGCGTTGTGCGCTGAAGAACGGTGTAATGAACCACACCATACGAGAATACATCAATTCCGAGAGGTTCGTTTTTCTGCCGCGGAAAATCAAGGTTATTGAGGACTCTGCGGAGAAATGGTTCGTGCAGCTTAAACGACTCGGAGTTGCTGATGTTTTTATGCTGCTGCCACAGACCGCGAAGAACCGCGAACGGAGCGGGTTCGTAAATACAAACGGCGGTTGTATCCTGTGCCTTTTTGATTCGGGTGAAGTGACGTATTTCACTTCCGCGTGGGGGTTCAATAAGGAAAAACGCAGTTGGAACGTTGAATTTACCGAGTATGAGTGGGAAAATCCGCCACAAGAAAAACCGCGTTTCTCCGATAATACGGAAGAATTTATGTCCGCGCTTTCGAACATCGCGGAGCTTGCCGAAAAGATAGATCAGAATTTCTGGGCGGAAATTTTCCGCGAGGCATTGGGAATGTTGGACGGCAGCCGAGAATGTGAAAATACGGATTTGCCGAATCTTCCTGAACGGAATCTGCGTCTGTATTGTGCAGCGGCAAAGTCGGATGTGTTCGGAGGAATGGGCTCGTGGAACGATTCGCCGCCTTATTATGCCAAGGAAAAGGGGCTTGCGGACGAGTACCGCCGTTTTTCGGACGAACTGTTTATCCAGATTCGTAAGGCGTTGCTATTCGCTGTAAATGAAATATAAAAAATTTCAATAAATTCCAAAAAACCTCTTGATTTTTGTCAATCTATGTGGTATAATATACTAAGATAGTTGACAAAGCCGGGGTTTGAAGCTCCGGTTGTTTTTATAGCGGGAATGGAAGGTGTAAAAATGGCGCTTGCAAAGGGATTTGGCGCAGTTGAGGCGGCGGCGGAAAAGGTCGTGCGTCCGATTGTCGAGGAACACGGCTATTCGCTGTGGGACGTGGTGTTTATCAAGGAGGGCGCGTGTTGGTATCTGCGTGTGTTGATTGACAAGCCGCACGGCATATCAATCGATGACTGCACCTCAATTGACGGACTGATCAACGCGGAAATTGACAAACAGGACTTCGTGGACAAAATAGATTATCTCGAAATCGGCTCGGCAGGTCTGGAGCGCGCGGTAAGGCGCGTGGAGCAGATACCCGCGTCAATCGGGCGGAAAATCAAGCTAAAGACCTACAAGCTCTGCGAGGGATTGCCGGAAAAGTCCGTGAAGTGCGTATTGGAGAGCTTTGACGGCGATAGAATTACGGTAAAAGGGGAGTTTGGCACAGCTCAAATTTCCGTTGGTGAAGTTTCAACCATAAATTACGATGACTTTGACGATTTTGATGAATTGATGGAGGAGTAACAAAAAATGGCTAAGAGAAAGACAGCAAAGGGCGAGGATTACGGCGATTTCTACGAAAATCTCGTCAAGCTTGCCGAGGAGAAAGGGATAGATATCGAAATTCTCGCGGAGAAAATCAAGTTCGCAATCGAAAAGAGCCTGAAATCCAATCTTCATATTGATGAGGAGAAAGACAAGCTGAGTCCGTTCTATGACGAGGCAAAGGAGAACAAGGTAATCGTTGATATCGATATCAAGAACCGCAAGATGGACGTTTCGATCATGAAAGAGGTAATCGAGGTCGTGGACTCGCTTTACGAGCCGGAAAAGGAGATTACCCTTGAGGAGGCGCGCGCAATCGACCCATCGTTGCAAGTAGGTGATATGGTTCGCTGCCCGATCGATACCAAGATGTTCAAGCGAATTGCCGCGAAGAACGCCAAGGACTTGATTCGTCAGGGTTTTTCCAACGCCGAGCGGCAAAAGCTGAGCGAAATCTGGGGTCAGTACGAAAACGAAGCCGTTTCCGCGACTGTTTCCAAAATCGAACCGGGCACTCATCACGCAATATTGGAAATCAACAATAACGAGGTGCTGCTCCTTAAAGATGATCAGATTCCGAATGAGGTTTTCAAGGTCGGTCAGGTGGTAAAGGTATACATCTCGGGCGTTTCCAAAGAGTACAAGGAGGGCGACAAGAACCAGTACCTGAAAGTATCCCGTACCGATAAGTGGCTGATAAAGCGCCTTTTCGAGCTTGAGTGCCCCGAAATTTATGACGGAACGGTGGAAATCAAGGCGGTAAGCCGCGCTCCCGGAAGCCGCAGTAAAATTGCCGTTTGGAGCAATGATCCGAATGTTGACGCGGTGGGAGCGTGCATAGGTCCGCAAAAGAGCCGTATCAATGCCGTAACCAAGGAAATTTGCGGCGAAAAGGTAGATGTTGTGCTTTACGATGAAAACCCCGAGGAGTTCATCAAGCAAGCCCTGAAGCCCGCCGAGGTGGTTAAGGTGGTCATCACCAACCCAAATCCCGATAAACGCGCGTGCAAGGTGGTTGTACCCGATAATCAGCTCTCGCTGGCTATCGGCAACAAGGGTCAGAATGCGTGGCTTGCGGCTAAGCTCACCGGTTACAAAATTGATATCAAGTCGGAGAGCAACGTGCGCCCCGAGGATTTCGAGGTAGTTCCGCTTGAAGTTAAGCCTGAAGAGGAAATCGAAGAGCCTGTTTCGGAGGGCGAGAACATAATTTCCGAGCAGACCCTCGAAAATGCGGAGTAAGGAGCGAAAATGCCCGAGAAACGTGTTCCACTAAGAAAATGTGTGGGCTGCGGCGAAATGATCGGAAAAAAGGAAGCAGTCCGCATAGTCCGTGACAAGGACGGAAATATTTCCATCGACCCAACGGGAAAAAAATCGGGGCGCGGCGCATATATTTGCAAGGACAAGAGCTGTTTGGAGCAAGCCCAAAAAGGCAAAAAGCTCGAACGTTCGTTCAAGTGCCAAATCCCCGCGGAAATATACGAAACCATAGAAAAGGAGCTGACTTCCGATAAATAAAGTGCTGTCCACAATCTGCCTGTGTAGGAGAGCCTCCAAGCTGATTATCGGCTTTGACGCGGTAATATCCGCGATTAAAGAGGATAATGGGTTTGCCGGAATAGTGTTGGCAAGCGATATTAGCGCAAAGACCGAAAAAGAGGTACGCTTTTACGCGGAAAAGCACAACCGGGAGGTAATCAAGGCGCAGTTCTCAATGGAGGACGCGCAAAACGCAGTCGGAAAACGGGCGGGCGTGTTTCTGATAAGCGATGAGGGCTTATTCAAAAGCATAGTCGGCTCAAACAACATATGACCGCAAACGCGGAATCAATCTGATTTGGAGGAAATTTACATTGCCAAGTAAACAGATAAAATATAAACTTCAGGAAATCGCGAAAGATTTAAGCGTAGATAAATCGGAGCTTATCGCACTGTTGGATAGTGTCTTTCCGCAGGAGAACCCGAGGAAATCCACTGCCTCGCTGACTTCCGATGAGGTTGCCTACATTCTGGAAAAATATACCAGAGAAAACGAAACCGATAATTTGGGCGCGGCATTCCAAGCCACCAAGGGCATCAAGACCGAAAAGCCGGCGGAGCCCGAAAAGAAACCCACCAAGAAAAAAGCTGCTCCGAAAAAGGACGAGGAACCCGAAGTGAAGTCCGAATCCAAGCCCGAGGTTAAGTCTGAGGCTAAACCCGAGGTTAAGCCGGAAGCTAAATCCGAGGTTAAGGCGGAAACTAAGTCTGAGGTTAAGGCGGAAGCTAAACCCGAAGTTAAGTCGGAGGCTAAACCGGAAGCTAAGTCTGAGGTTAAGCCCGAGCCAAAGCCCGAACCTAAAAAGGAGCAAAAGCCCGAGAATCGCGATAATAAGGCAAATCGCCCCGCAAAGCCAGAGAATAAGCCCCGTAATAACGATAACCGCGACAATAAGCCGCAAAATCGTGATAATCGCGACAATAATCAGAATCGCAAGCCCAAGCCTGCTTCTGCGGCGAAAATTAATCCCGCGAAGCCGGTTATCGACTCCAGTAAGATCAAGGTGAACAATCCGCCCATGCAGAAGCAAAAAGGCGAGGCTGTTCAACGCGGTGAGCAGGTTACCAAGACCGTTGACACGCGCGGAAGCTATGTCGAGCTTGACAAGTATAACGAGCGCTATGAATCTATCGCTCCTGCCGGGAAGATGAATAACGACAACTTCCGCTCGAAGCAGAAGATTCAGCAGAAATCGCAGCAAAAGGGCAAGCAGTACGGCAATAAGCGCGAAACCGAAGCTCAGAAGCTCAAGCGGCTTGAGCTTGAGCGCGCAAGAAAACAGCAGCTAAAGGTTCAGATTCCCGATATGATAACCGTTGGCGAGCTTGCTACCAGATTAAAAGCAACCGCCTCGGATGTCATCAAAAAACTGTTCGGGCTTGGCGTAATGGCGAGCATCAATGAGGAAATCGATTTCGATACCGCATCGCTCGTTGCCGAGGAGTTGGGAGCAAAGGTTGAAAAAGAGGTAATCATTACGATTGAGGAGCGTCTGTTCGAGGATACTCCCGATGCTCCCGAAATCCTGAAACCGCGCTCTCCCGTTGTTGTGGTAATGGGACACGTCGACCACGGAAAAACGTCCATTCTGGACTATATCCGTCATGCCAGTGTTCAGACAACAGAAGCCGGCGGAATCACGCAGCATATCGGCGCATATCGTGTTCATCTTTCCGATCACGATATCACATTCCTCGACACTCCCGGACACGAGGCATTCACGTCTATGCGTGCGCGCGGAGCGATGATTACCGATATTGCGATTCTTGTAGTCGCGGCGGACGATGGTATTATGCCGCAGACAGTTGAGTCAATCAACCACGCTAAAGCTGCGGGAGTACAAATCATTGTAGCGATAAACAAGATGGATAAAGAGGGCGCAAACCCCGATAAAGTCAAGGAGGAGCTTACCAAGTACGACCTTGTCTGCGAGGATTGGGGAGGAAACGTAATCTGTGTGCCTGTATCCGCAAAGACCGGCGAGGGTATGGACACCCTGCTTGAGATGGTAGGTCTTACCGCCGATGTTATGGAGCTTAAGGCGAATCCCGACAGACTGGCGAAAGGCGCGGTTATCGAGGCTCGTCTGGATAAGGGCAGAGGACCGATTGCAACGCTGTTGGTTCAGAACGGAACTCTCCACACCGGCGATGTGCTGATTGCCGGAACTGCAGTCGGCAGAGTTCGTGTAATGCGCGATGATAAGGGCAAGACCGTAACAAGCGCGGGACCCTCCGTCCCCGTGGAGATTATGGGTCTTTCAGAGGTTCCGTCCGCGGGTGATACGTTCGCGGCTGTCGAGGATGAAAAGCTTGCCCGTGAGTTGGTTGAAAAGCGCAAGCACGAAGCAAAGGAAGAGCAGTTTAAGAGCTATCAGAAAGTAACGCTCGACAATCTGTTCTCGTCTATTGAACAGGGCGAAGTTAAGGAACTTCCGATTGTCGTTAAGGCTGACGTTCAAGGCTCTGTGGAGGCGGTTACACAGTCACTGGAGAAGATTACCAACGAAGAGGTTCGCGTGAAGGTGATCCACGGCGGCGTTGGCGCGGTAAGCGAGAGCGATGTAATGCTGGCGATGGCTTCCGGCGCGATAATCGTTGGATTCAACGTTCGACCGCACCCGTCCGCAGAGGATTCCGCAAAACGCGAGGGCGTGGAAATTCGCTTGTACCGCGTAATTTACGATGCGATAGAAGACATTCAGTCCGCTATGAAGGGAATGCTCGCGCCGAAGTTCCGCGAGGTTGACCTCGGACGCGTTGAGGTTCGTCAGGTGTTCAAAATCACCGGAGTCGGCATTGTTGCAGGTTCGTATGTTCTGGACGGCAAGGTTGCGAGAAACGGTCAAGTGCGTATTGTCCGTGACGGAATCGTAGTCGGAGATGACAAGATTTCGGGACTCCAGCGATTCAAGGACTCCGTGAAAGAGGTTGCTGCGGGATACGAGTGCGGCATAAGCCTTGAAAAGTTCACCGACATCAAGGAGGGTGACATCTTCGAGGCATATATGATGGAGGAATATCAGGACTAGAGCGTGTTCACATTAACCGAAATGCTCGGATTTGAAGCGGATTTTTCGCAGAATGAGGCGAAAATTCGCAGATGTACTGTATGTACTTCAAGAATTTTCAACGAAGTTATGCGGAAAATCCGCCGAAAGACGGGCGTTGAGCGTTAATGTGAACACGCTCTAAGCAAAAGGAGGTCGGATATGCCCAACTTTAATATAAAACGATTGAACGAAGACATTCGCCGAGAGCTTTCCTCCGCTGTAAGCGGAGTGAAAGACCCGCGTGTGTCCGAGGGTTTTGTGACAATTACGGGCTGCGAGCTGACAAACGATATGTCATACTGCAAGGTGCGTGTGGCGTGTATGGGCGGCGAACAGCGCACCGCGAAGGCGGTGGAGGGAATGAACGCGGCTGCGGGATATTTCAAACGGCAGATTGCCGCACGAATCCGTATGCGCAAAATTCCCGAGCTGATTTTTCAGCCCGATAATTCCTTGGAATACAGCGAACACATCGAGGACATCATAGCTCATTTGCCGCCGCACGTTTCGGACAGCGGCGAGGAAAAGGAGGATTCCGATGAGGATTGACGTTAATACAGCGGCAAACTTCTTGACGGAAAACAACGATTACTTGATATTAATGCACGCAAGCCCCGATGGAGATACCGTGGGCTGCGGGCACGCTCTTTGCGGGGCTTTGCAGCGAATGGGAAAGAACGCGCGCGCGGTCTGCCCGGACGAGATCCCGCACCGATTTGATTATATGCTCCGCGCCGTGAAGGCTCAGGAATTTGAGCCGAAAACAGTCATCTGCGTTGACGTGGCGGATACCAAGCTGCTGAACAAAATGAAGTCAGTCGGCGATACCGCAAGGCTGTGTATCGACCATCACCAAACCAATACCGACTACGGGGAAATGACATTGCTCGACTCCGAGTGTGCGGCGGCGGCGGAGCTTGTTTATGAGGTGATTAAGGCTTTGGACGTGCCGTTTGACGCGGCTCTCGCAGATTGTATCTACACAGGCGCGGCGACCGATACGGGGTGCTTTAAGTTCTCAAACACCACTGCTAAGACCCACCGAATTGCCGCCGAAATGATTGACTGCGGCGCGGATTTCGCGCGGATTAATTATGTCAACTTCGATCTCAAAACACGCGGACGAATAAAGCTCGAACAAGCTGTCCGCGAGAATATCGCGTATTTCGCGGGGGGGCATATCGCGCTGATAACCGTGCCGCTTTCACTGATTAAAAGCATTCCCGACATAGATGAAGAGGACGTGGGCGCACTGTCGGATTTCCCACGGCAAATCGAGGGCGTGGATATCGGAATTTGCCTGAAAGAGAAGAAAAACGGTATATTTAAGGCATCGCTCCGTTCGAGCGAACGTATCAACGCGGCGAAAATCTGTGAGCGGTTCGGCGGCGGCGGTCACGCGAGAGCGGCGGGTTGCTCGTTTGAGGGCGGAACTCTTGACGATGTGGAGCTTAGTATTATTAAGGCTTGCTGTGAAGCGCTCGAAGAAGCGGGAATCAAATGAACGGTGTAATTGTGGTGGATAAACCGCAGGAGTTCACATCGTTTGACATTGTGGCGGTTATGCGTGGGATTCTTCATACCAAGAAGGTTGGACACAGCGGTACGCTCGACCCGATGGCTACGGGGATTCTGCCGATTTTCATCGGCAGCGCAACTAAGGCAATTTCACTGCTGCCTGATTCAAACAAGAGCTACCGCGCGGGATTCCGATTGGGTCAGACCTCAGACACGCTCGACATCTGGGGAAGCTGTACAGAACCGCGAACCGTGAATATTTCCACAGAAATGATGCTCCAAACGCTGGAGCAGTTCACGGGCGACATCGAGCAGATCCCGCCGATGTATTCCGCACTCAAGGTGAACGGACAGAAACTCTGCGATCTTGCTCGAAAGGGAATCAAGGTAGAGCGTAAGCCACGTCCCGTAACAATATCGCGTCTGGAGCTTGTAGCTTTCGACGGTGCGGAGGGAATAATTGATATAGATTGCTCCTCGGGGACGTATATCCGAACGCTGATTGACGACATCGGCGCGGCGCTTGGAACAGGCGCGGTTATGACATCGCTGCGGCGCACAAGGGCCTGCGGATTTACCGAGGGGTACACGCTCGAACAGCTTAAAGCGATGTCGCCGGAGGAGTTGCAAGGTCTGATTAAGCCGATTGATGAGGTGTTTTCAGAGTATCCCGAAATTCACCTTGATGAGCGGCAGAAAACGCTATACTTGAACGGAGTTCGACTTGACGTAAACCGTTTGGGAAACGCGCCTGCGGACGGGCAGCTATGCCGCGTATATGCTGGGGAGTTTCTCGGCATAGCGAAAAATTCAGCCGATGAATTGGTATCGGTAAAGCGTTTTACGATAAATAACGGTGAATAATATTGATTGATATAACATACGGTCCGATGCCGCGCGAAAAAACCGCTGCGGCACTGGGCTATTTCGACGGACTGCATCTCGGTCACGTTGGAGTGATTGCAGCGGCTCTGCTGCAAACCGATTTGCGCCCGGCGGTGTTCACGTTTAATTGTGACACCACACTGCCGAAATTCCGCAGCCCCGAGGACATCATCTCGTTCGAGAATAAGTGCGAGTTGTTAGATAAAATCGGTGTGGAATATCTGTTCGCACCTGATTTCGCGGAGGTTTGCAGCTTGACCGATGAAGATTTCGTTCGGGAGATTCTGGCAGCTCGTCTGAATGCGGGATTCGTGTGCTGCGGGCGGAATTTCCGCTTCGGGCTTGGCGGTCGGGGAACTCCCGAACGATTGCGGGAGTTGGGTGGAAAATACGGAATCTCTGTGGAAATAGTTGAGGATATCTGTCTTGACGGGAAACTGATAAGCTCCACTCATATCCGCGAGCTTATCCGCTGCGGCGAAATCGAACAGGCGAACAGGCTGTTGGGGTATGAGCTGTGGTTCAGGCTGCCCGTGATTCACGGAAACGAGTTTGCGCGGGAGCTGAATTTCCCGACCATCAACCAGATAATCCCGAAAACCAACATAATCCCGCGCTTTGGTGTGTACCAAAGCTATGCGGAGGTTCACGGGCATCATTATCGCGCAATAACCAACATCGGAATCCGACCGACCGTGGTAAGCGGCGGCGAAACGGTTATGGAAACGCACATTCTGAATTTTGACAGCGACCTTTACGGTGAGAAAATCGCGGTGTCGCTGTGTAAATTCATTCGCCCCGAGCGGAAGTTTTCGGGGATCAATGAGTTGAAGTCCCAAATCGATGAAGATATTCGGAAAGTTATTAAATAGTGAAAGGATTGTAAATAAATGGAAGTCAGAACACGATTCGCGCCCAGTCCAACGGGCTATATGCACATCGGAAACCTCAGAACGGCGCTGTATACCTACCTGTTGGCAAAAAAGGACGGCGGAAAGTTTATCCTCCGCATTGAGGATACCGACCGTGAGCGTTATGTTGAGGGCGCAGTTGACGTAATTTACGACACGCTCCGCACCTGCGGTCTGAATTGGGACGAGGGTCCCGATGTCGGCGGCGATTACGGACCGTATGTTCAAAGCGAACGTATGGGAATGTTCAAGGATTACGCGGAGGAACTGGTAAAAAAAGGCAAGGCGTACCGCTGTTTCTGCACCAAGGAGCGTCTTGAGGAGCTTGCGGCGGTGCAGAAAGCGTCCAACATCTCGCCGATGTACGATCGCCATTGTCGTCACCTCTCGCAAGAGGAGATAGATAAGAATCTCGCCGAGGGTGTTCCGTATGTGATCCGTCAGGCGATTCCCGAGGAGGGTTCGACCACGTTCCACGATGAGATTTACGGCGACATTACGGTTGAGAACTCCATTCTGGACGACCAGATTCTGCTGAAAACGGACGGAATGCCGACCTATAACTTCGCGAATGTTGTGGACGACCACACGATGAAAATCACGCACGTTGTACGCGGAAACGAGTATCTTTCTTCCGCGCCGAAGTACAATCTGCTGTATGAAGCGTTCGGTTGGGAGCCGCCGATTTATATCCACGTTGAGCACATTATGAAGGACGCGCAGCATAAACTTGCCAAGCGCGACGGCGACGCATCGTTCCAGGATCTGCTGGCTAAGGGTTATATGACCGAAGCGATTCTGAATTATATTCTGCTGTTGGGGTGGGCACCCAAGGGCGAAAACGAGATTTTCTCTCTGTCCGAAATGATTGAAGCGTTCGACCTGAGCGGAATTTCCAAGTCCCCCGCGATTTTCGACCCGCAGAAGCTCAAGGCGATAAACGCGCATTACGTCCGCGCACTTTCGCCGGAGGAATTTGAGAAAATCGCAACACCGTATATCCACGAAACCTGTAAGCGCGAGGATGTGGATATCAAGCTGCTGTGCAGCGTTTTACAGCCGCGCTGTGAGCTGTTCACCGACATTCCCGAACAGGTGAATTTCATTGACTCTCTCCCCGAATATTCCACGGATCTGTACGTCAACAAGAAGATGAAAACCACTGCGGAAACCTCGTTGGACGCGCTGCAAAAGATTCTGCCCGTGCTTGAAAATCTTGAGGACTTCACACAGGAGGGAGTTCATGCGGCGCTGTTCAAGCTCATTGAGGAGCTTGGTGTGAAGAACGGCGTTATTTTGTTCCCGCTGCGTGTTGCACTCTCGGGAAAGCAGTTCACTCCGGGCGGCGGCGTGGAGTTGTCGGTAATCCTCGGAAAAGAGGACGCGCTGTCGAGAATCCGCAAGGGAATAGAGCTGTTGGCACAGTAATTTCATACGCATTTCACGCGGCTGTCACGGGTGTGTGATACAATGTTATCAGTAGGAATTGTTTGATTCGGATTAACAGTGAGGGGAGTTTGCTATGATCGAGGTTGAAAATCTGACCAAAAGCTACGGCAGCAAGCTCGCCGTTGATAACATCAGTTTCACCGCCAACGACGGGGAGATTCTGGGATTTCTGGGACCAAACGGCGCGGGAAAAACCACCACGATGAACATCATCACGGGGTATCTTTCCGCGACCGGAGGAACCGCGCGCATAAACGGCGCGGATATTCTCGAAAGCCCTATTGAGGCAAAGCTGAATCTCGGCTATCTGCCCGAACAGCCGCCGTTGTACCTCGATATGACGGTGCGTGAATATTTGAATTTCGTTTACGGATTAAAGAAGTGTAAGCTCCCGAAAAAGTCACATCTCGGCGAGATTATGGAGCTTACGGGTATTTCCGATGTGGAAAAACGCGTTATCCGCAATCTCTCTAAGGGGTATCGTCAGCGTGTGGGATTGGCTCAAGCGTTGATAGGAAATCCCTCTGCGCTGATTCTGGACGAACCGACCGTCGGGCTTGACCCCAAGCAGATAATCGAGATTCGCGGGTTGATTAAGCGTCTTGGTGAGAATCACACGGTGATTTTGTCCTCACATATCCTTTCCGAGATTCAGGCGGTGTGCGACAGGGTAGTGGTAATCGACCGCGGACGGCTGATAGCAAACGATACCGCGGATAACCTCTCTCGCGACCTTTCCGCCGACCATAAGCTGACGGTACAGATTGAGGGCGCAACAAAAGAAGTCGCGGAGCTGCTGCGGCAGATTCCCGATGTGAAGAGTGTACGTTTCGTTCGCACGGTGGACAAGACAGTTTCGGAGTTTGAGGTTGATCCCAAGCGTGGAAAGGACGTTCGCCGCGAGGTGTTCAAACGAATGGCGTCACGTAGTTTTCCGATTCTGATGATGCGCGGCAGTGAGCTGACATTGGAAGAAATCTTCCTAAGGCTTACCGCCGGCGATTCCTATGGCAAAACCGAAAAGGGGGAGAAGTAATGCTTAGCGTATTAAAGCGTGAAATTTCCTCGTATTTCACCTCGCCGTTGGGATATGTTTTTTTGGCGGTGTTTTACGGATTTTCGGGGTTGTTTCTGTGGATGAACTGTCTGGTTCAGGGGTCTGCGGATATGAGCGGTGTGTTTATGATGATGTTTTTCATCATCGTGATACTTATTCCGGTGCTGACAATGCGCACAATGGCGGAAGAAAAGCACCGTAAAACCGACCAACTTACTCTTACAAGCCCAATAAGCCTGTCTGGACTAATAGCGGGGAAGTTTCTCGCGGCGTTTTTCGTATTCCTGTGCGCGGCGGTGTCGCTGCTGATTTACGCGTTATTTATCGCAAAAGCGGTAAGCGATACGGGAAACGCGTTTGCGTGGCAGTCATTCTGGGGGAACTTCGTTGGACTGATTCTGATGGGGGGAGTGTTTATTTCCGTGGGGATTTTCATCTCCAACCTTACTGAAAACCAGATGATAGCCGCAATCGGCAGCATCGGCGCGAACATCGCGCTGTGTATGTTCGATATAATTTCGGCATATATTCCCGTTGATACGGTAAAGAATGTTCTTTCCGCGCTGACGGTTTTCAATAAATACAGTGAGTTCACTTACGGATTGTTCAGCGTAAAAAATATTCTGTTCTTCGTGAGTATTATAACGATTTTCCTTTTTTTGACAGCGCGGGTAACCGAACGCCGCCGCTGGAGCTAAGGGGGTGACGGTATGAGTAAAAAACCCAATCCCCGAAAGCTGAAGTATGGCACGGTGTCGGTGATCGTGACGATTTCGTTTATAGCGGTGGTGGTTCTGCTGAATGTAATCGTTGGAATCATCTCCGAGCGTGTAAATATCACCGCCGACCTGTCCGCGAACAGCGTCTACACTCTTGACGAACAAACGGAGCAGTATGTCAAAACGGTGTTAAATTCCGATGTAACCGTTACGGTATTAAGCTCCGAAAAGGCATTTGAGGAGGACAAAAACAATCGTCAGGTAAGTGAAATTCTTAAAGAAATGGCTCGCCTGAACAATCACATAAAGCTGAACTATCTGGACTTGAACCAAAATCCAAATTACACATCGCGGTTCAAGGGGGAAACTCTCGCCGCGAATTACATCGTGGTGGAGAGTGAAAAAAACAACCGCCACCGAATCATTACCCCGCAGGACTATTTTGGGATTAAAGACGATCAAGCGGCGGCATATTATTACTATTACGGAATAGTCGGCGGCTATTACATCGAGCAGGAGGCACTCTCCGCGATGATTTACACGACCGATGAAAAGCTCGTGAAGGTTATTTTCACAGCGGGATACGGTGAGCGGGACAGCTCTTCTCTGCAAAATCTGCTCACCAAAAACGGATTCGAGGTGGAAACGGTGAATCTTACCACCTCAGAAATCCCCGAGGACGCGGATATCGCGGTAATCTTCGCGCCGACCATTGACATAGATTCCGCGCAGCTTAAGAAGCTGGACAAATTCCTCGAAAACGACGGAAAAACCGTGTTCTACTTTGCGTCAACCATGCAGCCCGAAACCCCTAACATTGAGGCATTTCTGAGCGATTGGGGGCTTTCCGTGGGGTATTCGGTAATCGGTCAGCACGACACGCAGTACCTTATGAGCAGCATTACACTGTACGCGCACCTCCAGCAGGTTTTTGACACTGATTACACCCATTCCTCATATGGGAAGAATCTGTATATGCCCGGCGCGGACTTGCGCCCGATAATTATGTCAGAACGCGCGGGAATCACGTTCACGCCGCTCGTCAAGACGTATGATAAGGCGTTTTTGTATCCGCTGAATCTCGGTGAGAACGAGCCTTTTGATTCCGATAAAGCCGAGAGCGGAATTTTCAACGATATTGTAATCGCGGATAACGGCAAAAGCAAGGTCTGCGCAGTCGGCTCGGAGAGCTTTACGGGCAGCGTGCTGACGTCCTATTCCAACAGCGTCAACGCGGATTTGTTTGTGGAGCTGTTCGGCAGCGTTTCGGGCAAGGCGGAAACCATTACGATAAATCCCAAGCAGAGCACCGCCATAACCTTTGAAATGAATGCCAAAACCGCAAACACCCTCGCTGTGGTTCTGTGTATAGCGATTCCCGTTGCAGTGATCGCGCTTGGAATCGGCGTGTGGGTTTACAGGAGGCACAAATGAAAAAGCTCTCAAAAACCGCGAAAACGGTCATAATTGCCGTTGCTGTGCCGCTTGTTCTGGCAGTGGTCGCGGTGATTCTGCTGATAACCCTGCCAAAAGAAAATTCCGATGGAGGCGGAAACGTTTCGCTTGGTTTAGATTTGGTTGAGGAGCAGATCGTTCCGATCAATACAAAAAATGCCGATGATGTAAATTACATCTTGGTAAGCAACGAAACCGGAACATACGCTTTCACGCGCCGTAAACGCACGATCCAACATGACACCGAAAGCGGCGAAACCATAAACAAGGAGGAGTTCTATTGGACGAGCGAGGAGATGGGTGAAGTCCCGCAGGACGACAGCACGGTTCGCGCGTTTATATCGGGTTTGGCGCAGCTTTCGGGAGTAAGCGTTGTTGAGGAAAATGCCGAGGATCTGGCAAAGTACGGATTGGAATCCGCCGCGGCAACCGTTGAGGCTGACCTCAGCGATGGCACAAAGCTCACAATGCTGTTTGGTATCAGAAACCCCGCTAACGAGCAGACGGTTTATTTCCGCCTTGCCGACAGCAATAAGGTGTACCTTGTGAATTACTATGCCGTGGCAAATGTGTTCGCAGACGTGCGGAAATTCTCGAAACTCACATTGACCGAGCCATACAGCTCCGACAAAAAGAACGAGCTGAATTATCTGCGCATAACTCGCTCCGATATGGAGAATCCGGTGGAAATAAAGTATATGTCTGTTGATGAAGCGCAGAAAATCGATGAGAATTTCGAGCTGGTCACACGAAACACCCACTACTTCATCTCTCCGATAAATGCCGAGGTAAATTCCGCCGGCAGGGGAAACGGAGTAAGCGGAAAAACGCTCTGTTATGGGGTTTACGGTCTGACAATGAACGCTTGCGAAAGTCTTGATAAGACCAACGAAACGTTTAAGACTTACGGCTTGGATAATCCGTTCGCGCGGGTGGCATTCAAATACGGCGGCAAGGAGTATCTCATTTCGTTCAGCGCCGAGGATACCGAGCGAAAGGTCTACTACGCGGCGGTCGATGGAGTTCCGGGAATTTATTCCATATCGCGCGAGGACGCTCCGTGGTGTACATTTACACTCGAAAATCTGCTTCCCGTAAGACCGCTTTCCCCTTACATCTATTCGGTGGACAACATTGAGATAACCACCGGCGAAGTCACCTACAAATACGAAATTGACAGTCGGAATAAGACGTTTACTTGTAACGGAGTTCCCATCAACGCGGATAATTTCCGCGAGTTTTACCGCCAGCTTATCGGTGAGATCGGCGATGAAGTGTATATGACGCAGGTTTCCGAGGAGCAGTCCCCGGAGGTTTCCGTGAAATTCACGTATAAGGACGACTATATCGCGGTTTATAATGAAATCGTTGACACGTTGGAGTTTTTCCCGTCCGATGGCAGAAAATGCAAGGTAAATCTCAACGGAAAGACGCTCTACAAGGTGAAAGACGCCTACGTAACGCGCCTTTTGGAGAACATCTCCGCGCTGAACAACGGCGAAGATGTAAATACAGAATGGTAAAATATTTCTCCGCAAACTGCCTGTGGTTCGCGGGGAATTAAACCGACACAGGCGGAAATAGGAGGTTCACAATGTCTGACAAGAAGTTATTTTATTACAGAGGTTTTCCGCTGATTCGCAGCGGCGACAAAATTTATTACGGCAGTGCCGGTGACGAGTTCACGACCCTGTTGACGATCAAGGACACAAAAAAAATCGCCGATAAAGATGTTCCCAATAAGATTATGGTTCAGATGCTTCCCACGGATATGGGCAACAAAGAGGGAATGGCAAAGGCTCGAAAGGGCGAATACGTTGGATTTTATGAGGCGCTTGACACGGCGCACGTATGGCTGACAGAGGTGCTTTTCGGATAAGAAAAAAACCCCCAAAGGTTCTCAACCTTTGGGGAAATTTTATTTTTCTATCATATGTACGTCCAACTGGTTGAACGGAATTTCGATTTCGTGTTCGATGAAGGCGGCGCGAACCTGCTCGGTGAGGTCGAAGTAGACGCTCCAATAGTCCTCGGTCTTACACCACGGACGCGCAACAATAATTATCGCGCTGTCGCCATGCTCTTTCATACGCACCGTTGCGGGGATTTCGTGCAGAATCTTCTCGTGTTTATCAATAATCTCGCGGATAATCCGCTGTGCCTCGCTGAAATCATCGTTATAGCTTATCGAGAACGTCAGATCCACGCGCCGTGTATCATTGCCATTGTTGTTGATTATCGTGGCATTTATCGCCTGACCGTTCGGAATGAAAACTGCCTGATTTGATGCGGAATTAAGCCGCGTATGCAGGATCGAAATCGCCGAAACCGTGCCCTCCACACCGTTTGAAATGATGTAATCTCCGATTTTGAACGGCTTTGAAACCATCAGCAGAAAACCACCCGCAACATTGGAAAGCGAGTCCTGCAAGGCAAGACCGATTGCAACTCCCGCCGTGCCGATTACGGTAATGATAGAAGTCGCGGGAATCCCCAGAATCGACAGCACGATTGTTATCAACAGCACGTACATAATGATTTTCAGAATCTGCGTGGTGAATTTGGTGACTGTCACTTCCATTTTGGATTTCGACAGCCCCTTTGAGAGCAGCTTCAGCGACAGCTTGGTGATAATCAGTCCGATAATCAGGATCACTGCGGCGAAAATGATTTTCGGAACCATTTCCAACATCGCTTTGCCGATATTTCCGAAGAACTCGTTCAGCGCGGAGATGGTTTCTTCGGGATTGTCCACAATTCCCGTAACTGCGTCTCCCAGCGTTGGCTCATGGCTTTCGGTGTCGGAGATTGCCTCCGATAATTCCGATGCGACGGACTCGGCGAGCCAAATCAGCTTTGTAAGCATATCAGCCGAACTCCTTCTCAAATGCTGCCACAACTGCGTCGGCATCGGCATCGCGAATCAACACGGAGATTTCATCAACACCCGTGGTAATCAACAGAATCATTGCGTCCAGTCGGTTGAGAATCTCGAAAACGCGCGCCGCAAAACCGATAGTTTCAGTCATCTCATTGGTTTTAATAACGATTTTGCGGTTGGAGCTGTTGATCATCGGAACAACGGATTCCTTTTCGCGCAGCTTGGGCATAACACCCAACAGCTTTGGGGTGTCCTCATCGTTCATTGTGAAACCGAAACTGAAAATTTCCGAGGTAGGAGCGGTCATGGAAATCATATCCACATTGATTTCCGCGTCCGCAACGATTTTCAGAGTGTCCTCCATAATGGTCTTGTTAAGCGGAATGTTGTTGAAAGAAACCGCGGATACGTTTTCGGTAACTTCAATCTTCATTGTTCAGTCCTCCTTAATGAGATTGCTCATATCGTACATTCCCGCAGACTTGCCGCTGAGGAATACCGCCGCGTTTACTGCTCCTGCCGCAAACACCTCGCGCGACTGCGCCGAGTGTGACAGCGTAATCACCTCATCGTGCCCCGCGAAGATAATTTCGTGTTCGCCGACGATTGTGCCGCCGCGCACCGAATGCATACCGATTTCGTCCTTGTCGCGCGGCTTGCGCACGGAGTGACGGTCGTAAACCAGGCGGTTCTTATTGCCAAGTTCCTCGTTGATAGCGTCCGCCAACATAATTGCCGTGCCCGAGGGAGCGTCCTTTTTGCGGTTGTGGTGCTTTTCCACAATCTCGATATCGAACTGTCTGCCCAACACCTGAACCGCCTTTTTCGCAAGCTCCGCCAACAAATTGATTCCGAGCGACATATTAAACGTGAAGAAAATCGGAATCTGTGCGGAGGCGGCGGTTATTTTGGACTTTTCCTCGTCTGAATAGCCCGTAGTTCCGATAACCAACGGAACGCTGTTCATATTGCAATAGGACAGCAAGTCGGGCAGAGCCGAGGGGTGCGAAAAATCAATAATCACATCGGGCTTTTCGGGCAAATCGAACACGCTTTTAATAACGGAGAACTTGCCGTACTGCTCACCCGCAGTGTCGATTCCAGCGCAGACCATGCAGTCCGTGCGCTCGGAAATCAATCCCGCGATAACCTTTCCCATATGCCCGCAAGCACCTGTTATGGCGATTTTTACCATTTTAACAATCCTTTCAAAATTACGAAATCGTTCCTGCCAAACCAAGCTCCGTCATAATACGGGTGAGCTTTTCAACCTGCTCAACCGTCATTGTGCACAGTGGCAGACGGCATTCGCCCGCGGAAAATCCCATAATGTTCAGCGCCGCCTTTACAGGAATCGGGTTTACGTCCATAAACATCGCCTTATCTAGCGCAAGCAGTTTTTTCTGAATCTCAAGAGCTTCATTATGCTTGCCCTCAAGGAACTTCATAATCTCGTTGTGCTTCTCACGCGGAGCAACATTGGCAGTCACGGAAATCAAACCCTTACCGCCGAGAGCCAGACAGCACAGAGCCTCGTCGTCGTTGCCGGAGTAGATATCCAAATCGGTGTAAGCCGAAATCTGCGCAACAGTGCCCATATTGCCCGACGATTCTTTTACTGCGGTGATATTCGGGTGCTTTGCAAGCTCCTTATACGCGTCAATGCCGATGTTTACGCCTGTTCTGGACGGAACGTTGTACAGCACAATCGGAATATTCACCGCGTCTGCGATAGCGGAGAAGTGCTTAACCAAGCCTCTCTGCGATGCTTTGTTGTAATACGGAGTTACTTGGAGCAACGCGTCCGCGCCCATCTTTTCCGCCTCTTTGGACAGCTCCACGGCATAGGCAGTATCGTTGCTGCCCGCGCCCGCGATTACGGGAACGCGGTGATTTACGCGCTCGATTCCGTAACGGATAACCTCGCGGTGTTCCTCGTCCGTCATAGTCGCGGATTCGCCGGTAGTTCCGCATATTACAAGCCCATCGATTCCGTTTTCAATCTGCCAGTCGATCAGCTTTCCGAATTCCTCATAGTTGATGCTGCCATCGGCATTCATAGGCGTAGCGATAGCGGTAGCGCACCCTGTAAAAATAGTCTTACTCATAAAATAGTCCTTTCAGTCAAAGGCTTAATCCAAATAACCCTTAGCGGCAAGCAGCTCCGCCATTTCGACCGCGCCGCCCGCTGCTCCGCGAAGGGTGTTGTGCGACAAGCAAACGAACTTGTAGTCGTACTGTGTATCGGGGCGCAGTCTGCCGATAGAAATCGCCATACCGCCCTCAAGATTGCGGTGGAGCTTCGCCTGGGGCATATTATCCTCCTCAAAATAGTTGAGGAACTGCTTGGGCGCAGACGGAAGATTCAGCTCCTGCGGCTCTCCCTTGTATTCCGCCCAGATTTTCTTGATTTCGTCCATTGAGGGCTTATTCTCAAATCTCACGAATGCTGCCGCGAAATGTCCGTTGGATACGGGAACGCGCAGGCACTGCGTGGTGATCTGCGGCTTGTCGCACTTGGCGATTTCGCCGTTCTGAATGTGCCCCCAGACCTTCAGCGGCTCTTGCTCGGATTTTTCCTCCTCGCCGCCAATGAACGGAATCAGGTTATCCACCATCTCGGGCCACGTTTCAAACGTCTTGCCCGCGCCGGAAATCGCCTGATATGTGCACGCGAGAACCTCGGTGATTCCGAACTTGCGCAGCGGCGACAGTGCGGGAACGTAGCTCTGGATCGAGCAATTGGACTTTACCGAGATAAAGCCGCGCTTAGTGCCCAGACGCTTGCGCTGAGATTCAATGATAGCCGCATGGTCGGGGTTTACCTCCGGGATAATCATCGGAACATCGGGAGTGAAACGATGTGCGGAGTTGTTGGACATTACAGGGCATTCCGCTTTTGCGTAACGCTCCTCAAGAGCCTTGATTTCGTCCTTCTTCATATCCACCGCGCAGAACACGAAGTCCACCTTGGAAACGATTTCCTCAACGTCTGCGGTTGCATCGTTCACGATGATGTTCTCCATGGATTTGGGCATGGGGGTATCCATCAGCCATCTTGAGCCGACAGCCTCCTTGTAGGTCTTTCCCGCCGACCGCGGAGAAGCCGCCAGAGCCACCACATTAAACCACGGGTGGTTTTCGAGCAGCGTTGCGAAACGCTGACCTACCATTCCCGTAGCGCCGATAATTCCTACTTTGTACTGTTGTTTCATAGTTGATTTCCTCTCTTATTTTAATTTTGCAACCCGCCGTAACTGCTTTTGCGTGTTGCGTGATAAAATAAAAACCGATGAGCGTAGTCATCGGTAATGCTTTTAATGCTGCAAAAATATTGCGATAGCACTCCATCAAGCATCTCGATGACAGTCATACGCCTATTCGACGCACAACCGGATATGCACACTCTCGGAAATGTACATTCCTCGGCGAAATTGCCTTTTGCGCCGCAGCTTCCGAAGCTGTAAAGCGGATTTACCGCCCGCCGCGCTACTTTTCAATTCCGCGCCTCTATCAATTACATTATATTGTATCACATTATTTATCTTTTGTCAATATATTTTTCGCGGATTTTTCAAAATCTTTTACGCGATTTAATTTTCTGTAATTGACAAAACGCAAATAATATGGTATAATAAAACATTGGAAATAAATAACTGATTTGGAGATAAAAATGTTAAAAAGTGATTTTTATTACGATCTTCCCGAGGAGCTTATCGCGCAGACTCCCGTAGAACCGCGCGACAGCTCGCGATTGATGAAGATCGACAGGAAAAGCGGCGAAATCGTTCACGACCGCTTTTATAACATATGCGATTACCTGAAAAAGGGTGATTTGCTGGTTATGAATGACAGCAAGGTATTCCCGGCGCGGATTTACGGGACAAAGCGCAGCAACAATGATGTTGCTGTCCCAAAGGCGTGGCACGATGCCGCGCAGCAAAGGGCAACAGGCAATACCGGGGTTCAATGCGAGTTTTTGCTGCTGAAGCGGAACTCTCTTACCGATTGGGAAACCATGGTAAAGCCCGGCAGACGTCTGAAGCCGGGGGCTGTTGTGGACTTTCCGGAGGGCTTGTCCGCCGAGGTTCTGGACACGGTTGACGGTGGAAATCGCTTGGTAAGGTTCAGCTTTGAGGGGGATTTTTTCGATATTCTCGACCGAATCGGTCAGATGCCGTTGCCGCCGTATATTACCGAGAAGCTCAAGGACAACGATCGCTACAATACGATATATTGCCGCGAAACGGGCTCTGCCGCCGCGCCGACCGCGGGACTGCACTTCACCGAAAAGGAGTTCGAACAGATTAAGGAGATGGGCGTGGACACTGCATATGTAACGCTCCACGTTGGCTTGGGAACGTTCCGACCCGTCAAGGAGGACGACATTCTCAATCACAAAATGCACACCGAGCACTACTCGATTCCGCCCGAAACTGCCGAGAAGGTACGCGCGTGCAAGGAGCGCGGCGGACGCGTGATAGCCGTGGGAACGACCTCCTGCCGCACACTGGAAAGCGCGGCACAAAGCGGAAAATCGGTTGACGACACGAGTATTTTCATCTATCCCGGATACGAGTTCAAGTGTATTGACGGGCTGATTACCAATTTCCACCTCCCCGAAAGCACGCTGATAATGCTTGTCAGCGCGTTCTTAGGGCGCGAGAAAACCCTTGCCGCGTATCAAACCGCCATCGAAGAGCGGTACAGATTCTTTTCGTTCGGGGATTGTATGATGATAGTTTGAGATTGAATTTTTTTTGAAATGTATTGATAAAGAGATTTTTATGTGTTATAATTATGATATAGCAAGGATAAATACATTTTATTGATGTTCCAATTAAATATTTCTGTTTTTGCGCTGGCTTGAAATTCGGAGATATAATTGGCGGAGCGATATTTTATTTTTTTGGAGGGGCAATGAAACTGAAAAAAACATTCATTTCTATTATGGCAATATTGTCAACTGTTTTTGTTGCAACTGGTACTGCTGCTTCGGCACATTCGGGGGATTATTGGGGTGGAAAGTACATAGGCTACAATAATGCAAAAATTACATTAATGATTTCCAAAAGCGCACAAAATGCTTTACTAAACTCCGAAGTTTATCGTAGTGCCACAAGCTGGAATGGGATAAGTAGAAATGCAAGAGTATCTGTATCTTTTGAAATTGGTGCTAGAACATCGTTTGGAGATGAGGTTTACGTTTATGGCAAAGATTTGGGTAAGTCAGTTTTGGGGATGACTCTTCCATACGATTCAGATGGCAATTTCATAAGTGCAAGTAATGCGGATAGTAATTGGGCTTATTCTGAAATAACTATGAATACTAATATAGCTGCATATAATGCTTGTGAAAATCCAACACTTATGGCGAAAAAAGCTTTTATTCATGAGGTTGGTCATGCTTTTAAGTTGAAACATCCTACGATAAATCTGGCTCTTTCGGGTCATACATATGGTTCCGGGTATCCCTATGCGATTATGAATCAGGGTTCCCCAAGAGTAACAGTAAACCGTGGGTTTCTTATCAAATAACGCAGCATGACAAAGATTGTTTAATAGCTAAATGGGGGGCTTAATTATGAAAAAAATAATTTCAATGATTTCTGCAATTGTCGTTTGTCTTGCTTTAGCAGGCTGTAAAAAGTCTCAAACATCTTTTGACAAATTTGAAAATTTGGAACTGGTCAGAACGGGGTTTGTGGATAGAATTGTATATTATGATCTTGAATCACTGGAGACTGCCAGTGATATTGCTGTAATCGGCAAATTTATCGGAGAAACCGAGCAGAAAGAAGAGTATCATTACAGTGAATTCTTTGGAAAAGATATACTACATTGGGTGTCTTCAACCAATACTATTGAGGTGAAAAAGGTATTGATGGGAGATGTAAATGTTGGCGATAAACTTAAAGTTACACAGTGGTATGGTATTGTTGATGACAAATTAATAACATTCAGCAATCTCACGCCAATACAAAAGGGTGATGAGTGGGTGTTTTTTCTGGAGCTTGAGCCAACTATTGATAATTGTTATTGGTGTACAGGCGATTCGGACGGACGCTATCCGGTAAGCAACTCTTCCAACAATCCAATGCCACTCTCCGAATGTCCGGAACTCGGTGTTTATGATGAAATGGATTTCAAGAATGAGATTTACAGCGAAATTCTTGAACGATATGATATTTAAATTTACGGCTCGGTTGACAAAAAACCGCGCCGTTTTCTCTTGACAAAGCTGTTTAATTGGTATATAATAGAAATAATGCAAGTGGATAAGGATGATAGTTTAAGGAAACACGGAATTAATAGCGGTTCACCCTGCCGCAGGCAGGGTAAACCGTACAAAATCAAGGAAGAGGAGCTTACAGATGATTTTATCGGGAAACGAAATAAAACGTCAGATAAACAAAAAGATATTCATAGAGCCGTTTGACGAACGCAGAATCAATCCCAACAGCTATAATCTTTCGCTTGCCGACGAGCTTTTGGTTTACGAGCAAGACACTTTGGATATGAAACGCGAAAACCCCGTAAAGCGCATTACTATACCACCCGAGGGAATTGTTCTCGAGCCGGGAAGATTGTATCTCGGAAGAACGGCTGAATTTACCCGTACAGAGGGTTATGTTCCTATGCTAGAGGGGCGCAGCTCCACGGGGCGGTTGGGATTGTTTATACACGTAACGGCTGGATTCGGCGATATTGGATTTGCGGGATATTGGACGCTGGAGATTTTCTGCATACAGCCAATTCGCATTTATGCCGGCGCACAGGTTTGCCAGATATACTATCATACCGTTGAGGGCGATTGTTCCGTGACATATGACGGCGGGAAGTATCAGAATAATTCGAGCGTTCAGCCGAGTATGATGTTTAAGGATTTTGAATAGGGAGCGTATTTTAATGATTATAGACGCGCACGCACACATTTTTCCTGATAAGATTGCCGAGAAAGCAACGGCGGGAATCGGCAGCTTTTACGATATGAAGGTGGATTACAACGGAACACTTGAAACCTTGCTCCGAGAGGGTGGGGAAGCGGGAGTTGACCGTTTTATTGTGCAGTCCGTGGCGACTGTTCCGACACAGGTGGTTTCCATAAACAACTTCATTGCGCAAAGCGTGGAAAAATATCCCGATAAGCTGATTGGATTCGGCGCGATGCACCCCCATTTCGAGGATATAAGCGGCGAAATCGAGCGGATAGCCGCGCTTGGTTTGAAAGGAATCAAGCTCCACAGTGATTTTCAGCAGTTCAACATCGATGATGAAAGAGCATTCCCGATTTACGAGAACGCGCAAAAACGCGGACTGCCGATTCTGTTCCATATCGGTGATAATCGCTACGATTATTCGTCACCCGAAAGGCTGCTGAACGTTGTGAAGAAATTTCCAGATCTTACGGTGATCGGAGCGCATTTTGCGGGCTGGTCTATGTGGGATAAGGGCGCGGAGTTGTTTGACCACAGCGGAATCTACACGGATTGCTCCAGTTCTCTCTACGCTATGACTCCCGAGCACGCTGCGGAGCTGATCCGCAAAATCGGCGTTCATCGCGTGATGTGGGGAACGGATTACCCGATGTGGAGTGCGAAAGAGGAACTGGAGCGGTTTGACCGTTTGCCGCTTACCGACCGCGAACGTGAGCTGATTCTGAGCGAAAACGCGCTTAGATTAATAAAGGCTTGACAATCAAGGAAAAATATGGTACAATAACAATTGACAAATTATAACCAAAGAGGGGGACGTCAATGAAAATAAACTGGAATCAAAAATACTTCACCATCGCCGCATATGCGTTCGGAACTATTGTTCTCAGCGCATTTGTGATTATGCTTATTTACAATCACGAGAAGGTATCTGAAAAGCTCGCGTTTTTCACTGCTGTTGCCACACCCATCATCATCGGAATTTTCTGCGCATATTTGTTAAATCCACTGATGATGAAGATTGAACGTGGAATGTTCAAAAAGTGGTCAAGCTCCGAAAATGATAAGGCTCGCGGAAGAGCGCGTGTGTTTTCGCTGACGCTTACAATGCTTACCGTGCTGTTAGTTCTTGCGCTGATTGTCATTCTGGTGATTCCGCAACTGATAACTAACATTGCCGTGCTTTTCAGCAATATGGATAATTATATTGCTTCTGCTCATAAGTTTGTTCTCAAGCTCTCGGATAAGTATCCGCAGCTTGCGGAATTTTTGGGAAATCCGCTCGATGACATTGGCAATTTCCTCACAGATTTCTGGAAGGAACACTCATCAGATATTATGGGATTCGCGGGGAATATTGCCTCGGGAATTTGGTCGGTATTGGACGCGTTAAAGAACATCTTCTTCGGGCTTACAATCTCGGTATATCTTCTTGCTAAGAAAGAGATGTTTGTAGGTCAGGCGAAAAAGCTGCTGTTCGCAGTAACGAAACCCGAATTAGCTCAGCGGTTTCTTAAGGTGTGTCGCCGCTCAAGTGAAAAATTCCTCAACTCAATTGTTGGAAGAATCATTGATTCGTTTGTAGCTGCGCTTATCCTTTTCTTCTGCTGCTTGATTTTTGGAATGCCGTATTCTCCACTAATGGCAATGATTATGTTTGTGTTCAATTTGATTCCTGTAATTGGTCCGATACTCGGTCTAATACCATGCTGTTTTTTGTTGATCGTTTCCGGACATCCTATAATGGCGATATGGCTTGTGGTAATCAACGGAGTTGTGGGAACGATAGACGGAAACTTTATCGGACCATGGATTTTGGGAGATTCCACCGGGTTGCCCGCCGTATGGGTTCTTATCTCAATTGTAATCGGAGGCGGATTGTTCGGGATTCCGGGAATGTTATTGGGAGTGCCTGTGTGTGCGGTAATCTATATGCTGATTAAGGACATAGTCGAGAACAAGCTAAAAAGGCGACATCTACCACCAGACACCTCACAGTATGTCGGAAATGTGGATTACATCACCTCGGATTATGTATACGAGGCTTCGCCAGAAGCCCCGCTCGAATCGCCCAAGGAATCCGAGCCGCCGAAAAAGAGCGCGTTTTCTTTCATAAAGAAACAAAAATCGGAAAATAAAAACGAAAAAAAATAACCGAATACCCCTTGACAAACGGGGAAAAATGATTTATAATGTTAATGCGAAACTAAATCAGACCAAAGGGATGCCAATGGACAAGGCAAGCCGCAAAAGCGGGCAGCGCGACCGAAACGAAAGTGTAGAAAGCGCTGCCCGGCTAGTGTGGACGAAGCGTTAGTGAAGTACGCACGGTTTTCGGTTTGCGAATTGAAATATGAGGGTTTCGCGTATACTAACGGCAAAATTTCGCGGTAATCGCAATTGAGCCGAAAGACAGCAAACAGGAAGATTACGCGTTTGTGCGCGTAGTTATAATTGTTGCGCGTCTTTCGGGACGCGCTTTTTGCGCGCGTGCCGCAAAAAAAGAAAGGACAACAGTTATGAGAACAAAGAAGATTTTAACCGGCGCGTTTGCCGCGCTAATGTGCGTGTTTTCGCTTACCGCCTGCTCCAATGGCGGAAGCTCGAACAGCTCGGACAATGCGGGTGATTCCTCCATTGTATCGACCGCAGACGAGAGCACCGCAAATTCAACCGGCGATTCCGAAAGCTCCGATACGACAAGCGATAATACCTCCGCTCCAAAGCCGGATAAGTTCCGTGTTGCCGCGCTTAAGGGACCGACTGCAATGGGCTTGGTAAAGCTGATGGACGACAATGAAACAAACAATTACGGCTATGAGTTCAACATCTATGCCGCTCCCGATGAAATCACTCCGTTGGTTGCAAAGGGCGATATTGACATCGCGTGCGTTCCCGCGAATCTGTGCTCCGTTCTGTACAACAAGACCGAGGGCAAAGTACAGGCTTGCGCCGTGAACACGCTGGGTGTGCTGTACATCTGCGAGAACGGCGAAACCGTAAAGTCAGTTGCGGACTTGAAAGGCAAGACCATCTACTCTGCGGGTAAAGGTTCAACACCCGAATACGCACTGAACTTTATCCTCAAGAGTAATAATGTTGACCCCGAAAAGGACGTTACCATTGAGTGGAAAAGCGAACACGCCGAGTGTCTTCAGGCAATGCTGATGGGCGAGAATTGTGTGGCAATGCTGCCGCAGCCGTTCGTTACCACCGCGCAGACCAAGAACGAGAACGTCAAGGTCGTGCTCGATCTCAACAAGGAGTGGGATAACCTCAAGCTGGACAGCGTAATGATTACCGGCGGTGCGATTGTTCGCAAGGAGTTCGCGGAGCAGTATCCCGAGGCGGTAAACGAGTTTCTGGAGCGTTACGCGGATTCGGTAAATTACGTGAACACCAATGTTGACGAGGGCGCGAAGTTGGTTGGCAAGTACGATATCGTTCCCGAGGCAGTTGCGAAAAAGGCTCTCCCGAGCTGCAATATCGTGTGCATTACGGGCGATGAGCTGAAAACCAAGCTCTCGGGCTATCTCAAGGTGCTGTCTGATACTGACCCTGCGGCGGTCGGCGGAAAGCTCCCCGGCGATGATTTCTACTACAATAATAATTAATTTCAGGGGCGGCTTTTCAACCGCCCTTTTTGAACGGCGGTGATTTGAATGAAAAAAGCCCTGATGATTGCAGCAAGCGTTCTGGCGTGGCTGATTCTCTGGCAGATTCTGGCGATGAGCATTGACAGCAGAATTATTCTGGTAACACCGATTGATGTCGCAAGACGTTTGTGGGAGCTGATTCGCGAAGAAAAATTTTGGAAGAGCATTCTGTTCTCTATGGCGCGGATTCTGCTTGGATTCGCGCTCGGACTGACAACGGGAACGATTCTGGCAGTGGTTTCGGGGAAAGTTAAGTTCATCAGAATACTGTTCGCGCCGCTGATTTCCGTAATGAAATCCATTCCTGTGGCATCGTTCACGATTCTCGCGCTTATCTGGATTGGCTCAAAGGATTTATCCGTGCTTGTGTCATTTCTGATTTGCGTTCCGATTGTCTGCGCGAATATGCTGGAGGGAATTGACAATCTCGACCCCAACCTCGAAGAGATGTCGAGAGTGTTCAAAATCCCGTTCGGGCGGCGGTTTGCGGGAGTGTATCTGTCGCAGCTCTTGCCGTATTTCCGTTCCGCGTCGCGGCTTGCAATTGGGCTGTGTTGGAAATCGGGCGTTGCGGCTGAGGTAATCGGAATCCCGTCCGGGTCAATCGGTGAGCGATTGTATATGTCCAAGGTCTATCTCGAGACAGCGGATTTATTCGCGTGGACAACGGTGATTATCCTGTTGAGCTGGCTCTGCGAGCGGATTTTCATCGCGCTTGTAAACCTGCTTCAACGGCGGATTGAGCGAATGTGAGGTGCGGAATGCTTAAAGCCGAAAAAATATGCAAGAGCTTCGGGGATAACACGGTGCTTTCGGATTTTTCCCATGAGTTCAAAAGCAGCGCGGTAACGGCTGTTCTGGGGAAATCGGGCTGCGGAAAATCCACGCTATTGGATATTCTTATGGGGATTCAGCAGCCTGACAGCGGAAATGTCATACGCGGCTCGGAGCGGCTCTCCGTGTTGTTTCAGGAGAACCGCCTATGCGAGAATCTCACTGCCTCCGCGAATATCCGCCTTGTGACAGGCAAGCGGATTCCCAAGCTGCAAATCGCTGCGGAGCTTGCGACCGTGGGTCTGGAGGGCATTGAAAACTCCCCCGCGCGGACGCTCTCTGGCGGAATGAAACGCCGCGTGGCGCTGCTACGCGCACTGTTGGCGGAGTACGATATTTTATTCCTTGATGAGCCGTTCAAGGGGCTGGACGAGGACACCAAGCAACTTGTGATGAATTACTGCAAGGAAAAAATCGTCGGGAAAACAACCGTTTTTGTCACTCACGATATTTCCGAGTGTGAATTTCTGGCAGACGAAATTGTGAGATTATGACTGGAGGAAATTATGAAGTTGAAAATCGCGTTACTGCAATTGTTACCGAAAAATACGTTGAATGAACAGTTGGAGCTTGGAAAATCCGCGTGCGAAAAGGCGAAACAAATGGGCGCGGACATTGCGCTTTTCCCGGAAATGTGGAGCTGCGGCTATCAAATCCCCGAAGCCGACCCAAATTCACTTGCCGTAAGCGCGGACAGCGAGTTCGTAAACACGTTCGGGGAACTGGCAAAAAAACTGAATATGGCAATCGGGATTACGTTTCTTGAGAAATTTTCGCCGCTGCCGAGGAATAGCATAACGCTGTTCGACAGGCACGGCGAGCGGAAATTCACCTACGCGAAGGTACATACCTGAGACTTCGGGTACGAGCGCGTGTTGACTCACGGTAACGAATTTCTCGTCTGCGATTTGGATACCGAGGGCGGAAATGTAAAGGTCGGCGCGATGATTTGCTATGACAGGGAATTCCCGGAAAGCGCGCGGATTCTGATGCTTAAAGGCGCGGAGGTAATTCTTGTGCCGAACGCATGTCCGATGGAGATAAATCGTCTGTCGCAGCTCCGTGCGCGGGCATACGAGAATATGACGGCAATCGCGACTTGCAATTATCCCGCGCCTTATTCCAACTGCAACGGGCATTCGAGCGCGTTTGACGGAGTTGCGTATCTGCCGGATATGCCCGGTTCGCGCGATACCTGCGTTCTGGAGGCGGTGGAGCAAGAGGGTATTTACCTCGCGGAGCTTGATATGTATATGATCAGGGAATACCGTTCGCGCGAGGTTCATGGAAACTCCTACCGCCGCCCCGAGCTGTATAAACAGCTAATTTCCGAGGAGAAAAACGCGCCGTTTATCCGCGCGGATTTTAGGAAATAATTCCAAAAAAGCTTGACATAGTAAAACAAATGTGATATAATAAGGTCAAGAGGTTTATTTTGAAAAATAAAGGCAGAGTTTCACCAAATGAAAAAACATAAATCCATTGCTGAGCAAGAGATTTATTATACATATAAAAGCTTTTAATCAATACTATTTTATTTGGAGGTACTTAGCATGAAACTATTAAAGAAAATCGTTCCATTTCTTCTGACTTTGGCAGTCTTTTCCGGCTGTTTTGTCACTGTTTCGGCGGCGACTGCGGTGACCACAGCAACCACAGAAGGCTCTGTTGTTGGAGTTTTAACGATTCATTCGGCTCAACGTTTTTCAGAAACACAAGGTGGTGGCTCATCGTCTTCATCATCAGGTGGCGACAGTGGTCATGCGTTTCTGTCATTTAAGAACACCTATTCAGATCCAATCAGAATAGGTGGATTAAGTGTAGGCAGAGGATGTGAAATAACTTTCGGAACATGGGATCTCAGTGTACATAGGGGCGTATGGTATAATCTTGAAGCATATTGTATCAATCATGCAGGTAAAATGCCAAATCGTATTTCTGTGTCAATGAACGTAACCATGTCGCAAGTGGACATTATTAATTTTGGTATTGATTTGTGGAGTAACTATTGGAGTTTAACCGATAACTGTTCATCTTTTGCTGTCTCAATTTGGAATGGTGCTTCAAAATTGGTTTCAGGACCTGAGGTAAGTGCCGGAGCTATTTCCACCCCTCAGGGATTATATAACAACATAAAAAATATAAATGGTTATCAAATAAACCAGCGTGTTCCCGATGCCAAACCTTGTGGATATGTAAAAGTTATCGATGGCTCGAAATTCTTTGAATCCGTTAGCGGAGATAGTATCTTTGTGGGTAACACCGCTAATTCTATATCCATTATAAAAAACGCTGATTTTGTCGTACTCGACAATCCGGTCGCAATCAATGAGGAGTCTGACCTATGAAACGTATTAAAATTCTTCGCATAGTATTTATAATTCTGAACGTACTTAACGTTATCGCGGCAGTGGGACTTATGATTCAATCAAATTACTTGCCGAAGCCATATAACTGGAATCCGCCCATATGGTTTCGCTCTGCGGTATTTTGCATACCCGCATTAATTATTATCAATTTTGTGTGGCTTATGGTGTGGCTTTTCATGACAAACCGCATAAAAATCGCATTTTTTGTTCTGAACACGGTTACCCTTACAGTAACGGTTTTTATGTCAATATTTACTAAAATCAGCTACGACAATCAATTATACACACCCGAACAGCCCATATGGGTCTACGCACTGAAATATTGCATACCGTTTTTTATCGTTATAAACGTTGCGTGGCTGATTGTAACGCTGGTACGGCGCAGAAAACAAAAAAGTAATTCCTTAGGGAAAGTCTGATTTACAAATCACATAAAACGAACCACTAATTAAAGAACATTATTGCCGAGAAATTCTCGGCAATTTTTTTCGTGATTTTTTTCAAAAAGGTATTGACAAAATTGTTATCATAGTGTATAATGTGTATATG
>CAMWMN010000002.1 GCA_947175385.1 uncultured Clostridia bacterium | reverse complement strand
GTCCACGGGTGGCTCGGAGAACACGGTCGGCAGCGACTTCCGAAAATCCTCCTCGGAAAGCCCCTCCACGTCATACCGATTAATCACCCGCACGCGCTCCGCGGACCTCATCCCAAGAGCGACTTTCAAATCCTCCAGAACGGCTTTTCCGTCCACCGCGTACTCTTTCTTTTTCTCCACATAAACTCGATAAACCATAATATCCTCCTGATTTTAATGGCAAATTGCGAACCACACGGACGAAAATTGCTTTGCAATTTTCGTCCGTGCTAGCTGAGCGACACGGCACACCGCTGCGCGGTATGCCGCGCCGCTCGCTTTCGCAATTTGCACTAGTCGCTGATAACTTGATGTGAGTTATAACGCGCTAAACTGCGTTATCAATATGTTGTTTTAGGTTATAACGCACAAAACCCACGTCCCAAAGCGTAAATTTTAATTTTACACTGTCAACTGTCCTATGCAGTAATTGTCGCGGTATCCCGTGACTTGAACCTTTGCGAGTGTATGACGTGGAATATTCGCCCCGTATATTCTGACAGAAATATAACTTTCAGTAAATCCGTGGGAATACTCGGGGGACTGCGCTTTCTCAATCAATACCGTGTGAACAGTACCGATCCGCGACTCGTAGAACTTCTGTTCGAGTTCCTTGGCGGCGGCGGTAAGCATCTGCACGCGGTCTGTCTTGACAGACGGAGGCAGCTGCGGCATTTCCGCGGCAACCGTACCCTTACGTATGGAATACGGGAACACGTGGATTTTCGCAAACCCGATTTTCCGCGCGAAATCCACCGTTTCAAGGAACTCCTGATCCGTTTCGCTGGGGAATCCCACAATAATGTCGGTGGTGATCGAACACCCCGGAAATGCCGCGCGGAGCTTGTCCGCCGTTTCGCGGTACTGCTGCGCGGTGTACTTGCGGTTCATACGCTTCAGCACCGTATCGCTGCCCGACTGGAGCGACAGGTGAAAATGCGGACAGAGCGTTGGAACAGCGCGGAACTTCTCGATTTCCTCATCGGTAATCATCTCAGGCTCAAGAGAGCTTAACCGCACGCGTTCCACTCCCGACCGCGCGGCGGCTTTTACCGCGTCGCCGAGCGTCAATCCCAGATCCTGCCCGTAACAGCCGAGGTTGATTCCCGTAAGGACAATCTCGCGGTGTCCATGCTCCACGCACTGAACCGACTGTTCGGTAATTAAATCAAGCGGCAGAGAGCGCACTCTTCCGCGCGCCGTGGGGATTATGCAATACGCGCAGAAACGGTCACAGCCGTCCTCGATTTTAATGAACGCGCGGGTTCTGTCCTCATCGGGAACAGCCGATCTTAAATCATACTCCCGCGACAGGGGGGAGATTTTGACTGTCTTTACGCGGTTTTGAAGATACACGCGCACCAACTCGGGAAGTCGGCTTTTGTCCGAGTTTCCGACAATGATATCCGCATTGGATTTCAGCCCTGCCTCCTCGGGATAGCTCTGCGGAAAGCACCCGCACAGCACAGCCACACAATCGGGATTCTCGCGGCGGCATTTCGACAGCTCGTGGCGCGCTTTAGTAACCGCCGTGCCCGTTACCGCGCAGGAGTTTATAATGTATACGTCCGCTTTTTCACCATCACGGGGATTAGTGAATCCGTCCGCAAGAAAGGCTTTCTCAATCGCGGCGCTTTCGCAATAATTGAGTTTACATCCAAGCGTTATAACCTCAAAGGTCATACCGTCACCTCTTTATACAATTCGGCGAAATCCCGGAAATATTACAAATTGTTATGCAGTGAATATATGCAATTTCACCAAACCGAATTTACTTTACCCCTCTATTATACCTTAAAATTACGAAATTTGCAATATGCTATTGACATTTTTTCAAAATATTGTTATATTATTTCTAGGGGGACGAATAGAACTGTTTCGGAAGCGTCAACCCTAAGGCGTGCAGTGCAAATTCAAAACAACCTATTGGCGGTACGAGTTTAGCGCGTTATAACTTACAACAATATACTGGCGACCAGTGGCGCAATGCCATGGGCGCGAGTTTCGCACGCTATAACTCGCAACAATATATTGGTAGCTCATGCAAATTGCGAAAGCGAGTGGCGCGTTGCACCGCAGGTGCGACGCGATGCTCGGCTAGTGCAGATGAGCTGCGCTCATCTGCACGGTTCGCAATTTGCTATCTAAATAAGGGGGTTAAATTATGAAAGAGTATAGGATTAAGCTTGATTCAATCAGCGATGTAAAGGAGTTCGTGGGAATCGTCTGCGGATACACATTTGAGGTGGATTTGCAGTCGGGACGATACTCGGTGGACGCAAAGTCAATCATGGGGATATTCAGTCTTGATTTGGGCAAAACGTTGGAAATGAAAGTCCATTCGGACGGCGAGGACGCTGAAAATTTCCTTGATGATGTGAAAAAATTTGTTGTCGCTTAACAAATTTTTACAAAAAGCCCCTTGACAAACGGGGTATAAATGTGGTAAATTATAAGTAGTAGGTATGGCAGTCCAAATCGGGCAGCCTTGGGAAAAAGTGGGAACCCCACAAACGAAAGGAAGATTTATTATGACAAACGCAAAAATCCGTATAAACGCAATCGATGATGTAAAGAATTTCGTTGCTTTGGTAACGAGAGTGGACTATGATGTAGACATCATCAGCGGCAGATACGCAATCGACGCAAAGTCGATCATGGGTATCTTCAGCCTTGACCTGTCTAAGGACCTCGAACTGAGAATCCACAGCGATGACTGCGGCGATTTTCTTGATGAAATCAAGGACTTCATCGTAGACTGATTTATCGAAAAAACAAGACGGCTTCCCTACATTTTGTAGGGAAGCCGTTTTTTGTACATATCTTACGGGTATATTTCACAATTTTACTGCGGATTTTGGTAAAACTTTTATACAAATATGACAAAAGCGTAATTATGCGGATATTTAGTTAAATTTACCACAAAATCAAAAATTATTTACAGGATATTCCAATTTTTGATCCAAATTTCAAAAGGTTACAAAAAGGTTACAAATCATTTTTGTGAAAAGTGCACAAATTCCACACTCTCGCTATGTTTGACATTTACAAAAAAAAGCGTTATAATAGCATTAATCCCAAACGGAAGGGACTAATAGAAACAAATTTGTTACAGAAAAGAAAATGGCGAAATCGATTGACAATGTACAATTGACTGATGGAGGCGTTATGAAACCACAGATAGTGAATCTTAAAATGAACCGAATGCTCTTAAAGGGCAGAATCGTAAAGCTCGGCATATTCGCGGCGGCTTTGGCGATGATGGTAACCCTTACTGGTTTGCTGTATTTCAAAAACACCGTGTATGTAACCGATAACGGCATTACCCGCGAGATCAAGACCAACGAAACCGACATCTACGCGATACTGCGTTCAGAGGATTACGAGTTGGGGATCAATGACCGTGTAAGCTGCACCAAGGATGAAAACAACTCCGAGCACATCATTATCCACCGCGCGTTCGACATCACAGTCACCGCAGACGGTGAAACGAATACTTTTCCCGCAACGGATGGCACGGTTGCCGAGGCTCTTGAAAATGCCGGAATCACACTTGGCGAGGACGACCGCCTGAACTGCGACCGCGAGGACAGAGTAAAAGCGGGTATGGAAATCAACGTTACACGCGTTAAATACGTAACCAAAACCGAAGAGAGCGAAATCCCGTACAACACGGAATATATCGACAACTCCAACCGCAAAATCGGTGATGAAACGGTCATCACCGAGGGCGAAAACGGAAAACACACCGTCACGGTCAAGGAAACCTACATTGACGGCAAGCTCTCCGAAACGGAGCAGCTCTCCGAAACGATCTCCAAGCAGCCGGTAACCGAGGTTGTGGAACGCGGCACTGCAATCAATGTTCCGTATGCGAAAATGGAAGACCCTACCCAACTGAAGTTGGTGAACGGCATTCCCGAGAACTACACGCGTGTGATCTCGGGCAAGTCCACTGCGTACAGTGCGCGCGCCGGCGCGAAAACCGCCAGCGGACGCTACGCGGTAGTCGGCACGGTAGCTGTTAATCCCAACGTGATCCCGTACGGAAGCGAGCTTTACATTGTTTCCCCGGACGGCACGGTTTACGGCTACGCAATCGCCGCCGATACGGGTCTGGGACTGATGGACGGCAGAACCACGATTGACCTGTTTATGGGCAGCTACGCGGATTCCTGCCATTGGGGAGTTCATTACGTAGACATTTATGTGTTGTCGGAAGGCAACGGCTGATTATAAGGTTTGTCCCCCGAGTAAAATCGGGGGACAACTTTTTGATAATGTATTAAGGCAACACTTCAGCTTTGTGCGGTGTTGCCTTGGTTGGTCACAATCGGTTTTTCTCTCCCCAATCGCACATTGAATCCAGAATCGGGATAAGCGTTTTACCTCTTTCGGTAAGACTGTACTCCACCTTTGGCGGCACCTGCGGGTATTCCTTGCGGTTTATCAGTTGGTCGGATTCAAGCTCTTTCAACGTCGAGCTTAATGTCTTGTAGGAAATTTCTCCGATATACCTTTTCATTTCGTTGAAGCGAACCACTCCAAAGCACATCAATGTATACAGTATCGTCATTTTGTATTTTCCGTTTATCAGCGACAATGTGTAGCTGAAGCCCGTTTCGGTGAGGTGTGCCTCTGATATGCAGCTCTCATATTTCTCTTTGTTGTCCATTTTACACTCTCCTTTTGGTAAGTATATCACCTGAAGGTGCGTACTTGCATTTTGCAATCATTTGTGTTATAATTATACCATAATAAGCCGTAAATGTCAAGCGGATATCGAAAGGAGTCTATGAGCAAAATTGTTGTAATTACCGGAAGCCCGCGCAAGAACGGAAACAGCTTCGCTATGACGGACGCATTTATCGCGGCGGCGGAGAAGAACGGCAATACCATTACGAGGTTTAACGCGGCATTGAAAAATGTTGGCGGCTGTCACGCGTGCGAAACCTGTTACAAATCGGGCAAGGCTTGCTCGTTTGATGACGATTTCAATCTGTTAGCGCCGAGCATTCTGGAAGCGGACGTTGTCGTTTTCACGATGCCAGTCTACTGGTACTCTATCCCCGCGCAGATTAAGGGTGTTATCGACAAGCTGTTCTCGCTGGTCGTTGGCGGCAAGGACATCGCAGGCAAGAAATGTGCTCTGATTGCTTGCTGCGAGGAGCACGATATGTCGGTTCTGGACGGCGTGCGTATCCCCATTGAACGGTCGGCGGCACTTCTTAAATGGGAGATGGCGGGAGAAGTCCTGATTCCCGGTGTGCTGAACGTGGGCGATATTGAAAAAACCGATGGCTGCAAACAAGCAGCAGAGCTTGCGGATAAAATATGAGACTTTATTTCAGACTGGTTTACGGTTCTCCTTGCTGTACAGCGGGGAGAACCGCAAATTTATATATTGTCTGGTATTATTGCACAAAGTACATAAAAATTTCTTGTTAAATTCGTACAACTAGCATATTGACAAAATTAATTTTTAGATTTATAATAAATTAAGCTAACCTTTTTCGGACTGTATGTGGCTCTTTTTCGTTTTGCCGATAGCGAGATGAAAAAGAAGAGATAAGGCTTATATTTATATTAAAGTGTTTTCTCGTAGTTCGGTTTTGTAGATGTGTGTTAGCTGTATCGGAGAAAGGAATTAAAGATGATTTGTACTAAATGCAACAGCATAATCCCCGATGAGGCAAAATTTTGCCCATCCTGCGGAGCAGACTGTAAACCCGCTCCCGCAGCGCAGAACACTTCGGGAAAAAAGCAGTGCGCAAAATGTGGACTGGAGCTTGAAAACAATGCCAAGTTCTGCCCCGTTTGCGGTACGGCGGTGAATGCCGTATCCCTTGACAAGCAGCCCGATTCGGACAGCCTTGTTTCGGCAATGCCAAGCTCCGTACCCACACCGGCGGCGGTTGGCGCTCCGGCTGCGGGAACAGCTCCTTACGCGCCTTCCACGGGCGGATTCGGTGAGCCTGCTCCAATGCCGCAGTACGCGCCCCCCACAGGCGGATTCGGCGAACCTGCTCCCATGCCGCAGTACGCGCCTCCCACAGGCGGATTCGGTGATATGGGCAATATGGGAGCCGTAAGCTCAGCAGCGGCAGTAGCGGCAGCTCCCGTAAAGAAGAAAAACGGCGCGAAGATTGCGATTATCGTTATCGCTACAACAATAGTTACTCTGCTTGCGGCAGCGGCGATTTTCTTCTTCACCAACAAAGCAGCGTTCCTCAGCACGTTTATGGGCAAGTCCAGATACGCAGCAATGGTTGAGGGCAACTCCGTAAAGGGAATAGCCCAAAAGATTGACGCGTCCGCGATTTCCAACGGCGTGAAGGCTGTTTCCGAAACATATGGTTCACTTGCGTCAGCCAATTCTGCCAATGGTATTCTGCCGACATCGTATAACACCTACACAAGCTCTTTCGGCGGATACGATTCACTTGACATCAGCTCTCTTGTCAAGACATACAGTCAGCTCCTTACCGAAACCTACGGTGTGGATGCTCTCAAGATAACAGGCGGTGCGCAGATCAATCTCACCGATGCGGCAGTATCCGCTATCGGCAACGCTTCGGACGTAAATGAGATCATCGACATCATCAACGGCACGACCTTTACATATGATGTTGCGGCGAATGATTCCGCGATGGGTATGTATGTTGGCACAGAGGGCAAAATCACGGTCAATGCCAAGGTTCTGGTAAACGAGGACGGCACGTGCTATCTGGCTCTCCCGTTCGCTTCGGATAAGGCGTTGATGTTCAAGGTGGACAGCGATTCCTATACGCAGTCCGTTACCGAAACAGTGGCTCTGGAGCTGGACGAAAAGGAAATCTCCCGTCTTATTGAAGAGCTTATCAAGATTTACCTCAAGCACTATGAAAAAGCCGTAACCGAAATGGAAAACGGTTCTCTCACAATTAACGGCGAGGAAATTTCCGGAAAACTCATCACCGCCGACTTCAACGGAAAAATACTCTCCGCGATGATGAAGGACATGGTCAGCCACATCGGTGAGGATAACTATCTCTCCACTCAAATCGTTGATTTTGTAAACAAAAACGGCGGCGCTATCACGCTCAGCGAATATCAATCGGCATTCTCAATCGTGGCAAATGCCGTTTCTCTCCCCGATTCCGTGGGCTTCTCCATCAAGACCGTTATCAACAAAAACGGTGACATTCTCGCGAAGTCCTACACAGTGGGTCCTAATAACGAGATCGAGTTTACATACAAGAACAGCGACAAGAGCTTTAACGCTCAGTTTATCGCCAATGCAGACGGCGAAAAGTTCACCGCAAAGGTTGATTGTGTAAAGATTGATGACAAGAGCGGCACAGTTGAGCTTTCGTTCCAAGAGAACGATGACGGCGAGTACAAGTTCAACATTGCGTACAGCGGTGTTGAAACCGTAAAGAGCTTCAACCAAGATGTTACTGTAGGCACATTTACCGTAACCGTCAATATGCCCAAGGGCTTTGACGCAATTGACGATGAGCTGCTCACCGTTCTTGACGGTCTGCAGGTTACCGTTTCAAGCTCTGCAACCGCAGATTCCCAGACAGTTGACCTCAGTGTAAAGACTCCTGTTTACGGCAACGCGGCGATTACCCTCACGGCAAGCAAGTCCTCATCCAATGAGATTCTGGCAGTTCCCGGTAATGCAATCGACTTCACCAGCGATATGGATTCAAATACCGAGAAAAAGTTCGAGGAATTTGAACAGGAAGTTATGGACGCATTGGAGAAGATTGATGTTTTCAAGAACTACATCGAATCTTCCACACCTGAAACACCCGTTACTCCCGTTATGCCAAACCCTCCGAGCGCCCTCACTCCCGGTGCTTCTCACGCAAATGATGACTTCAGCACAATGAGTTTTGACGAGCTTGATGAAATTTTCGATGAGTACATCGACCGCAGATTTGATTTGGCTATCTACCCCGGCGAAGGCGACCTCGAATTTACTGATATGCTGACAGCGGTCAACGAGGCATACGCCGCAGCGCACGACTACTGGTTTGACTATTGTTATGTATATGATTACAACGATGAGGAAACTCTTAACGGCTTGAGAAACAGCATGCGTGGTTTCGTAATTGCCGTTGAGGCGTGCGAGGCACTTATAGACTAACAGCGCATTCCCCAAAATAAAAAGCTCCCCCTGCGGATAACCGCGGGGGGAATTTTATGAAAGGAGGTACACAAAATGTGTATGAAAACATCAAAAGTTAGAACACGCTCTTATACTACTCCGCCCTTGGAGATATACACAGGGAAGTCCACAGAGCCTGTAATGGTGCGGTTTTTCGTGATTGTGACGTTCTTGTCGGCAACCGCATCAATAAACGAGGACTTCTCCTCGATTACCGCGCCGTGCATTACAATACTGTTCTTAACAATTGCGCCCTTGCCGACCTTAACGCCGCGGAACAGTACGGAATTTTCTACCGTTCCTTCAATTATGCAGCCGTCCGCAATCAGCGAGTTCTTTACGGAGCAATCGATCCCGTACTTCGCGGGAGCAACATCGCGAACCTTGGTGTAAATCGGTGTGTCAAGCGAGAACATCTCATGCGAGATTTCGCGTTTCATCATATCCATAGTCGCCTTATAGTAGGTTCTCATCGAGTCGATAACCTCGAAATACTTATTGTACTTATATCCCATAATCTTGTAATCGTGCAGCTTGTGCTGGAGAATATCCGTTTCAAAGCTGTACAGACTGCGGCACTCGCTCTCGCGAATAAGCTCCTCAAGGAACTTTCTGCGCATAACATAGATGTTCAGCGCTATGTTCATCTCGCCGCTGATTGACGGTCTTGCCAACACATCATACACGGTGTTGTTCTCGTCCACGCACAGCACCGTCTGAGTCTGCGCGCGCTCAGTGGTGTAAAATCCCGTTCCGTAAACGCAGGTAATATCCGCGCCGTTTTTCTCGTGGAAATCCACCATCGGCTTAATATCAATGTTCGCCACAACGTTGCTGTCCGTCATTACAACGTACTCACAGTTGCTTTCGTGGATAAACTCCGCTGCTCCCGCGAGAGCCTCGAGTCTGCCGCGGTACATTACCGCGTTTTCGCGCCCATACGGAGGCAGAATGTGCAGTCCGCCTGTTTTGCGTGCCAAATCCCATTCAGAGCCCATTCCGAGGTGGTTCATCAGGGAGTAATAATTTGTCTTGGTAATAATTCCCACTTGGGTGATTCCGGAATTGACCATTCCCGACAGCGGGAAGTCAATCAGCCTATACTTGCTTCCGAACGGAACGCTCGCCATCGCTCTTGCCTTGGTAAGCTCGGGTAAGGTTTGTTCGTGCATATTAGCAAAAATCAAGCCCAAAACGTTAGCCATACTTGCCATATCAAACAATCCTCCTCATTATATATCTTTGGAAATCATAGCCTTGGGCGGAGCAACGGCATTCGCCGAAACGTCCACGTGATGCCCGATTACGGCAACGCCCCACTGCGACTTGTCCTCAATAAGCTCGGGACGCTCGCCGATATGCGCGCCCTCGCCGATTACGCAGTCCTCGCCGACTATCGCGTACTCGATAACCGCGCCTTTCTTGATAACCGTGTTGGGCATAATAATCGAATCGCGTACAATCGCGCCCTCCTCAACGGTAACTCCCGCGAACAGCACGGAGAAGTCAACCATTCCGTTTATTTCGCAGCCCTCGGCAATCATCGAGTTCTCGATCCGCGACTGAGGACCTACATAATGCGGCGGCATAACGGGGTTACGCGAGTAGATTTTCCAGCTGTCGTCCAACAGATCCAGCGGCACTTTGGGGTCGAGAACGTCCATATTCGCCTCCCACAGAGAGTCGATTGTTCCGACATCTTTCCAATAGCCGTCAAAATGGTAAGCAACCATCTTTTCCTTATTGTCCAGCATTGCGGGGATTATGTTCTTGCCGAAGTCCTTGTCAGCGCCCTCATCGTTCTCGTTATCGATGAGGTATTGACGCAGCTTAGACCACGAGAACACGTAAATTCCCATAGAAGCAAGGTTGGACTTAGGCTCCTTGGGCTTTTCCGCAAACTCGGTGATCGTGCCGTCCTCTTTGGCGGTCATAATTCCGAACCGCGAAGCCTCCTCCCACGGAACCTCCAACACAGCAATAGTAGCGTCCGCCTGTTTCTCCTTGTGAAAGTCCACCATCTTAGAGTAGTCCATCTTATATATGTGGTCGCCCGACAGAATAACCACGTATTCCGGGTTATAGCGGTCGACAAAGCTGATGTTCTGATAGATGGCATTTGCTGTGCCGGAATACCAGCTCTTGCCGAGAGCGGTTTCATACGGCGGCAGAACGTGCACTCCGCCGTGCGCTCTGTCAAGTCCCCACGGCTGACCGTTGCCGATGTACTCATTAAGTACCATCGGCTGATATTGAGTCAGCACGCCCACCGTGTCAATTCCGGAATTCACGCAATTGGACAGCGGGAAATCAATAATTCTGTACTTGCCGCCGTAAGGCACGGCGGGTTTTGCCATATCCTGCGTCAAAGCGTACAGACGGCTGCCCTGTCCGCCCGCGAGAAGCATAGCAACGCATTCCTTTTTAATATGGTTCATAATGCATCCTCCAATATACGCAGCTCCTACGGAGCTGTAATTACTTTACCGATTCCTTATCCGCAGATTTTGCGGGTTTCTCCTCTGATTTTGCGGGCTTTTCCTCGGGTTTCGCGGATTTCTTATCCTCTGCCGCCTTTTCGGGCTTATCAGGTTTCTCTTCCGCGTCCTTTACTTCCTCAGCGGAAACCTCGGCAAACTCCACCTCAACCGCCGCTTGCGGGTCACGAATATTCTTCGGCTTGAAGAACAGCACCGACATCGGCGGCACATCGATCGAAATGCTGTACTGTTCGCCGTGCATAGGTGTTTCCACAGCGGTGATCGTGCCGTTCTTAATGCCGCTGCCGCCGAACTCAACGTCATCCGAGCTTAAGATTTCCTCGTAATCCGCGAAGTACGGAACACCTATTTCGTACACCTCGTGACGCACAGGCTGGAAGTTGCAGACAACAATGATTTCGTCCTTGTTCTTGGCGATTCTGCGGAACGCGATAACGGAGTTCTGGCTGTCGTCTGCGCAAATCCAATGGAAGCCCTCCCAGCTTGTGTCGCACTCCCACAGTGCGGGGGTATCCTTATAGAACTTGTTCAGCACCTTCACATACTCGTGATACTTGTAATGCGGCTCAAACTCCAAAACCTCCCAGTCGAGCTGAGTCTGGAAGTTCCACTCCTTGTACTGCGCGAACTCCTGACCCATAAACATCAGCTTTTTACCGGGGTGAGCCATCATATATCCGAGGAACGTCCGCATAGAGTTGAATCTGAACTCGCGCGGACCGCCCATCTTATCGAGCATCGAACACTTTCCGTAAACAACCTCATCGTGGCTTATCGGCAGCACGAAGTTCTCCGAGAACGCGTAATAGAACGAGAATGTAACGAGGTTATGGTTATACGGACGTCCAAGCGGATCCATACTCATATACCGCAGCATATCGTTCATCCAGCCCATATTCCACTTGAAGTTGAAACCGAGTCCGCCGATGTCTGCGGGCTTTGTAACCATCGGCCACGCGGTGGATTCCTCGGCAACCATCAAGAGGTTGGGGTGTTCCTTGAATAAAGCGGCGTTCAACTTTTGCAGGAACGCAATCGCCTCAAGGTTCTCCTTGCCGCCCTTGTTGTTCGGACGCCACTCGCCGTCACGGCGGTCATAGTCGAGGTACAGCATAGATGCAACCGCGTCCACGCGCAGTCCGTCAACGTGGTATTTCTCTACCCAGTAATTCGCATTGGAAACAAGATAACTCTGCACCTCGGGAAGTCCCCAGTTGAAGATGTGTGTGCCCCAGCTCTTGTGTTCACGGCGGAACGGGTCAGCATACTCATAACAGCTTTCGCCGTCCCATTCATACAGACCTGCCGCGTCTTTCGGGAAGTGCGCGGGCACCCAGTCCACGATAACGCCGATTCCCGCCTGATGGCATTTATCCACAAATTCCATAAAGTCGTGCGGAGTGCCGAAACGAGATGTTGGCGCGAAATATCCGATTTGCTGATACCCCCACGAGCCGTCAAATGGATACTCGCCAATAGGCATAAGCTCTATATGGGTATAGCCCATCTCTTTGATATATGGAATAAGCTCATCGGCAAGCTCAAGATAACTCAGCTCTCTGCCGTCCTTGTGTTTCCACGAGCCGCAATTCACCTCATAGATATTGATGGGGCTTTCATAGATGTTCTTTTCCACCAACTCGTCTTGATATTTCTTGTCTTTCCAAGAGTAACCGTCAAGGTCGTAGAACTTGGTCGCGGTGTTCGGGCGAAGCTCCATATGATAGCCATAAGGGTCTGCTTTCAGCTTGATAAGCCCGTCGGGGGCCTCTACGCTGTATTTGTAATTATCGAACTGCTTGATTCCGGGAACAAAGACCTCCCAGATTCCGCCGTCGCTGATTTTATTCATGAAGCATTGTGTTCTGTCCCAGTGATTGAAGTCGCCAACAACGCTCACGGATTTAGCGTGAGGAGCCCAGCATCTGAATATTACGCCGGATTTACCGTTTTCAGTATCCTTGTGTGAGCCGAAAAAATCATACGCGTGCGCATTCTCGCCCTGATGAAACAGGTACAGCGGAACGTTGTATTTTTCGGGAACTGTGATTGCCATTTTGCGTTTACCTCCATCTTAAAATTTGCGGCTTCCGCGCCGCTTGCTTCGCTGCGCTACAAAGGTGTAAAAGCGCTTTCACACCTCGTGCGAAAAGCCGCGTCATGTAAAAACACGTCATTATTTTTTTGATTATTATCACCAAAAATTCTCGATTCAACACGTGTTTCTTTAATCATATTGTAACATACATTGTAAAATTTTGCAAGTACTTTGTTAATAATTTATGAAGAATGTCATTTTTTTCTTTTCAATTTGTTTATTTTTCACAAAGATTTTTGTGAAAACGGAATACATTTGGTTTACATATGCACAATTCACTGATTGTATTGTTGAAAACCTGTTAATTTTGTGAAAAACACCAAAACAGTTGACCTAAGTCTTGGACAATGCTTACCGCGCCTTTGGCGCGGAGCGCTGTTTCCAAGACTTAGGTCAACTATTAACTGTAAACTGTTATCTGCCGACGGCAACGGTGATAACGCTGATGTCGTCGTCACGAACATCGGAGCGCCGCGCGGCTTTGGCTACGCGCTCGGAAAACTCGCACGGCTCACACGGCTTGGAAAGCTCAAGAGAGAGCCACTGCTCATCGGGAACAACGCCGTCCGTCATCATCAGGATAACGTCCCCCGCGCCGACAGTAAAACGCTGAACCGGCACGGAGAGTTTTCCGCCAACTCCCGCCGGCGGAGAGGACAAAACGGCGCGCACCAACTTATCCGCGGACTTTATGTAGGTCGTTGCCGCTCCCGCCTTATATACCGCGCATTCGCCGGTGTTCAGGTCGATTTTGCATATGTCAAGAGTGGCAAAGCTCTCGTCTGCGGATTTCACCATCATCACCGTGTTGACGATCTCCAGAGCCGCAGGCAGCGAGATTCCGCTTTTCAAGAGCTTGGAGAGCACCATACACGCCATAGCGGAATCTACCCGTGCGCGGCTGCCCGTACCCATGCCGTCCGAGAGGACTATGTACAAATCTCCGTGTGGGTCGGTGAATGTGTCGTAGCAGTCGCCGCAGACGTTGTTTTTCCCACGCGGGATCTGATACGCGCCCACCTTCGCAGAGAGTGCCGTCCGTTCTGTCGCGGTAATCCGACAGCGCCCGCTCCCCGCCGAAACCTCGGGCAGCTCCAGATTTCGCCCCAGTGCTTTCTCCAGTATATCGCCAAGCCGCTCCCGCGGAATATCGGGTTCGCTTGAGCCGTATGCCTCAAAGCGAAGTTTTCCGCGCCTGTCGAACATCACAAACGCCTGCGGATATTCCACGCCGCTCTCGCGCAGCAGCTTTTCGGCGCGGCGCTCGGCGGATTTGTTGCGCGAAACGGAGTTGACATCAGACTTAATATTCCCCATATCCCGCAGAATATCCTTTATGCCCTCAAGCTGGTCGACATAGATTCTTCTCATCTCGCGGATACGCTGCTCGTCCTGTTTCGCGGATATGTAACGCGAATATTCCGCCGTAATCGCCTTCGCCACGCCGCCGGGATTCACACACTCCTCGGCGCATTCGGCGGAGAGCGAGAACTCCGTCAGCTCGAACCCCGTGCGGAGCTGCGTCACAAGCCGCCCAAATTCCTCGCGGAATTGCTCGTATTTCCGCCCCCAGCACACCATCGAATTTGGACAGGAGCGGCAAACGCGGTCGGCGGCGCGATCCGCAATCTGGTCGAAATTGGTGTTGTAGCGGCGGTCAAGCGTTTCGGCAGCGGCAGAGATTCCCGAACCGATACCCGAGATTGCCTCTGCGGCAAAATTCAAACGTTCGCGGAGCATCATAGCCACTATGCTGTCCGAAAAATCTCCCTCGGACGCGCCGATTTTCTCAACCGGCACGAACGAAAATGCCGCCGCAGAAATCGCGCATTCCAGCAAAATCCGCCACGAACCCTCGTCAATCCCCGTGATAACCGTGGAAATCGCCGCCGCGAACACAAACCCCACGGCGCGTGCGGACTTCCCGAATCGCGTAAACGCGCAGCTCGCCGCCGCCGAAAACGCGATAACAGCACCCCCCGCTCCGATTTGGGGATTCGCGGCACATAAACCTAACAGCGCCGGGATCCCGACTACGGCGCACCACGACAGTCCGCGCCGCGCCGTTAGCGCCAACAGCACGAATCCGAGCAGAATCCGTCCGATGTTCATCACATTATAATCCAAAGCGCCCAGCGCCGAGAACGCAAGAGCGGTTACTATACAGCCAAGCGCACAGTCGCGCGGTTCGGTTATGTCAAATCCGCCGAGCTTGGCGGAATCGCGCAGTATACATACGCACAGCGCAAAAATTGCCGAAGAGAGCGCCGCCACGATTACCGAAAGAAGTTCAGCGGTATTTGAGGTTTCGGCAATACGGGAAAAGAGAACCGCCGCGCCCGCTGCCACACAGCGTTCCGCCGCGCGGAGCTTTGGCTTGCCCAAATCGGGAATAATCCGTGCTACAAGGACGATCGCCAACGCCCCAAGTCCAATCATCGCGTTTGGAAATCCATAAATCAGCGCCCCGACAGCACCGCCCACAAACGCGCACACTGCGCCCAGCCCCGACAATCCCGCCGCCAGAGCTGCCGCGTCCGGAACCGCAGAAAATGCTGATGCTCCAAGCTCCATTGCCAGCGTTAGAATCCCCCATACAGCGCCGTTTTTCGCGAAATCGATCCAGTGTGAAAACGCTGTTTCACGAGTAAACTCCCCTGTTTTGAATCTTAACTTCTCCATTTTTAATTTCCTTTCCCCATTTACGTCTTTTTACATCTTTGCAGAATACTGCTAATTTATATTACCATATTTTAGCGGTGGATTATGTCGCATTTGGAAAGGATTTTATGAAAACTTTTCGCGGATAATTGACAAATCTGTTTTTTCGTGGTATAATAAAAGCATAAATGCTTTTATTATAGACAAAGTAACTGGGGTGAAGTCCCGGAACACAATAATTAAAATAAACGAAAAGGGGTGAAGTGCAAATTCGAAATGCGAGCGGCGCGATGCACGCGTAGCGTAAACCGTGGCGCTAAGCAAGCACAGATGAAATCCGCTTTGCGGATTTCATCTGTGCGCTTTCGGATTTGCTATTAAAATGAACATTCATTTTGATATGGCAATCCAGTTTATCAATCTTGAGAGTTACGACAACGCGGTAAGGGAGCTTAACGAGGCAATCGCGGAGGAGAACGCGAAGGATAACGAGAATTTCGCTATTCAGTTTACCTGTGTATTGGGTGAGCTTTTGGCGAATCTCGGTCGGGTCGAGGAATCCCGCGCGGAGTTCAACAAGGTTATCGAGTATTGCCGCCGCACGGATTCGCTGCCGAAACAGCTCAATATCGCAGAAACGTATATCGCGGCATTTGACGGAAAGATTCAGATGACTTCTGCTCCCGCGAAAAGACCCGGCGACGCGCCGCTTGTTGGAAAGCCGGTTCAGAACAAGGCGTTCATCTCAAAGCAGATGAACAAACGCAAAAAATAACAAAGAAGGGCGAAACGCAAATTATGCGGGTTGACAAAAATAACTACTATCTGGACATCGCACAGACGGTCGCCGAGCGCGGAACTTGTCTGCGGCGGAATTTCGGCGCGATTATCGTGCATAATGACGAAATTATTGCCACGGGCTACAATGGTGCTCCGCGCGGCAGAATCAACTGCTCGGACAGCGGTGTGTGTACGCGCGAAAAGCTGAATGTTCCGCGGGGGCAGCGGTATGAGCTGTGCCGCTCGGTGCACGCAGAGGCGAATTGTATTATTTCCGCGCCGCGCTCTGAGATGATAGGCTCCACATTGTTCCTCGCCTGCCTTGACGCGTCAACAGGCACGCTGGACGGCAACGTAGAACCATGTTCGATGTGCAAGCGAATGATTATCAACGCAGGTATCGAGCAAGTGGTTGTCCGCGTTTCACCTGCGGAGTATAAGATTTTCTTCGTGAATGACTGGATCGAAAATGATGACAGCTTGAATTTAAGCGAGGGCTACTGATGGAGCTTACAAATATCGGCGTGATCCGGGATTTGTTTGAGCGTCACGGATTTTCATTCACGAAATCGTTGGGGCAGAACTTCCTTATAAATCCCGCGGTCTGCCCGAAAATCGCGGAGCTTGGCGGCTGCGAAAAGGGAATCTGCGCACTGGAAATCGGCACGGGAGTCGGAGTTCTCACCACCGAGCTTGCCCGCCGCTGTGACAAAGTAATTGCGGTGGAAATCGACACCTCTCTGAAACCGATTCTGGAAGAAACACTCGCGGAATTTGACAACGTTGAGGTTGTTTTCGCGGACGTTATGGAAACCGACCTCGCGAAACTAATTGCGGAGAAATTCGGCGACAGGAAGGTGGTAATCTGCGCTAATCTGCCGTATTACATCACCTCGCCCGTAATAATGCGCGTGTTGGAGAGCCGCCTGCCCGTGAAAGCGATGACGGTTATGGTTCAAAAGGAGGCCGCAGACAGGCTTTGCGCTGCGCCCGGAACGCGCGACTGCGGCGCGATTACCTACGCAGTGAATTATTACAGCAAGCCTAAACTTCTGTTCCGTGTGAACCGCGGCAGCTTTATGCCCAGTCCAAATGTGGACAGCGCGGTTATTAGTCTGGATATTGACAACACGAAAAAGCTCCCCGAAACCGAGGAGCAGATGTTGTTCAGAATTATCCGCGCAGGATTTTCCCAACGGAGAAAGCAGCTTGTAAATCCTCTGTCCGCAGAGTTGGAGCGCTCGAAAGCGGAACTTGCCGAAACGCTCTCCTCACTCGGAATCAAACCCACAGCGCGTCCCGAAGAGTTGACCCTTGAGGACTATGTGAAACTCGCCGAATGTGTTAAATAAAACCGAATCCCCCGAAACGTTTCGGGGGATTCGGTTATATATTCTCTCGCGCGTCATCCATTATTTGGGCGATATTCTCCATACGCGAGCGGGAGATTACCTCGCCGCGGTCATAATTCTCAAGGAAGTGCATAAGTTCCTTGCTGCCGAGGCAAACATAGTCAATTTCGCGGAGGTTCAGCTTCAGCTTAACATTATCTCCCGAAAAGTATAGCACCGTATCGATCCAGACGTCCTCGCCCGCAGCATTGAGAATACTTTTGACAATATCTCGCTGGCGGCGCATCTGTTTAATGGGATTGTCCATCTGCTGGACGGTGTTTTTGTCGCGGTAGTATTTCCGCTGTTCCCATTTGTCCGCTTTCCAGCTTCCTTGAATTGTACCGCTGTGGTTTTTGACCTCCACGATAATAACGCCCTTGTGACTGATTATCAGCATATCCAGCTCGGAGCGTCCGCGCTTATACCGCACGGGAAGATTGCAGAACACAATGTTGTTTCCGCTCAGGCGCTTTACTGCCCTGAATAGCTGCTTCTCGCCGCGCCGACCGCTGTTGAGGATATTATACCGCCGCCCGACAATAACATATGCCGCGTTGGACAGGAAAATCAATCCGATAAACACAATCGCGAGAATTCGCTGCTCGAATAGGCGGAAAAACACAAACGCCAACAGCATAAGTACCGGGCAAACCCCCAGAAACACCTGAACCACCAACAACGCTGCAATTTTGCGGTTGTTGGTGTTTCTGCAACGAATAACCTTGTTCATTTCATCTCCTAAACATTGAACCTAAACAGCGTAACATCGCCGTCACGCATTACATAATCCTTACCCTCAAGGCGAACCAAGCCCTTTTCCTTAGCGGCAGCCATTGAGCCGCAGCTTATCAGATCCTCAAAGGAAACGATTTCCGCGCGGATAAAGCCTTTTTCAAAATCCGTATGGATTTTGCCCGCCGCCTGCGGAGCTTTGGTACCGTCCTTGATCGTCCACGCGCGAACCTCGGGAGTCCCCGCTGTGAGGTACGAAATCAGTCCCAGCAGTCGGTAGCCCGTCTTGATAATACGGGAAAGTCCCGAGCTTTCGAGATTCATTTCCTCAAGGAACATCGCCTTATCCTCATCGGACATATCGGAAATTTCCGCCTCGATCTGCGCGCAAATTGGCAGAACCTCGGCATTCTCCTCCTTAGCAATTTCACAGACTGCCTTATATTCGGGATTGGAGTTAATATCGCCGGTGAAATCCGCCTCGGACATATTCGCCGCGTAGATTACGGGCTTGTTGGAGAGCAGGGGAGTGTCCTTAAGCATTGCCAGCTCGTCCTCGGTATAATTGTAGCTCCTCGCGGACTTGCCGTTTTCGAGGTGCGCTTTCAGACTCTCGAAAAAGTCCACCTCCGCCTGCGCGGTTTTGTCACCTTTAAGCGCCTTTTTCGCGCGGTCAATACGTCTTTCGAGAATCTCCAGATCCGAGAAAATCAATTCCAGGTTGATGGTTTCTATATCACGAGCCGCTCCGATAGAGCCGTCCACGTGGATTATATTGTCGTCCTTAAAGCAGCGGACAACGTGCACAATTGCGTCCACCTCGCGGATATTCGACAGGAACTTGTTGCCCAGTCCCTCGCCCTTGGACGCGCCCTTTACCAGTCCCGCGATGTCCACAAACTCCAATGTTGCGGGGGTGAACTTCTCGGGATTGTACATTTTCGCCAGTGCGTCAAGCCGCTCATCGGGCACAGAAACGATTCCTACATTCGGCTCGATGGTGCAGAACGGGTAATTCGCGGACTCCGCGCCCGCGTTGGTCAATGCGTTAAACAGGGTACTTTTGCCGACATTCGGCAGACCCACCATTCCTAATTTCATATTTCATTTCTCCGTCAATTATTAAGTTATGCGTTTAGGGCTTTTATACAGCCTATGTATATTATACCACATTTGTTGTCAAAAGTCAATAGTAAAAACCCTCCCGAGTGAATCGGGAGGGGGATTAGTATCAGATCTACTTCCAATTTCGAGTAAAGCTCGGCGCTTCAAGCGCGGGATTTGACGTCTTGGGCTTGGACTTTTGGCGCGCGCGGACGAATTGTGAAATATCAAACGGCTTTTTCTCGGGAATGTTCCTGAACTCCTCCCAATAGAACAAAACCGCGCGCTCAATTCGCTTGGTATTACCCAGACGGTTCTTCACGGTGACCTCCGTAATCTTGGAGAAATAGCCGTATTCCAGAATCTCGGTATCAAGCTCGATATTTCCGTCCGGGTCAACGTGATAGCCCAGTCTGTCGGTTTCGAGGAAGTATTCGCGTATTTTGCCCTTAAACGTAATATTGTGAGGGGCTTGCTTTGGATCACGCAAAACGCTTTCCAATTCCGCAAACGGGATTATATACAGCCGCCGCAGGATTATCCGCTCACCATACCGAACAAATTCTCCGGAATATTCGCTGTAAATAACCGCGCTTGGAATAATATCCAGAAACGTATACCGTGCGTGCCTGCGAATACGCTTGTCGGTAAAATACACCGCCGCGAATGTAAACAGGATACCGAACAGCACACTTCCGACAACCACTGCGAACAATAATACCGCCAGCGGTGAATTGAACCGCAGCACGATATTCACAGTACAGAACACGCACAACGCGATTATCGGAATAATGACAATGATCAGGATATGACGCAGTCTGTCGGTGTATTTGTCAATATCAGCGTGAAAGTAGTATTTCTCAGCGCTCATTGTGTCATTCCTCCTGTTCGGTTTTGGGGATTGCCGCGTAACCATAATCATAGGTAATTACAGGACGGCAGTCGGGGAACTTCAACCGCAGAAAGCGAGTGATTTCTTCAGTAAGGGTACTCTCCTTGATTTTGCAGTCACTCGGCACAACACAGTCAAAAATCACCTTGGTTTCATTTGAACAGGGAACTATCCTTACATCGTGCACCGAAATCCGTTCATCGATTTCTCGGACGATCCGCCCAAGTTCGGTGTTTACCCGTCCCGTTTCGCATTCATCGCCGACAATCGGGTCGGGGTGAACCAACATATTGAGTCCCTCCGCAAGGAAGTCCCGTTCTATTTTATCTATAATCTCGTGACACTCGGTAAGCGTCATATCCGCGCTTACCTCCACGTGCGCCGAAGCGAACTGCCGTCCCGGACCGTAATCGTGAATCATCAGGTCATGCGTACCGAGAACGCCGTCATAGGACATAATCCGCACACGGATTCGCTCAACGGTTTCCTCATCGGGGGCTTTTCCGAGCAGAGGACTCATCGCCTCACGAATTAAACCTATTCCGCTAAATATGATAAACAACGCAACCAACGCGCCCATAATTCCGTCCAACTGCAATCCGCTGAAGTGAGCGATTATGAACGCCGCCAGCACCGCCGCCGTAGAGATTACGTCATTGCGGCTGTCGGCAGCGGCGGCTTTCAGGGTTTCCGAACCGATTTTGCGGCTGATTTTCCCGTAGAAAAGCATCATCCAAAGCTTTACAACAATCGAAATTCCCAAAGCCGCGACCGAAATTACCCCGAACTCCACCTCGGTGGGAGCGATGATTTTGGCAATGCTGTCACGGAACAGCTCAGCGCCGATTACGATAATCAGAGCCGCCACCATAAACCCCGCGAGGTACTCATATCTTCCGTGTCCGTAGGGGTGCTCACGGTCGGCGGTTTTCTCCGAGAGCTTGAACCCGATAAGACTTATTATGCTTGATGATGCGTCCGAAAGGTTGTTCACCGCGTCCGCTGTGATGGAAACGCTCCCCGAAATCAGCCCCGCGAAGAATTTCCCCGCGCACAACAGCAGGTTGCAGGCAATTCCCACATATCCCGCCATCTTTCCGTAAGCCGCCCGAACGGCGGGATTCGCAATATTTTCGCTGTCCTTTATAAATAAACGTGATAATAGCTTAAGCATTATAGTCACTCCCCGTGCATTATATATCCCATTATATCACATTTATTCGAGTTTGTAAACCCCATTAATTTTCCACCAATCCCTCAAAATCGAATATGGGCGTGTACTCCTCTTTGGCGGAGGATTTTTCCTGCATATAACCCTCCAACCCTGCGTCAATTACCGCGTCCAAAACTTTCCGATACTCAAAAGTCGTGATTCGGCGATTGTATTTCGAGAGAGAGAAATCGGACTTCACAAGACCGAATGGAGTATATTGACTCATCAGGCTGAACAAAATCTCCCCGCCGAAACGCTCCCCAAGCCGCTTGACAACTTCTATGCTGTCCTTATACTCGCCCGGGAGCACCAAATGACGAACAACAGTTCCGCGCAGCAGAATGCCGTCCTCGCGGAATTGCGGCTTTCCCGTTTGCCTTACCATTTCCGCGACTGCGTTCATTGCTATATCGAAATAGCTCGGAGCTTTCGAGAGCCGTATCGCCAATTCATCTCCATAATATTTCACATCGGGGAGGTAAATATCCACGATTCCCTCAAGCGTCCGCAGCGTTTCCACTCGCTCATATCCGCCGGAGTTGTACACGATCGGGAGCGTCAAACCCTTTTGCCGCGCAATCTCTACCGCCTCGATTATCTGCGGCACGAAATGCGTGGGATTTACAAGATTGATGTTGTGCGCGCCGCTCTGCTGCAATTCAATGAAAATCTCCACCAAACGCTCTATGGAGATTTCGCGGCACTTGCGCTCCGTGCTGATTTCATAATTCTGACAAAACGCGCACTTCAGCACACACCCCGAAAAGAACACCGCGCCGCTGCCTCTCGTCCCGGAGATACACGGCTCTTCCCACCGGTGGAGCATAGCCTTTGCGGCGGCAATCCGTTCGCCCATTCCGCAGAATCCCGTTGCTGTTGCTCTGTCAACACCGCATTTTCGCGGGCATAATTCACACTTCATCAATATCTCCCTTTACCGAAAAGCCGCCTTGTCGGGACTTCCCGACAAGGCGGACTTGATTATGAATTTCTGTTGAACGACTGACCCGTTGCCTTGCCGACAACCGCGCTATTGTAGTAGCCGATTTTCTGCTTGGTCTGTTTAAGCTGCTCCAGTTCGCGGCGGGAATCAACGTGGCGGTCCTTAAACTGATTGGAAACAACTTTATCCTTATCGAGAATCCGCTGCTTGGCAACTGCCATAGTCTTTTGGAGCAGCTGCAGCTTCTTGTGCGCCTCGTCCAACGGCACAGAAACATAGCTCCCATTGATTAAAGCCCTAAGCAGCGTCTGCTCCTCGGGCAGCTCGCAAGCCACCACCGATTCCAAATCATCTTTCAGCTCTTCAAGGGTGTCAATAAGCTCATTTCTGGCAATCAGCCCCTGCTGAACAATCTCAAGCTCGGCATTAATCATACTGTCGGTTTGCTTTTCGTATTCCTGAAGCGTTTCGATAATTCGCGTAATAATCTCCGACGCTTTTTCACAGCCAAAAATCTCAGCCATATTCCCCCCCTTATCTAAAAGCAAATTCAAAACCACACAGATGAGCGAAGCTCGTCTGTGTTCGCTAAGCGAGCCGCAACACCGTTTCACGGTGTTGCGCCCCGCTTGGGTTTTGAATTTTCGCTTCACTCACGAACGTTGCTATAAATTATAGTGTTGCCTTAAAACAGGCTCTTTTTTTGGTTTGCTTTCTCCTGAGCCTCAATTTCTTCCTTAGTCATCTGGCTTATCTGAGTGAATGCGTCACGCAGTTCGCCAATCATCGGAATAATCTTCTTTACCTCGTCAAGCTCCTTGCTGACATTCGCCTTGACTATCACCTTGTAAAAGAATACATACAAATCCTCAAGATTTTTGGAAATCGGCACGGACATATCCAATGCCTCACGCAGAGCATCAATGCAGTCCTCTGCCTTGATGAAAGCCTCGTTGGACTTGGCAAAATTCTTCTTCTCGGTGAAATCAATGCCGATTGCAAGCTGACGCTCGATCTCACTGTACAGCTTTATAACAACTTCAACCGGAGTCATAGTTGTTACAGACTGCTTTTTGTACTGCGAATAGGGGTTAACCATAAGACATCAATCCTTTTTGGGTTATCATTGAGTTGTACCAAAGTTATTCAAAAATCCCGACATATAGCTCGACTGGCTGTTGAGGTCGGACATTGCCTTCTCAAGATTCGTGAACACGCTCCACCAATACTCTTCCTTGGAATCGTAACGATCCTGCAAGGTCGCGATACGCTTGTTGATTTGCTCCATCTCGCGGTAAATCGCGTTGTTCTTTGCGGTCGAGCCGGATTCCAGACCCGCCTTGCGGATAAGCGAACCCTTTACAACATTACCCGACAGTTTCGAGGTGCTGATCGCGTCGTCAATAACGTTGTTGATTTGCTTCATTACACCGCTTTCGGGGTCGGTGAACAGCTTGGTAATCGCCTCGGGATTCTCGGCAAATGCCTTGTCGAGAGCATCCTCGTCAATCTCAAGCTTGCCGTGCTTTGCTCCCTCGGGGTCTGTAAGCCCGCTTATGGTCTTAATGCCCATATTGAACAAGCCGAACTTCGAGCCGTCGTCAAGAGTTACACCGCCGTAAATCGCGATTCTCATCTTGGACATAATGGACGAAACGGTGGAATCGTTGTACAGAACACCCGCCTTTGCTGCGGTTTCCCACTTCTCGATTTCCTTGTCGTCCATCTCTTCCTTTTCCGCGTCCGTAAGCGGTTCGTAGAGATTGTTCTTTGCATCGCGCTTGGGAGCGGTACCTACATAATTATATATATCGTCAATCAACTGATTATAGTCCTTGACGAAATCCTTGATGGACTGCTTGATATCTGTGTAGTCCTTGGAAATACCCACGGTAAGCTCGGTATCCAGCTCCGCCTCGCTGAAATCAAAGGTCGTGCCGTCTGTGGTATAAGAGTTGGAGTTGTGGTAAACCTCGATGCCGTTCAGCATGAACTTCGCGTTTTTGCCAAGCTCGTATTGCGAACCCTCACCGACCAATCCAAGCGATTTCGCAAGCGAATCGCTGCCGGAAATGTCTACATCTCCACCGTTGCCGAGGTCGTTTGCAGTAATAACAAACTTGTTCTCCATCTTGGAGTAAGTCATCGTAACGCCCGCGTCGCTGTTGTTCACCGCTTTTACCAAATCCGAGATAGTAGCCTTCGCGTCTACGGAAATCTTCTTTCCATTGACGGTCATTTCATATTTTCCGTCCGCGTTCGCCGCGATACCTAGCGCGCTGAGGCGATCTTTATCGGAAAATCTGTTCGTAACGGTACCCTTTTGCAGACCCAGAGTGCCGCCGCTTGTCGCGGTAAGCGAAAACTCGATGTTCTCGCCGCCCTTTTTAGCGGTGATATACGAGCCGTCAATCGTGAAACGCACACCCTCGCTCGAATAAGCGGAATTGAGTGCGGAGCTTATCGCCTCGGAGTTTTTATCCTTTGCCGCCTGAGTGGAGGTATAGGTGAAGCCGTCCAACATCTCTTGGGTGATTACGCCGCCCGCGGGGTATCCCTTATCCTTAATATATGCCAGAGTTTTCAAACGGTTATACTCAGCCAGAACCGCCGAATTGCCCGCTTCGTTGCGGCTGTCAAAATAGTTTTCCGAAACACCCTCAAACTCGACGTTTTTAACCTTACCGTTAATGTTTACGGCGATGGAGTTTGTGCCGGTAACTGCCGCCTGTGTCGCAATCGCGATTTTCTCAGACGGACGGGACAATCCGAAGTTACCTGTTTTCTCGGTAACGATAACCGCCGCGTTGCCGCTTGTTTCAAATCCGAATGTTCCGTTGCCGTTATCCTTTGCCTTTACAAACTGATTAGTGCCGTCCGATGTACCGAACGCGTCACTGAATTCGGTGTTCAGCTTATTCAGCAAATCAGTCTTGAACGCCGCGTTGTCAAACGTGCCGTCCGCGTTTTTGTTAAGCGTTGCGCCAAACTCAATCGTCTTGGTGACATCGCCGACCTTTACGTCCAGCTCAAACTTGTATTCACGTCCACCGCTTGCGTTTTCGGTGTACTCCGAGCTGCTTATCGCCTTGTCGATGTCCAACGAAAAGCCCGCGGGCTCGAGAACCTTGCCCGTGCGTGTAGAGGCGGTCGCAAGCTGCTCTACCTTGAGCTTGTAATTTCCCTCAACGGAGTTTGAGGTCGTAGAAACCTTCAGTCCCGAAGTACGGTCGGGATTCGCCTTGTTGGTGATAGTCGACTTGAACTTCGAGAACGAAGTCGGGCTCATCAGATAGCTGTCGCGTTTGAGAATATCAAAATACTTGTTCTTAAACGCAGTCAGCTTGGACGTAATATCGCGGTAAGCCTCCTGCTTCCATTGGAGCTTCTGGAGCTTCTTGTTCTGATTGTCAATCTTTGTCTGATAGGTTGACATCATCTTCTCTATCATCGACTCGGCGTCATATCCCGAGTTGATACCGCTAAGACGCATTATATCACTTGCCATAGTTACCTCTCCTCCCGTTTCTGTGTATCATTCAGAAGCTGCTTGATTCCACGTGTGGAAGCCGCCGCTTGTTCGTTTGTCTGACGCAGCGTTTTAAGCTCACTTCTTACGATCTTTACCTCTTTTGGAGCATTAATTCCGATTTTCACCTTGTCCTTGGAAATCTCCAGCACCGAAATCTCAATATTGTCGGACACCAGAATGCTTTCGCCGGGCTTACGAGTTACAACGAGCATATTACGCTCCCTTCTCGGAATTGTCCGGCTCAGAATTGTTTGGGGAATAGACGGGATACTTGAAATCGTAATCCTCAAGCATTATCTGCGCGGCAATGTTGTCACGCGTGTTGATGACGATCGGGCAGCGGAGATTTATTGTGGTTTCCTTGTAGTTGTCGGGAACTATTGCCACGGCAATACAACGGTAAGGCGTGTTCTCGTCAATCTTAAGCTCCGCCTGCTCCTCATCGCTTATCTCGAAACGATAATCGGAATAAATCAGCATCGGGTCATAAACCACAAAGCACGGCTCCGTGCTGTCCACCGCCTGAAGCCACATAGGGAACGTATCCTCCCCCAACGGACTTAATAACGTGTAACGCTTTACGTCCTCAAATCCCAGAATCCCGCTCGGAACGGTGATTATCGTGCTCTCGTCAATCTCAACTTCGCCAAAATCTCTTGTTTCTATATTCATTTTATCAACCCTTTATATCCAATAACGGCGGCTCATAATTCGGATTCGCGCTTGGCGGAACATAAATCGGGTCGCCGATGTACTCGATTTCCACGCGCGGTCTGTCGTGGATAATAAGCTCCACGCTGCCGGGGATAAACTCCATCGGAAGCTGACTTGTAATATCCCAGTCAATATCCTGCTCTCCCATCTGATATTCGATGTTGAGCTTGCCCTCATCAAAGGTTACATCTGCGCCCTCTTTGGGAAGGAACTCCATAATGGTTTCCACCGTTGCGCCCGCTCTTGCGTTGTTTATCGCGATTTCACTCGGCTTTACTCCGCGAGCAAGCTGGTCGCCCTCGGAAGCAATCTTCGCCGTGCCCTGAAACGCGATCTTCCACCCCTCGGAAGCCTTTTGCGCCATAACATCGCCGTCAGTCATATTGCCATAGCCCAGGCTGCTCCTTGCGCGGTAGGTGTCAATATTGAGCTTAAGCGGCTCAGCCTGCATAACATATTCGCCGTTTTTGGTGGTAATGTTGACTTTCGGCTGATGGTCGCCCTCAACGGGCTGATATTTGGCGTTTGTTACCTTGATCTCGATTTGAATCGGAATCGTGGTAATCTGAAGTAAATTGGGAATCATCAAAACACCTCCTGTGTATTAATCCTAGAGCCGCGGCAATCCATTTCAAATACGGAATTTTCGGATCCCGCAAATTCTACGCAGCCCTATTTTAATTTACTTTATATAATTGAAAATGCTGTTCGGAACTACCGAGCTTGACATCTGCAAGCAAGCATTATACATTGCCTCATAGGTTTTCCACAGAGTGATTTCTTTCTTTGCGTCCACAACTTCGAGGTCGTTCTGACGCTCGCTGAGGTTCTCGGAGCGTGTGGTGATTCGCGTGAGATTAAAATCAATAAATTCCTCGTTGCAGCCCATATCCGCAATTTCCGCCAACAGATTCTCCTTTGCTGTGGCGATTCTGTCAAGGCAGCCGTTTGCGTAGCCGATGTCGCCATTGCGGAGCGCTCTCGCCGCGTCCAATGTAAGCTGAATGTAATTATTCGAGTAGATTCTCTCGCGCTCGACAACCGATTTCTCCGTGTCAACGGAGTTGGACAAAACCACTGCCGTATCTCCCGCGGTAATCTTGCCATCATCCGCAACAGTCGGAGCACCCGTACCGAACGCGTTCTCCAGAGCTTTGTTGATATTCGCGATGGTCTCGTCCTTGTCTGCGCCGCCCGTAAATTCTATATCCCTTACAGAGGTGCCGTACATTACCTTGAGCTTATATGTCACACCATCAATAGCACTGTTTGCATCAATGGAGTAGGTAGGGAAGCTCGATACAGAAACGGAATTGGAATCACTTGTCTTCGCAATCGAAACGGGATTTCCGCCCGTAGCGATTGTACCAATCTTGTCGCCGCTTGTCGAAACATCAAAAGTCATTCCTGTGAAAGCGGTGTTTGCTTGCAGCGCTGTCTTAATATTTGCTGCGGTCACGTTCGCATCTGCGCCAGCCGTAAACTCTATATCTGCAGATTTACCATTAACTGTCGCACAGAATTTATATGTTTCACCGTCCTTCAGTGCCTTGAGGTTAATCTTGTCCTGCGAAGTGGAGCTGATGTTCACGGTGTTTCTCGCGACATCGCCCATAGGGTCGTGAACCAGAACCTTGACGTTTTTGCCCTCCGCGGAAATGATTCCCTTGGTGATTCCCGACTTGGAAATGGAAACGTCCTCGCCCGGGAACGCTTCGTTCAACGCGCTCTGGATATTCTCAATCGTCAGCTTGTCGCGCTCCAAAGCATCGCTTTCCACAGCCGCAACAAAACTGATGGTCTTTTTCGTATCGCCCACGGTAACATCAAGCGTGTAGGTCTGCCCCTCAGTCAAGGATTCAACATTCACCTTAAACTTGTTGGTATATCCCGAATCGTTATCCACAGTCACCTTACTGGTGCGCTTTGCGTATTCGTTGTTTACCACGCTGCAAATGCCATTCTCAACGGGTGTGAAGTTGCCGTCATCGTAATCCGCAAGATAAATCACACCCTGTTCGTCCATATGCGGAATAGGTTCACCGTAAGCCTTTGTCTTGGCAAACTCCTTGTCCAGCTCTGCATTTATCTGAGCCACTTTTTCGGCATTGGTTTCGCCGCTGCACACGAAATTAATCGTTTTCTTGACGTTGCCCGCGTATACATCTAAGCTGTAAGTCCTGTTCTTCTGAACGCTCGAAAGGTCGATATCTGCCACGCCGTATTCCGCGCCGCAGCCCGAAACCTTTGCTCCGTTGAACGAAATACGCAGAACCGATGCGTCATCGATTTCGTGAGTGCTCTGGTTGGTAACCATTCCCAGTCCGATGTCGAGATTGACGTTCGCCGAGTAGGGGAATTCCCTGTAATCGCTCATCGCATTCACCGGGATTCCGTGATATGTAACCGTAGCAGCGCTTCCCGAAGAGTCGTCCAGAATCGCGAACGGCATCGAATCGTTGCTCTCGCCGCCGAAAATGGTACGCCCTGCGGAATCGGTGTTGAAAATCGCGCAAAGCTCACGCGCACTGGTTTCCAACTGCTGCGCGTAGATATTGTAGTCTACGATATCCTTGGTGGTGTTGCAAGCCGCGACAATCGTTTCGCTGATTTGCGCCATCTTCTCGGATACCTGAAGCAGGGAAGTTTCCGCCTCGGTGTAGAACTCGTTGGCAGTCTTGAGGTTCTCGGTGTACTGCTCGTTATAGTAAAGCGACTTACGCACGGTAAGCGCCTTAGCCGCCGCCAACGGAGACTCCGAAGCGCGAGAGAAGCGTCTGTTGGTAGTAATTCGATGCTCCGTCGCGTTTTTAAGACTTAGTATGCGGTTCAAATCGCGGTTATATCCGCGTAAAATGGTAGAATTTGTAATTCTCATTTGTTACCCCTTATTTCAATTTGAAATTCGCGAAACGTCTCACTCCGCTGCGCTCCGTTCGCCTAGCCGAGCTGCCTTGTCTCCGTTTCACTGCGACAAGGCGCCTCGCTTTCGCGAATTTCCTTAGATACCATAACGATGACTTAAGTTATAATCCAACTCTGCCCGTGCCGTTGATGAGCTTATCGAGCAAATCGTCCAGTGCCGTCACCAAACGCGAAGAGGCGTTATACCACTTCTGATAGTTCAGCATATTTACGCCCTCCTCATCAATTTGAACCGCCGAAATATCATCACGCGCGTCCAACAGTCCGTCCACGGTATTTATAGCCGTGTCGTTGCGTCCCGCTTCGTATTGGATTTTCTGCCCCAGACGGTTGGAGATGAACGAAATATATTCGTTAATGCTACCCTCGAAATCATGAGCGTTGCCGAATTTGATCGATTTATTGTCGAACTGCGAAATGAGGTACAGAACATTGGTGTTCTGCAGCGTAACCTTGCCGTTAATTACTTGCTCTTTCTGGTCGTAACCATACACGTAAAGCCCCGTTTCATCATCGAGCTTACGTACCTTTCCGATCATTGTCGGATCTTCCGTCCACGCTTTCGACACGCGGATATTTCCCGCCGTGATAAGCGCGTCCTCGGTTGCCGGCTCGAACATCTTGCGGAAATCGTCAAAATCCGCGCCGTTCGCCTCGTTAAACGTCTTAGCGATCGTCCGTGCGAACTCGTTTATTGCCGAACGGAAATACGCGATTCCGTATTCACTGTTCTGATGTCCCGTAGCGTAAACGCCGTTTCCGTTAAGCATATCAAAATAAGCCTTAAGCGAACCGGACTGCAAATTCAAATCGTGCCCGCTTTCAAATCCGAGAATTACCTGACCATAATTGTCATAATCCTTCATTATAAGGCGGTTTGTCTTGTTTGCCTCACCGTCAAGAACCGTAACGCCGCCCATCTTTATGGAGTATGAACCGTCATCGAAATGCTCCACCTCGATATTTCCGTAAGTCGCAAGCTCATCGATATAGAGATTCATCTGGTCATTAAGTTCGTTGGGACCATATTCATCGGGATAATGGAACTTCTCCTTGACGATTTTCTGATTCAGCGTATTCATCTCATCGAGGAGCTTGTTCACATACTCAACGGTATCTTGAAGCTCTGACACATAAGTATCCTCAACCTGTTTGAGTTCAGTGTCATAAGTATTTAATAACTGGCAAAGATTCACTGCAGAATTTACACAGATAATCGCCACGTCCTTGGAATCGGGCTTTTTTCCGGAATAGTCTTGAAGCGCGTTAAAGAACTGCTGCGTGTAATACTGCAAGCCGTCCGTTTCAAAGTTGTCGAGAATATCCTCTATATCGGTAAGGATTCCGACCTTCGTTTCGGTTTCCGCCTCAACCGCAACGTTCTCGCGATACCGCTTATCAATGAACTGATCGCGAATCTGCGACACGCCGTAAGCGTTTACGCCCTGACCTGCCATACCAAGCTGACTGCGCTTAGATGTCCACTGCGGGTCGCCTTGACTGGAGATATAATCCGCGTACAGATCCACTCTCTGCCGTGTGTAACCCGGCGTATTGATATTGGAAACGTTGTTTCCGGTAACATCGATATTTTTCTGCGCAATCTGCAGCGTGCGCTTTTGAACTTCAAATCCCAAAAATGTAGGTCGCATATTTCCTCCTAAATGTGCTTAAACGCTTTTGCGGCGGATTGCCCCCCCGCGACCTTTGACGCGTTTTTATTGTAAGTTTCCGGCTTGTCGATAATCCCGGCGCGGGCGACAAGCTCCTTTTGATTATCCAGTTTCCGCTTGACCATCTCAGTGGTTTCCGCGTTCAGATTGGTGATATTTTCCACAAGCTCGTTAAGCTGCCCGCTGAGCATTTTGATTTTCGCACGATATTCCTCGGGCGACATCTCGGCAAGCTCAGAAAGCCGCTTATCCTCGATACCAAGCCCGCGAAACAGCTCCAGCCGCTTATCCTCGAGGGACTTGCTTTTCATCAGAAACGCCTGCTCATCGTTAAGCGAGTCGGTAAGCCAATCCAAATCGTCCGCGATGATTTTGGAGTGCTTTTTCAGCAGAAACACATACAAATCGCGGTAAAAATCCACGTCTATCTCCAGACACCGCATAACGGCGTGCGCCGTAACCTCGTCCATAAGCTCCACAAAATCACCCCATGAAAATCATAGCCGCGATAACGCTGCTGTCGATGCCGCTTTGCGCCGTTTCGCCCGCCTCAAGAAGCTCCCTAGGGGCAGCGTCCGCGCGTACGTCCTGCGCGATCGCGGCTTTTTCCGCGTCAATCAGCGCGGAAAACCCGAATTCAACTCTGTCGGTATTTTTAGGCGATGCGGCAACATTGGATTTTTTTGTTGTACCAACCTTATTGTTCTTATAAGCGGGAATAATTCCGCCAATACGTTTAATCTCCATAATGCCACCACCTTATAGTTATTTGTCATTGATTGATAGCTCTGCACACTATCCACTGTATATATTATCGTCCGAAATTTGAAAAACTTTAGCGCATTTACGAATTTTGCCGATTTTTTCTTACAATAATTTTGCGCCCTTGGTTTTCCAAAGGCGCAAAAGCGTTATTTTATAATAATGATGTTTCGGCGACTCCGATTTTCGCGATGCTGTTCCCGTTCCTGTCTGTGGAGGGTGCCGCAGTACCGCATATTTCGCCATTCAGCAAAATATTGTCATTACTGCTGAACGTATAATTGCTTGTATCGCTACCGCTGAGCCTGTCATAAGAAAACGCGGCATAGTCAACGATTACGGTATCCATTTTCTCAATTTGATTTGTCATACTGTTGTATTTGGGATTACACGAGATTTTCGCGTAGTAATACCCATTCTGGTATTCTACTCTCTTCTCGATTTCCATTTTAAGCAGCCGCCCGAACTCGCTTCCATCGTCCGAGTCGGGCTTTGCGACCACGTTTGTGACAGATCCGTTTTCGCAGTTGACATACACGACCTTGTTCCCCTCCACCTTTACCTCAACGCACAAGGTGCATGGCGACGGATAATTATCATTGGTAATAGGAATGGGTGTTCCTGCAGTTGCTGCGTCATACGGATAATTTCCGTTCGCGCCCTTGTAGTATTTCATATACGGCGTTGCCGGGTTATCGCGGAAAACCGGCGAAAGCTGCCCCGGATAGGTCATATAACGCGTAAACGCCGATTGAATCGCCACATAAAAATTAGAGGCATTCGTATTTGCTGTTTTTATACGCGTTCTCCTGTTGTCTATATTCAGCAGAATAACCGTTGTCATCACCGCCAAAATCGCGATAACAACAATCAGCTCCACCAGCGTAAAACCTTTTTTCCGCTTTAGCCCTTGAAGATATTTTATCATAATATGTACCTCCTCATCTCAAGCCCTTGTTTTTACAAAGCCTCCGCACTGTAAAAACAAAACCTCGATAAAATACACATAATTCCTCGGCGACACCCGCCGCCGAGGAAAAAATGTGTTTAAGCTTTACGCTTTTACGTACATCAGATTAGCCGATTTCAACCTTAGGAGAAGTACCTACAATGTAGCCATCAGTCGGGCTGATGCCTGCATTCTTGCCATCCCATTCATACACGGTTGAATCCCACTCACCATTAGAGCCCAACTGAGGAAGATTGGTGCCAAAAGTAATACCGGTGCCTACATCAGCAGTGTAAGCAACTGCTACACAGTTCGCATCGCCTCTCAAAGAAGCTGCGATAGAAGCTGTCTTCATATCGGGGAAACGATTCGCAAGCTTAGAAGCAAGCAATTTTTCAGCACTTTTGTTGCCCGACAGGGAGGTAGATGTGTCAACAGATGAAGCAGCAGTGCCCCACTCAATATCTGTGCCATTGCCCTTCTTGAAATTACCTGCATCAGCAGCATCTACGGACCACTTACCGGCGTCTACCTTAATGCTCAACGTCTGAGTTGTAGAAGAAGAAGACTTCATTCCATAACCTGCGGTGTCCGCATCGGTCAAGAACTCGGTGATTACATCTCTGATGGACTTTGCGGTAGAGTCAGCAGATGTAACTCTGGACTTGGTAACTACACCCAACAGGGTAGGAACGAGGATCGCAGCAAGTACACCGATGATAGCGATTACAACGATCAACTCAACGAGCGTGAAGCCCTTTTTTGCTCTGAGAGCCTGAAGTTTCTTTATCATAGTAAAGACCTCCTATAAAAAAATTAATTATGTATTACCCCGGCGGGGTAATATCCAAAAGTATTACGGATCGGGCGAACCGCCCGGGTCAGTCGACTCGAACCCCCAACTCACCCCTCAAACCTTCACCACTTTTCTGGTACGTTCTCTTGAAGTTTGTTTTCGGTTTTTATCGTCTTTCCCTTTCCGTGATTTTATTATACTACATCCGTTTTGAAATTGCAAGGGGTTTTTATAAAAAATATTGCCAAAAGTCACATTTTTGTTAAAATCATTCCTTTTTGGGAAAAGTTTTTGTGCATTTTAACGAAAATGGAATCGTTTTCACTCGTGTAACGCTAATAATTTTCATAAAATGAGGAAAAGCAAAAAAATCTCCCCCAAAAAGGGGGGGGAGATTTTTTTATTGTCCATTATACATTGTCAATTAAAACTCAGCCACACGGAATCACCGGAGAAGTGCCTACCGTAAGTCCGGTCGGCGAAATTCCGGGGACTTTTCCGTCCCACTCAAAGGTATCAGCGGGTATGCCATCGGTCACCGGCGGACAGTCCCCCGTACTCATCGCTACGGATTGATCAATAGTATATGCCACATATGTGCAGTTCCCACCGCGAAATGCCGCCACGATAGCGCCGCACTCTAACATCGGAAGTCGGTCTGCCAACCACACGCACAAATATTTCTCACCGCTTGTAATACCCGCGCGCGGGTCGCCGGACACACTTTGACTTGCGGCGCCGCCATTACCCCATTCGATTTCAGTCCCCCCGCGCTTGTTGAAGTTGTTTGGGTCGGAAGCAGAGCTGCATTCCCATACGCCACCATTTATGGTGATGTCAAACACCTCCACAATTCCGTTTGTCTGCTTCATACAAAAACCATCGATTTCTGCGTCTGTCATAAAATTATTAAGCGTCTTGCGAATTTCTGCGGCGGTGGAATTCGCCGAAGTCACCCGCGCTTTCGTCACCACTCCAATAAGGGTGGGCACGAGAATCGCCGCCAACACACCGATTATAGCAATAACCACAATAAGCTCAACCAGCGTAAAACCTTTTTTCTTCATAATTTTGTGGATTTGCCTGATCATAATAAGCCTCCCTTCGGCGCGTGCTGCCGCGTCTTAACCCATTTCGAGGAATCTTCTGTACTCGGAAACGTCCTTGCAGCGGGTTCTTGCGACCTCATCGGTGATTTTACCCATACGCACAAGCCGCGCCAGATCCTGGTCAAGCGTGAACATTCCGTCTTTCTTGCTTGTCGCGATTGTCGAGGGAATCTGGTGGATCTTACCCTCACGAATCATCGCGCCGATAGCGTCTGTTCTTGCCATAACCTCCAAAGCCGCGCATCTGCCCTTGCCGTCCGCCGTGGGAACAAGCGTCTGCGAGATAACGCCAACCAAGTTACCGCCAAGCTGCGCGCGAATCTGCCCCTGCGAGTGCGGCGGGAATACGTCTATGATACGGTCGATGGTTTCAGCCGCGCCCGTTGTATGCAGAGTCGAGAATACCAAGTGTCCTGTTTCTGCCGCCGTTACTGCTGCGCTGATGGTCTCGAAGTCACGCATCTCTCCTACGAGGATAACGTCCGGATCCTCACGAAGTGCCGCACGCAGCGACCCGGAGAACGAGTCAATATCCTGTCCGATTTCACGCTGATTCACCATTGCCTGTTTATGGGTATGAACATACTCGATAGGATCCTCAACCGTCAGAATATGGCAGTTTCTCTGGCGGTTGATATAGTCAACCATCGCCGCCAATGTCGTGGATTTACCGGAACCGGTAGGACCTGTAACAAGCACCAGTCCGCGGGGGCGCATCGCGAAATCGGCAATGATCTGCGGAAGACTCAGCTCCTGCAATGTCGGAATATCATCGCGCAGCAGACGAATCGCGACAGCGTGATATCCGCGCTGGCGGTACACATTAACTCTGTGACGGAATCCCGCTGCGGAGGTATACGAAAAGTCCGTGTCCAACCCCTTGGAGATCTGGTTCTTATGCTTGATTGACGTAATCTGATTGATGATATTCACGATAATCGGCTCAGTGCAGTCGGGATACCCCGAGAGCTTTCTCAGCGAACCGTGCAAGCGCACAATCGGCGGAAGTCCCGCAGTGAAGTGCAAGTCCGAACAGCCCAAGTCGCGTGACTCGTCCAGAATGCGGTTAATGTCCATAATGTTGGCGTTTTCCATGTCATTTCTCCTTATTTTTAATTGAAATTCCGAAACCGTGCGGACTTCGTCCGCACTAGCCGAGCAACCCGTAATACCGCTTATGCGGTGTTACGCGCTGCTCGCTTTTCGGAATTTCCTGCGATACCTGTAACTTGCTGTGGACTATAACGCGCAATTATGCAGCGTTATTGCGTTTATAGGGATTGTTTGATTTGAAATCCCAAAACCGTTCGCAATTCGGATTATACCGTGTATGTAGCCTTGATAAGCTCATCGAGAGTGGTTTTGCCCTGTTCCACCATCTGCGTTACGTTGTCACGCAGCAGCTTTGTGCCGTTTTTGGTAGCCTGTTCGCCGATTGCCTCGGCGGACGCTCCCTCGGAAACCATCACCTTAAGATCCGGTGTCATTACGATAATCTCGTGAATCGCGGTACGTCCGTGATAGCCCGTTCCGCGGCAAGAGCGGCATCCGCCCGAACGCGGTCTGTAAATATCAATCGGGTCTTTACGATGCATAAGCTCCAACATTTCGGGGTCCGACAGCGTGTATTTCTCCTTGCACTGATCACACAACAGCTTTACAAGTCGCTGAGCGATAATTCCGACAACTGAACTTGCAACCATGTACGGTGCAACGCCCATATCCACCAGACGGACGATAGTTCCCGCCGCGTCGTTGGTATGCAGTGTGGACAATACAAAGTGTCCCGTGATAGCGGCGCGAATCGCAATATCAGCGGTTTCGCCGTCACGAATCTCTCCGACCATTATGATATCCGGGTCCTGACGCAGAATCGAACGCAGCGCCGCTCCGAACGTCATACCCGCCTTGTCGTTGATCTGGCACTGATTGATACCATCGATTTTCTTCTCGACAGGGTCCTCAACCGTTACGATGTTTACGTTCGGCTGCGCAAGCTCACCCAATGTTGCGTAAAGCGTTGTGGATTTACCGGAACCGGTAGGTCCCGTAACCAACATAACCCCGTTCGGGCAGCGGATAATCTGCTTGAACATCTGATAGTTATAGTCCGTCATACCGAGGTCGGTAATTTTACGCGCCGCCGCGTCCGCCGTAGACAGCAGACGTATAACGCACTTTTCGCCGTATACGCAAGGAATTGTCGACACACGCATATCCAGATTCGTGCCGTCAATACGCGTTCCGAAACGTCCGTCCAACGGAATACGTTTTTCGGCGATGTTCATGCCCGCCAGAATCTTGATACGCGTGATCAGCGAATTGTGGAATGACGGTGGAATCTTCATATCCTGCTCCACCAACTCGCCATCGATTCTGAAACGAATTTTTGTTCTGTCCTTAAATGCCTCGATGTGAATATCCGTACACTGCATACGGAACGCGGTTTCAACCATCATATTAACGAGCTTTACGATAGGCGCGTTATCGATACGTCCCTCGGACTCGGCGTTCGCCAGATCCTGTTCGAGCTTGGAATTGTCCACCTGCTCGCTTTCCAGCTCGTTCATCGTGCTGTCAATTGCTTGTGTTGAGTAGTACTTATTGATAGCGGCTTCGATCTGCGTCTTGGTTGCCAGCTTGGGGATAATCTCCATGCCGGTCTGAACTTTCAAGTCCTCGAAGATATAGAAGTTTACGGGGTCGTTTGTCGCAACCATAAGTCTTCCGTGGTTGATCTGATACGCGAAAACCAACTTATCTTTTGCGACAGATTGGGGAATTTTTCCGACCGCCTCGGAATTTACCTTTTCGGTCACCAAATCCACAACCGGAACCTTAAGCCGAATTGATAACGCTTGAGCGAGCTGTGTTTCAGAAACCAACCCCATTTCAAGGATAATCTCACCCAACATCTTGCCCTTGCCGCTCTGCTGCTGCTTGTTCAGCGCCTCTTTAAGCTGCTGCTCGTTTATAAAGCCGCTTTCCAGCAAGACATCGCCAATTCGTATGTTGTTCATCGGACCTGCCATATATAATTCATTCCTTTCGTATAGTTTAACAGAGAATAGCTGTGGTTATCAAAGCGTTACAACTGCCAATAACTATTTTCTAAAAACTATCTTGCAATATCTGCAATTTTATGGTAAAATATCATTAACGGATATAAATCCGACTCATTATAATAAGGAGGGTCATCAAAATGCCCATAGCTGTTCACATTGTATACGCGGTATTTGCGTTTCTGTTCGGCTCCGTTATCGGCAGCTTTCTGAACGTGGTAATACTGCGTACCCCGCTGAAACAATCGATAATCACCGAGCCGTCGCATTGCTTTTCATGCAGTCACAAACTCGCGTGGTACGATATGTTCCCGATTTTCAGTTGGATTTTCCTCAAGGGAAAATGCCGTTACTGCGGCGCGAAAATCTCACCAAGGTATATGATCGTTGAAGCGACGACCGCCGTTGTCTACTGCGCGGCATATCTCGTCTTTGGGTTCAAATGGGAGCTTGCATATGCCGCAGTGCTTTTCGCGGTACTTATCGTCCTCTCCGGGATAGACCTCGACCACTTTGAGATTCCTTATTGGTGCAGCATCACAGTCGCTGTCCTCGGAATCACCTCGTTTTTCGTGTTCCCCCAAATGCCGTGGTATGAGCGTCTGATTTCGTTCGGAATAATCGCGTTGCTGTTCGTAATTCTGGTGCTTACCGGAGGTATGGGGGGCGGAGATCTGCAGCTTATGCTCGGGGCATCGCTGCTTCTGGGATACAGAGTCTTTGTCGCTCTGCTTATCGGAATAGTCCTAGGCTCGATATACGGGATCTTCAAGAAAATCCGCGATAAAGAAGTCGAAAAGGAAATCTCCGAAAAAATCAAAAAATTGGTGTGCGAATGGTATCAAAATCAGCTTGACCATGGCTCGGGCTATGTCGAGGGCGATCAAACCGATATAATTGTCGGTGGAATAAGTGAGGGAAATCCCGATATCGAGTGGGAATTCCTCGAAGAAAAGGTCTGGAACGGCTTGCCCGACAAAGCGGCATTAAGTCAAACCCTTCGTGAAAACATTTCGGACGAACGCGAAGGCGCGTTCAGAATTTTCATAAATGGCAACAAAGTCACCAAAGTAAAATATCAGCGGCGAATGGCATTCGGACCGTTCCTGGCGATTGGAATCGCTGCGGCATGGCTGTTTGGCACACCGATCCTGAATTGGTATTACGGTCTTATCGGTCCGTTCAATATCCATTAAGCTATCGACAAATATTTCGGGGCGAGCGAATCGCCCCGAATTTCTATTTGCCATAAACAATTTACAGATTACGGTGTTGTAATCGTGTCAAACTTTCTCGCCACATAGTAGATGTAGGTTTCGGGATAATACAAAGTCATACCGGTATCTTCATCTATCTGAGTAGTAACGCTGGTCGCATCGTATACGCCCTCGTTGATTTCATAAATCTTGTATTTGTACCCTCCGGCGGTCAGCTTGTTGGTATAATTGCTTGCGATGGTGGTGCAGGCTGTAAAGCTCTCACCCACATACGCCAAAGAGCTATTGGCTCTGTTGGCAGCTTCGGTGCTGTAACACTGATTATCTCTATATACCTGGGTAACATTCTGGAACCCGATATAATGCAGATTGGGGTCGCCGTCCGCGTATTTCGGAGTTGTTATTGACGGATCTGCCGGACTGGGAACATCATAGTTGTTGTCAATCAGCCTAAATTGGGGAACAATATACAGATCGTCATAAATGCAGTCGCCCATAACGCTTACCGCATCTGGCTTTCCGTTCGCAAGCTGCGCAATCTTGAAAGTGCTCTGATCAACCCTGTTCTGCCGGAGTACCAGCTTGTATTGATCCTTTATCCCGGTTTCCATCCAGCTAAACGAAATGCACCGCAGCTCATGCGTAGCGTTGACATATCCCGTCATCTCGGTGAAATCCGCGTCCCCGTCTGTCGGGTCTGTGCCTTGCTTGACATTTGAGTAAATCTTAACATACTCCGCATACCGCAGGCTGTTGGTGATATAGGAATCAATCGCTTCCATAAGCATTACGCCTCGAGCGTTCTTCTCACCATCTGCAACGATTGACATAACCGGAGCCATAAAGCCCAACACACCGAGAATCATAATTCCCAACAGCGCTATGGAAACGATTACCTCAACCATCGTAAATCCTGCGTTATTTCGTCTGCCGAAAAGTCGTTTTATGCGCTTTAACACATTAAATCCTCCCTTCTGAGGTTACGAATCTCCGGCAGCTCACCCGTTATTACCGGAGCTGCTGTTATTGCTTAAGACATTCATCTGATACGGATAAGCACCGTAAATGTACAAATTATCATACGTGATATTCGTAAAGTTGTACAAAGAATATCGTGTACCGCCGCCGGCACCGGCACCACCGTTGGTGCCGAACGAATCAGTGGTAAGGTTACCGGGATCCTCCTCGAAATCGACAAAGAACGTAATTGTGCTGCTTGAATTGAAACCGTCGGAAACGTAGTTCGTCATAATTCCGCCCTCTTTCCTGAACGGAACACCGACTCTGACGGAATTGGACCCGCCGCCCCTTACGGTATAGTTGTGCGTGCCGTTGGAACGGGAGATTTCATTACCCGAGGCATCGCAATAGCCTACTCTGATAACCTTAGCCGCCAGCGGAACATTATTGGTGTATTGGTATTCCGCCCCAGTGTTGGGGTCAACACCGACATTAACAATTGCGCTCTTAACCGGGTCAATCTGCCCGTCCATATAGAAGTACAGCACATACTCGGAATATGGTTTGTCAACAGCAGCCATAGTAGCGCTGCTTGCGGAGCAAGTAAATACATATCTTGTCTGCGTTCCGGTAAGCCCAATCGGGTAAACCTGCTGCACACTTCTTACCTGAACATATTCCAATCCCTTAGAGCCGGAAATTCTTATATTGGCGATACCTGCGTTGCGGCTCTCCGCGAGAGCCATTTCTCCGCCTGACTGCGAACCTCCTCCGCCGCCAATGTTTCCGCTTCCCGAACCGACATCGCCAAACGTGCCGTCATAGTTTACGGGAGAAACGAAATAGTTGATGCCTACTGCGGTATTCCCGCCGACAGAGTCCTTAATCTGATATGCCAGCGAAACATCATATTGATTTGATCCGTCTGTGGAATTGAATTTCATACTGTAATCGGCTGTCTTGTTCTGAAAATCGCTTGCATCTTTGGAAACCTTAGCGAGCTGCTGCTCTTGTACAGCAAGCTCCTTGCCATAATCGTTGATGTCTTTGCGGGTTTTCAGGGATAACTGCAAAATTTCCGCTATCATGGTGGACATAAACGCAAAAATGACCATTGCGATGATAATCTCCACCAACGTAAAACCGCTGCGGTTTGAAAAAAATCTTTTAAGCATTGTCATTCACCCCCCAAAAATTCAAATCTCTTTCTTCCAAGACTTGTCGTCGACACCGACCAACGGGTGCTCTCTGCACTTTTCAGACATCATCTCGCTCGGAAGTCTGTCGGGATACAATCCTATATATTGGTGCATACCCGCGAGATTGAAGTCCCCGCAGGCAATACCGCCCAGAAAGTTGATTCTCTTACCGGAAGATTGACTCGCATCGAAGTGCATAGACGCATAGGGCGCGTAAATATAACCCCAGAATACGCTAAACGCTTCCTTGTCTGGCTCAGTGAACTGGATAGACGAATTAGCGCCGCACATGGTAAGGTAGATATTGGTTGTCGGGTTTTTGTTGCCTGTCGCGTTATATTCTACGCGATTTCCGCATGTACCAACGGAATAAACCTTGCCGCTTTCCTCAACCAGCTTGTAATAATCCCCCTCGCAGTCCTTGCAGACAACCTTGCCGAAGTGATGCCTTGAGCATTTTATCTCATACTTAGAATTATGGCAGATGTCACACTCATCGGTTGTCAAAGTTGCCTCGTTCTTGCAGCAGTTATCGCCGCAGTCCCAGTGAATATATTGCTTCAAGGCTCTTTCATCTGATCTGTTGTTTTGCGAGTTGAACCCGAAGCCCAACCAGTCCTCATGCATAACGAACGTTCTGCCGCTCCAGTTCTCATAGTTCACGCCGTTCGGAACCTCAAATCTAACCGACCCTTTGCCCCTCAGCAGAACCCACATATTGGTTTCAAATTCTTTTCTCGGAAACCAAGAGAACGTCTTGCCGCCGTCAAGATAACCCTTCAGCCTAATAGTATACACATTATTGGGGTCATTGCCGGTATCGATAATAATCTTGAAGCCGTTGTCGGTATCGGTGCTGCTCCACCCGCTGCCTCCCGCAGTTATTTTTCTGATAGTGCAGCCTTGGTTAGACGAACTCCATGTAAGTACTGTTGGATTATCCCATACGAGGTTAATGTCTTTCTCTGCATCAATCCCGGGTATATCTTCGTAAATGCTGTTCCAATCATAATAGGTTACAGAGGTGGTAGCCGTGCGGATTATATTTTTGCACTCTTCCACATTGATAACTCTATGGGGATTGCTCGAAGCACTCTGCCAACTGGATTCGCCCTTGTATGTATGCTGGAATCCCGAGTGAGGATTGCCGTTCTCATCGGTAATATTTCCGACAACGAACAATCTTACACGCCTGTCACTGAATTTGCTTGCCGCGTTGCCCTTAATGACAACATTTCCAAGAACATAAATATCCACATCGGTCATGCCTTGAGAATCCGACTCAACAATAAAGTCTCCGCCAACGATAACACGGTTGGTCTTATCCGCATAGGTAACGCCGCTAAGCACATTATCGGTAGGGAACGGAGTGCAGTGCTTCTCATTGCTAAGCTTGAAGTTGTTTCTTATAACCCATTGAATGGGTCTTACACCGGACCACTCATTTTTCTCCCACGTTTTCTCAACGCCGTAATCCATTTCCAACGTACCAGCTGCGTATACATTTCCCATATACTGCAGCTTCGCCTCGTTATCTTGATGCCCCTTTGCCAAATCGCCGTAAGGCATCATAAACGCGTACTCGGTATCATAGAAAACGTCGCAGTACATAGCGCCCATACCAATGGAGCTATTTGTAGGAGTGAACCCCGAGGAGATGAACAACTTATCGGGAACACCGCCGCCACCGGTTTGTGGCTGTTCAGACAGCTTCGGAATGATAACATATTGGTGAACCGTAGACTCGGTGCCGTTAATCATCGAAGTAACAGCAAAGTCAAACAGTCTTCCCTCAGCGTCATCGCAAAGGAACGTAATGTCCGCGATATACGCGCCCACCTGATCCTCATCTTCTCTTAAATTTCCCGCAAACGAGGTAAAATCGTTGTTGCTTGTGGTAATGGTTTGACCCACTGTCATCTGATCAATGGCCTGTGAAAGTGCGGTAAATCCGGACTTGTTCGTATCGTCTGTTCTCGCGATGATACCGCCAAGCAGGCTCTCGTTTAGAGAAAGCGCCGACTGATACGATTGTTGTTGGTTAAATATTGCGTATTGCGTCTTTCTGGACGAAACCACCGAAAAATACATAGCCATGCTTGTAACAATCAGTGCCGTCATAACGCTCAGCACCATAAACAGTGCGCTTCCGCGCTTGCTTATGTACTTCCTGAATTTGTGTCGCATAAGATCCTCCTTTCAAGTCAGTAGATGTGCAGATCACTCTTCAGACGAAACAATGCCGTCCTGCGCGTCAAGAATAGGCTTGGGATTCTGCATACGCTCAACACTGTAAAGCGTCAGTGTATTCTCCCACGAACACAGATAATCCGATACATTGCTCTTGTTATTATTGTTGTTATTGTCGGCATCGGGTGTAGGTGTCAAAAGGTTTGAACCCGAAGAACCACTGCCGCTTAACGAAACATGAAAATCACGCTCAAACGCAGCCTTGCCATCAGCCTCGGCTTCTTTAAGCATATCTTCAATCATTTCATCGTACTTTCTTGTAATATCATTATAAGTAAGCTCGATATTCTGTGTTTTCATCGCCTTTCGTACAACATTTCCATTCTCCTTACGGACAAAGTTGTTGATCTCGTCCGCGAATTTGATAAGCTCATCGTTGGAGAGCGCCTTAGCGGTGAACGAGATAGAAGTCGCGCCGATGGTTTGGTCTCCGCCGAGCGCAGCCGCCAGAGCCGCCTTTCTGAGCTGTTCTGCCTGCTCCTCCTTGGAGAGCGTCACACCGCCCTGTGTTGCGAATTGCTTAAGCGGATACGTTATGGGACGAATCTCCAGGAACGAGGGCGAAAGTGTTTCTGTGTCAAGATTGCCGATTTTCAACTCTTCAATCAGGATTTTGGATTGCTCCTCCGGCTTATTGGCATCGGGCTTGGTGTACTCTCTGTTCTCGAGAAATTCTCTGAACATATCGTCAACCTCATATCCGTCCATCTCCGAAAAGAACATATCCGCTGTGTCCTCGCCCTTTTCATAAGCAGCCTCAATCTGCGTCCTCAATGAACTCTTGGTATCGGCTTTGGCCTTTTTCTCGTCAAATTCTTTCTGCTTGGTTTCCATTGTTTCCTTGTTGCGGTTCATTTCCTCTATCTTGGGCTTTACCATCAAAAACGCGCCCAACGCAATAATAACCACCGCCATAATAATCATAAGTCCAATGCGTTCCTGCTTACTTAACTTCATTATTCAGTCACCCCCAAAGTATTATTATCTGCACTGTCATCAGCCTCTCCTTGGTTGAGGTTTGCGTGCTCCTCATCATTGCCCATTGGCAGCGTCATTGTGATACTGAACGAGAACATTGTGTCGTAAACTTTGCCATCTGAAGAAAGCATCGCGTATACGCCATAGTCGCTTGCGTTCAACTTGGTGAAGCCGCTGTATTGTATGTTCTCGAAATACGGCTCATTGTACTTATTCAGTACTTTCTCGTTCATATATCTGACAAGATTAGCCGGAACAGGTGAGGGATCGCCGTTTGAGCAGCCCCTGTAAGTTACAACAACCTCATTCCCCTCAATAATTATGGACTCTATGTCAAGCTCCTGATCCCCAGTCAAAAGCTTGCTTTTGTCATTATCAAGCGGTTCGCGCAGCTTGTCAAATACTTGACCGGTAATCTTCGGGGTATAGTTAAAGAGGTTCTTAACCGATTCGATCGTGTTATTGTAGTTGTTAAAGCCCTCAAGCATTGTAGTACGCGCGTCAACGATCGCCAGAGCCGGCTCAAGCGCCTTGATGTCAGCTTCCAGCTTTTGAGCCTTGTTTATGTAGTTGTTGTTGATTATACTAAAGACAGCTACCGCTCCGCCGACAACCGCCGCAGAAGCCGCCATAATGCCCACCAGCCCCAACAAAAACTTATCCGAGCCTTTGGAAGCCTTCGCCGATGTCGCCTCAAGCAGGTTGATGTGGTCGGTTTCCTTATTACGCTGATACAGCGCGCCGATAGCGTTCGCGAATTTCGAGAAGTCGAACTGCACTGATGCCTGAATATTGCTCGGCATAGAAAGCATATTCGATGAGATATTGAATTGTGCTATGGCGTTTGAAATCTCCATAAAGCTGTCGATTTCGCCATAGAACAGAATCTCCTGAAGTCCGCGTGCATTCTTTCTGCTGCGAATGAACTGAATCATACGGAACAGATTGTCATAAACCGCGTGGGTAACATAATCGGGTGCGTCATCGTAGTCTGCGGGGTCGATGTTGGAATACCGCGAGAACGCCAGACGATTGTCCTCATACAGATTCATATTCAAAAAGCTCTTGTCGATCTGGATAAGCAGAATCGGCATTCTGTCGGAGAGCTTCGGGGTGTTTGTAATAAGCCGTGTAATGGAGTTGTTCGAGATATTAACAGCCTTAAGCGAAAGCCCGATGTGCTGAAACAGTCTTACATAGCCGTCAACCAATCTCTGAGGACAAGCCGCCGCCATGACCTTAAGCATCTTATTGTGCTCGCCGTCCTCGGTTTCTCCCGCGATAGTAAAGGATATGTTATAATCCGTGGAAACGTTCATTTCCGACTGAATCATAGCCTCGATAATCGCGGTGTTTTTCATACTCTTGGGCTTTGCGACAGTCAATTCCTTATACACAATGTTGCTGGAGGTGATCGAAACGACAGCCTCCTTCTCCTTGATGTCCCTAGACTTGATGATGTCGTTCAGCTCAGAAGCCACCATCGGAACATCGGTAATAAATCCGTTGGTAACCATACCAAGTGTAAGCTCACGCATATCAGCGTCCTGAATCTTGATTTTATTGCCGCTGTGTACACCTCTGACAAGCTTTATTTGTCTGTCGGTAATATCAATAGAAAGCATAAATTCACCTCATAGTTTTTATTTTCAAACCGCAAACGGGGGATTTCCTGTGTAAAGCCGCGTCCGCACGGTTTGTTTTGCTCTCCGTATAATTCGTAGCCACGGAGAGCGGCGTTCTGAATTTTCCTGAGAACCGCAGTCTGTTATGCGATGTTCATCATTCCGCCATACAGCAACGGGAACATACCCGCAAGGAAGAAGCCAATCGCGATACCCATGATGATAATCATTAACGGCTCCATCATACTAACCAGCTTGCCAATCGCGCTGTCCGCCTCTTCCTCGTAATATTCCGCTGCCTTGCGCAGAATCGTATCCAAAGTACCCGATTCCTCGCCGACGTAGATAATTGAGGTAAACATACCCTCAAATATTCCCGTTTTTTCGATGGAGTTCGACATTCCCTCACCGAGCTTTATCGAATCTACGACTTCTTCAAAACGTTTTCTTACATACATATTGTTGACCACCGAAATAGATTTTTCGATACATTCAACCATCTGCAAGCCCGCCCCATAAAGGTTGGACATATTTCTTGCGAATGTGCCGGTATAAACGATCGCAACAAGCTTTCCAACTTTGGGAATTTTCAACAGGTATTCGTCCATTTTTATACGCGTCTTGGGTGTTTTCATAAGCATCATAAAAACCACAATAATCGCAACGATTACAATGACGTAAACATACCATTGGTTAACCAGCGAATCCGAAAAGGCGAGCAGTGCCTTTGAAAGCCCCGACATATCTTCTTCCGGCATCATACCCGCAAACGATGGCAAAACCGCAACGAACAGCAGTATGATAACCGCAATCAGCAATACAAACAGGATAACGGGATAAACCATCGCTGACTTGACTTTATTTGCGGTCTTGTTGCTGTTTGCAAAGTGGTCGGACAGACGAGTGAACATTTCGTCCAACGTACCCGAAGCCTCACCCGCGGCAACCATGCTGACAAACATATCCGGGAAGACACCGGGCTTGGCTCTGAGAACGTCCGAAAATGCCTTACCTTTTTGTACCTCTTCGTAAATGTCCAGCAGAACAGCCTTTGCCTTTTTGTTTTCCTGCTGCTCCTGAAGTATGTACAGTGCCCTTACAAGAGACAGACCCGCGGAAGACATAGACGCCAACTGACGCGAGATGAAGGAAACCTCCTTGACCTTGAACTTGTACTTCACATCGTTTCCGCCCTGACCCAATTCGCGGTAACTTGTGACATACAGCTTTCGTTCTCTCAGTTTTACCTGCAGGTCTCTGTAGTCCTCCGCCATTTCCGAGCCACGAATCGTTTTACCGCTGGGGTCGGTGGCAACATAAGAGAATTTATTCACCTGAAAACCTCCGTTCCACGGCAAACGCGAATTTGCCGTTTTTTTCAGCGGATCATCTCAAGCCGATGCCGCACGGTCTCCGCTTTCTTGCGGTAAAGCGTATTACTGAGCCGTGCGAAATTGGCGTGTTTTTGGGCATAACTTGCCCATAAGCCGCTGTGTATTTACTTTAATTATAACATAACCCGTTTTTTTTTTCAAGTATTCTTTCGCAACTTTTTTGAATTTTTTGCCATTTTATGGAAATTAGAATGTAGAAATTTTAGCCTAACTTATGTGCAATTTCACCAAAAATTAATCTTTTCGGTTAAAAACTGTCATATTTTCAACTCCACACTTGATTTTGTCGGAAAAATATGGTACAATAAAATCAGTTGACAGTTATTCGGGTTATAACTCCGCTCCGCCGTTTGGGGTGAAATTTAGGAGCGTGCAATCTCAAAGCAACCTATCGGATTGCAATTCCGGCGCGTTATAACCCCCAACAACCTTTTGGCGGCTCGTGCAAATTAATTAATCACGCGTAACGTGGAGTGGCACGAGTTTGGCACGCTAAAATCCAAAGCAACCTACCGGCGATTAATGCAAATCCGAAATGCAAGCGGCGCGCAACACCACGAAGTGGTGTTGCGGGTCGCTTAGCAAGCGCAGATGAAATCCGCTTTGCGGATTTCATCTGCGCGGTTTCGGATTTGCAAATTAAAATAAGGAGAAAATTTATGATTGATAAGACTTTGTTGAAGAACGATTTTGAGGACATTCTGCGTGAAGGCAGCGCGGAAGGTAAAAAGCACACCCCCGCGCAGCTCCATGACGCGCTCTCGCGGGCGATAATGAAGCAGGCGGTGCCGATGATGAACTGCTCCGCGCCGCGGGGCAGGGGAGCTTCGTACCTGTCGATGGAGTTTCTCGTAGGACGCGCGGTGTATAACAACATCTTGTGTCTGGGGCTTGCGGATTATGCGGAGGAGCTGCTGCAAAGCGCGGGCGGATCACTGTCCGACCTTGAGGAAATTGAGGACGCCGCTCTCGGAAACGGCGGTCTGGGTCGGCTTGCGGCGTGCTTTTTGGACAGTGCCGCGACAATGAAGCTGCCGCTTACCGGCTATGGAATCCGGTACAAGTACGGACTGTTCAAGCAGGCTATCGAGAACGGTTTCCAGCGCGAATACGCAGACGACTGGACAAAATACGGCGACCCGTGGAGCAGACGTGTGGACGATGACGAGGTCATTATTCACTTCACCACCGGTGATGTAAAGGCTGTGCCTTATGATATGCCGATTTTCGGTTACAAGAACGATTTCGCGGGAACCTTGCGCCTGTGGCAGGCAGAGCCCGTCTGCGCGTTTGATTTCGATGCGTTCAACCGCGGGGATTACTTTGCGGCAACAACGGGGCAAATCCAAGCAGAGAATATCTCCAGAACGCTTTACCCGAACGATGAATCTCATGAGGGCAAAGTTCTGCGCCTGAAACAGGAGTATTTCTTCAGTGCGGCATCAATGGCGGATCTGGTGAAAAAACACCTCGCCGCAGGGCGCGATTTAAGCACCTTCGCAGAGTACAACACGATTCAGCTTAACGACACTCACCCCGTAATCTCGATCCCCGAGCTTATCCGAATCTTTGTGAACGTTCACGGAATGCCGTTTGAACAGGCATTCGAGATTGCAAAGAATACGTTCAGCTACACAAATCACACAATTATGTCCGAGGCGCTTGAAAAGTGGGGAAGCGGTATTATCGCGGAGCTGCTGCCCGAGGTTTACGCATTCATTCTGCGTATCAACGAAACGTTCATCTCGGATATGTACCGCCGCAATATTGCGCGTGAGAAAATCGAAAGTATGATGCCCGTTCGCGACAACACAGTGCATATGGCGCGTATCGCGATCTACTGCTCACGCTATGTAAACGGCGTTGCGAAAATCCACACCGAGATTCTCAAGAACACCGCGCTGCACGACTGGTACGAGCTGTTCCCCGAGAGATTCCAGAACAAGACCAACGGAATCACTCCGCGCCGCTGGCTTGCATTGTGCAACCCCGAGCTAAAAAAGCTCATTAACGAGCTGTTGGACGGCGAAGGTTGGATCACGGATTTGTCAAAGCTCAGCTCGCTGCGCTCATTCGCGGATGACAAGTCCGTATTGGCGCGGTTCAGCGGAATTAAGCGCGCGAACAAAGCCGCTCTCGCGAAATATATCAAGGAACATGAGGGTGTGGAGCTTAATCCCGATTCGATGTTCGATATTCAAGTCAAGCGTCTGCACGAATATAAGCGTCAACTGCTGAATGCATTCTCGATTCTGTACATCTATTTCGGAATCAAAGACGGGAGTATCTCAAGGGATAACCTCGCTCCGATAACATTTATCTTCGGCGCGAAGTCCGCTCCGGGTTACGCACGCGCAAAGGGCATTATCAAGTATATCAACGAAATCGGCAACCTCGTAAACAACGACCCGTCCATCAACGGTCTGCTTAAGGTTGTGTTCGTACAGAATTATAATGTATCCTACGCGGAGAAGTTGGTTATCGCGGCGGATATTTCCGAGCAGATTTCCACCGCGGGCACGGAAGCATCGGGCACGGGCAATATGAAGTTTATGCTCAACGGCACAATGACTCTCGGCACTTACGATGGCGCGAACGTCGAAATCTGCGAGGAGGCGGGCGAGGAAAACAACTACATCTTCGGTGCACGCGTTGAGGATTTGGCGCGGATTATGCCGAATTACGACCCGCGTAAAATCTACTCCGAGAACACACGTGTAGCTCGCGTTCTCAACACGCTGATTGACGGCACGTTCAACGACGGCGGCACGGGAATGTTTCGTGAGCTGTACTATTCGCTGCTGGATGGCGCATCGTGGCACAGACCCGACCATTACTACATTCTCGGCGACTTGGAGAACTACGTTCAGGCAAAGCTCAAGGCAAACAGCGATTTCAAGTTCAACCACGCGGAATTTATCAAGAAGTGCTGGCTGAATATGGCAGCGGCGGGCAAATTCAGCTCCGACCGCACCATCGCCGACTACGCAAAGGAAATCTGGAACATCACTCCCGACAATCAGGTTAAGTAACAAAATGCACAATCCCCGCCCTCTCCGGCGGGGATTTTTTCGTTTTCTGTAATATTTCCACAAAACAATCATCAGAAACTTTACTAACTTTGGTTATTTTATACCTTGCAAAACATAATACTTTGTGGTAGAATTATATATGACAGGGAGAGATTTATCCCATGTAAACTATGAATTTTTGAAAGGACAGAAGATTATGAAGAAATTTTTAACGGTTTTTGTATGTTTGGCGGCGGTTCTGAGCCTGACAGCGTGTTCGGGCGGAAATAACGATTCCGATTCCAACTTAAGCACAAGCACACAAACGAGCAAACAATCCACCACACAAAGTGAGCAATCCACTCCCGAAAGTACTCCCGTCAGCACTCCCGAAGAACCCCCCATAAACCTCCCCTATACTCCCGAATCGGAGTTCGAGGCAGCCATTGCCGAGGGCGCTTACACCCTCAAATATTACAACGGCAATGACGAAGATGTTGTAATTCCGTCCAAAATTGACGGCGAAACTATCACCGCAATCGGGAAATATGCGTTTGACGAAAACGAAACCGTGAAAAGAGTAACCATACCGAACAGCGTAACTCTCATCGGCGACTGGGCATTTGAAAAGTGCGCCAATCTCACGAGCGTTACGATTCCAGACAGTGTTGCCGAAATATGCGCCGGAGCTTTCAGCGATTGTGAAAGTCTCGAATCTGTAATTATCCCGAACAGTGTAACAGAAATCGGCGAGTATGCATTCAACAACTGCATAAGTCTCACAAGCTTAGACATTTCTAATGGAATAACTAAAATCGGAGGCGGCACCTTCAGCGGGTGCACAAACCTTACGGAGGTAACCATTCCCGAGGGCGTTACCGAAATTGGCAGGTATGCGTTCAGCGACTGCGAAAAGCTGTCTTTTGTAGATATTCCCGACAACGTTACGGTAATCGCCGGAGACGCGTTCAGCAACTGCAAGGGGCTTACATACGTAAAACTCCCCGATGGATTAACCTCAATCGGCGATATGACGTTCCTTTTCTGCGAGGACATTGAGGTCGAGTACAAAGGCGTGTCTTACGATTACGACCATCTTGACGAATTGACCGAGGCAGTGAACGGCTGACAGCAAAACCGCTCTCTTAGGGAGCGGTTTTTTCGTATTCTGTTATTGACAAATTCCCCCCGATATGTTATAATGTAATCACCGTTGGAAAACTATTCCGGCGAAGAAATTCAATATTCGGGAGAGATTTATTATGAAATGGTATGAAAACGCAGTATTTTATCACATTTATCCGTTGGGTTATATGGGCTGTCCGCTGCGGAATGACGGAACAAGCGAACCTTCCCATAGGATTCTCAAGGTGATTGACGATATTCCGCATATCAAGGAACTGGGCTGTAACGCGATTTACTTCGGACCGGTTTTCGAGAGCGTTGCGCACGGCTATGACACAATCGACTACACGAAAATCGACCGCCGCCTCGGCACCAACGAGGACTTCAAAAAGGTCTGCGATGCGCTGCACGATAACGGGATCCGCGTGATTCTGGACGGTGTGTTCAACCACGTTGGACGCGATTTCACGCACTTTATGGACGTTCGCCAAAACAAGCTCGGCAGCTCCAAAAAGGACTGGTTCCACGTTCGCGAGGGTAACTCCAACTACAATGACGGCTTTTACTACGAGGGCTGGGAGGGGCATTACGACCTTGTAAAGCTCAATCTGTACAATCCCGAGGTTAAGCGGTATATTTTCGACTGCGTTTCGGGCTGGAGAAACGAATTTGGAATTGACGGTCTGCGGCTTGACGTTGCGTACTGTCTTGAGCCGAGCTTCCTCAAAGAGCTTCACAACCACTGCAAGGGCATTTCAGACGATTTCTTTCTGTTGGGTGAAACGCTTCACGGCGATTATAATCAGTGGTGTAACGGCGAAATGCTGGATTCCGTGACGAACTATGAGTGCTATAAGGGCTTGTTCTCCAGCTTTAACGATATGAATATGTTTGAGATCGCGCACTCCATAAACCGTCAGTTTGGCAGCGAAAATTGGTGCATTTATCGCGGAAAGCACTTGTATACGTTCGTGGACAACCACGATGTATCGCGTGTGGCGACAATTCTCAAGACCAAGGAGCATTTGCCGCTGATTTACACGCTGATGTTTATGATGCCGGGCATTCCCGCGGTGTATTACGGAAGTGAGTTTGGAGTGTTGGCTGATAAGAAGGACGGCGACCCCGCTCTCCGCGTGGAGTTCGACCTCGAGAAGATGAAGTCCGAGGGGATGAACGACCTCACCGCGCATATCGCGAAGCTCGCGGAAATCGAGAAGAACCACCCCGCCGCTGCCGAGGGCGATTACAAGCAGGTTCAGCTTACCAACCGCCAGTACGCGTTCTCCAGAAGCACAGGAGAAGAAACGCTGATTGCCGTGATAAACGCGGACGGCGCGCCGTTTACGTTCAATCTTAACCGCGGCGGACAGGCGGAGAACCTACTCACGGGCGAGAAACAGGAACTCGGCGGACTGACTCTGCCGGCATTTACGAGCGCGGTGTTTAAGGTTTAATTAGGGGTGGTGTTTTGGGCAGATATAAAATACTCTTTCATTTTAAGAAAGGGAGAATAAGTCAAGAAGATTTTTGTTCTTCTCTTGAAATTTTTTCGATTGCCGTGAATAGGTTTAACAGTAAGTTCCAGGAGGGATGTAAAACCCAAAACAAGAAGTTTATTGCTGGTTACGCAGTTGATTTGGTGAATCAAACTATAAAAATTACTCTCATAACCGAGAAAAAGATTCCTAATCGCAATCGCGCCGGCAATTGCCTGAGGGAACTGACAGTGCAATTTATGAAAATAAGTGGCAGCCACAAGTACCTTACTCCGACTAATCTGGGAAAACTGTTCCGGAGCAAGGTTTAACGATTTGTAACTTTTTAGGAGGGGGGATTCCCGTGGCAAAAAGCCCGGTAGAGGTCTGGCTGTGGCTGCTGATGGTTATGCAGCCGTTCAATTCCAAAACGAACTACATTCTGTCGCAGTGCGGAAACGATGCAACTCGGGCTTGCCGTGATATTCGCGACGGAAGGTTCCCGTTTCTGAGTGACGGCGAAAAGCGGCGCGCCGCCGAGGTGCGCAACGGCGCGGTTTACGAGATTATGCGGACGTGCGCGGAACATAATGTCCGTATAATCACCCTTGACGATGATGAATATCCTGTGCTGCTGAAATGCACCGAAAAACCGCCCGTAGTGTTGTTTGTCGCCGGAAGCCTTGCGGGGCTGAACGACAGACTGTCTATTGCGACGGTGGGAGCGCGAGAGGTGACGGATTACAGCGTAAAAACCGCGAATTACCTTTGCGAACCGCTTGCCCGCGCCGGAGCGGCTATTGTCAGCGGATTGGCGGTCGGCTCGGATACAGCCGCTCACCGTGCTTGTCTTAACGCGGGCGGAAGAACAATAGGCGTGGCGGGCTGCGGAATCCTTGTGAATTATCCCAAGGAGAGCGCGGGCTTAAAACGCGAGATTGTGGACAGCGGCGGCGCGATAATCAGTGAGCTTATGCCCACCGCGCGGAGCTTTGGCGCGTACTTCCACGAGCGGAATCGAATCATTTCGGGGCTTGCCAACGGCACACTGGTGATTCAGGCGGCGGAGAGCAGCGGCTCATTATTAACGGCGGCACACGCGATTCGTCAGGAACGCGCTCTGTTTGCCGTTCCGCCGCATGACATCAGCTCCCCCGTTTATCGCGGAAACGCGAATCTTATCCGCGAGGGCGCGCTATCCGCAGCCGACCCGCGCGACATCACCGATTGGTTCAGAAAGCACTCCATTGATGACGAGGAACTGCTGCGCAAGGTCGCGGAGCTTACCTCGCGGATTGCCGCCAAAAAGCCGCCAGCCCGGCTCGGGTCGCCTGTTTCGCGCAAACCCAAGAAGCCCGAAAAGTCCCCTGAGGAGAGGGATTCCGTTGTGGACGAAACGGTCTTTGAATCGCTTTCGGAGAACGAGACGGCTCTGTTAAAACTGATTTCCGCCGCTCCCGCAGACAGTGACACGCTGATGGACAAGTCGGATATGGACTTCGGCGAACTTTCCGAGGCGCTTACCAATCTCGAGATTGACGGTTGCATTACACGTACTCCTGAGGGGTTGTACGCGAGAGCATAAAAAATCCGCGGTACGCTTTGTATCGCGGGATTTTTTGCAATAAATTACCAAAACCCCTTGCATTTTCCGAAAAAGTATGTTATAATGAAAATATATAAATATTCACTTTTTATGGATTATTTGAAGGAGGACATACCAATGGACGAAAACGCAATAGAGCTGTTCAAGAACAGCATAAAATATGCAGATGTTCCCGAGGAGATTATCGAAAAGTATCGGGGAAAGGTGTCGGACGACATCATCTCCTTGTGGAGGGAATACGGCTTTTGTACCACCGAGGACGGGTACTTCAAGCTCGTGAACCCGGACGATTATATTGACATTATCGGCGAAATTTACGGTGGCGAACATGATAATGTTGCGGTTACTGATGAGGCGGCGGTTGTATTCGCAACAGGTATGGCTGATGTTATATTATACGATAATGATGGGTTCTTTATTTATGTTAATGTCAGACACGAAAAGTGCGGTGCAATAGGCAAAAATTTTACGGTGACGATGAGAAGAATGAGAACCGCGGATTTCAGACATGTGGTATTGTCGTGGGAGCCGTATGAGGACGCTGTGAAAAAGCTGGGCGTTCCGACATATGAGGAATGTTTCGCGTATGAGCCGCTCTTGAGCCTTGGCGGAAATGAAAGCGTGGACAATCTGCGTAAGGTAAATCTGGCAGTTCATTTGGATATTGTTAGCCAGATGCAGGAAATCATTAATTTTCGATAATTAAGGAGGACACATTAATGGACGAAAATGCAGTAGAGCTGTTCAAGAACAGCATTAAACACGCAGATGTTCCCGAGGAGATCATCGAAAAGTATCGGGGCAAGGTTTCGGACGACATCATTTCCCTGTGGAGGGAATACGGATTTTGTACTACAGAGGACGGATACTACAAGCTCGTCAATCCCGATGATTATGCGGACATTTTCCGGGAGATTTATGGCGGCAGCGATAAGAATCCCGTGGTTTTATTTGTAACTGCTATGGCGGATATAATTTTTTACGATGACGACAGGTACTTCAATTTAGTTGACATTCGTCACGAGAAGGTTGACGCTATTGGCGATGATGAGTATTTTTCGTTAATAATGAGAAGAATGAGAACCGCAGATTTCAGACACGTGGTATTGTCGTGGGAGCCGTATGAGGACGCGGTGAAAAAGCTGGGCGTTCCAACGTATGAGGAATGTTTCGCGTATGAGCCGCTGTTGAGCCTTGGTGGTAAGGAAAAGATCGAAAATCTCCACAAGGTAAATCTCGCGGTTCATCTGGATATTGTAAGCCAAATGCAGGACGCTGTTACTTGGTAATGTTTCGGGCACTGTGTCCCGAAACGTATGCAACCATGAAAGTAAGTGGTAACCTATTATGAGTCAAATAGATGAAATGATAGCCGATATTCGGGATATTTACGAGCGATACTCCCAAAAGGGGCGTGGGACGGAATACGTTTTCGCCAGACTTTGGGAGGATTACTTCGATGAAAATCCCGATGAGGAAATGATAGTGTACAACTTGATAATCGCGCAAATGAACCTTGAAGAAACGGTTATCACGGCCAACAACCGCAAGTGCATAGACAGGGCGGTGAAAAACTATGAAGTCAACAAAGGTTGTATGGAAACGCATTTCACAGAGCAGGACAGAGCGGCTCTGGTGCGAATATGTGATGAGATAAAATCCAAAATGTTATGAGGGGAAAATCATTATGGACGAAAACGCAGCAGAGCTGTTCAAGAACAGCGTAAAATACGCAGATGTTCCCGAGGAAATAATCGCAAAGTACCAAGGCAGGGTTTCGGACGACATCATTTCCCTGTGGAGGGAATACGGATTTTGTACCACCGAGGACGGGTACTACAAGCTGGTAAATCCCGATGACTACGCGGATATTTTTTGGGAGATTTACGGGGACGAGGAATATGACTGCGATCCGGTCGTTGTTATGGTAACGGCTATGGCGGATATAATCTTTTTTACAAGCAAAGGTCGTTTTTGTTATATTAATATTCGCCATGAAAAGTGGGATGTAATCGGCAAGATGTTTTCACTGACAATGCGGCGAATGAAAGACCCGGAGTTCCGCCACACCTTATTGTCGTGGGAGCCGTATGAGGACGCGGTGGAAAAGCTCGGTGTTCCCGCGTATGATGAATGCTTTGCATATGAGCCGCTGTTGAGCCTTGGCGGAAATGAGAGCGTGGACAATCTGCACAAAGTGAATCTGGCGGTTCATCTCGATATTGTGAGTCAAATGCAGGACGTAATTGTGGATTGATAATCCAAAAGCCAACCGCAGCGAAGCACTGAACGGCATTTGGATTTTCAAATCAATATAAGGAGGACACACCAATGGACGAAAACGCAGCAGAGCTGTTCAAGAACAGCATTAAACACGCAGATGTTCCCGAAGAAATCATTGAGAAGTATCGGGGGAGGATTCCGGACGACTTCATTTCCCTGTGGAGGGAATACGGCTTTTGTACTACGGAGGAC
>CAMWMN010000001.1 GCA_947175385.1 uncultured Clostridia bacterium | reverse complement strand
ACCTTTCCCCGCGTGAAATCGCACAATGTGGAAATAACGTTCATAGTCGTGGATTTTCCCGCGCCGTTCGGACCAAGAAGTCCGAAAATCTCGCCCTCGTTCACCGAGAAGCTGAGATTATCCACAGCCGTAAAATCCCCATAGTTTTTAACCAGATTTTGTACACTTAAAAATTCCATATCAATACCGCCTTTCTGTTTATAAGTATAACACATTTTACTGTCGGCGGCAAGTGACTTTTGACAGAAAAACGCGTGACATTTGTCATAAAAATAAGGCGATGCCGCAGCATCGCCTTAGAGCCTGTTCAATATCTCTTCACACACGTCTTTTCGGCAAATTTTGCCGATAACTGCGTCAAAATTTCTTGACTTGCACTAGCAATCCTGCAAAATTTTTCCTTGTTCTTGGCAAAATTTTGCTCGAAAATTCGTGCATGCCGAGATTCTGAACAGGCTCTTATGTCAATGTTCCTATTGGGGAGCGCGTTATCGGGACTCTCACTTTCCTCTTTCCAGAAGAATCTCCGCCATTTCCCCAACGTTCTTCATTCCGCTGACCTCGCGCATTGTAAAGCGCATTTTGAATGCCTTTTCAACTGCGGAAATAAGAGTAATATGCTCGAGAGAGTCCCACGCTTCGATGTCATCAGCGGTGGTGGAATCCGAAATCTCAATGCTTTCATCGTCAAACACATCGCGGAAAATCTCCGTCAGACGCTCCATTATTTGCTCTTTGCTCATAATCATTCTCCAATCTGAATTTTTGTATCTATCGGATTAAACGTTTCCACGTTAAGTTTCCACACGGAATTTCCCTCATTCTCGGACGTTTTCGTAAATCCGAACTCCGCGAACAAATCTTTTACCATCGCGTTCTTTTTGGTGGGGAAGTAGTATCCGAAAATCTCACGGATTCCCAACTCTCGGCATTTCGCGACCAACGCGTTCAGCATCGCGAATTCCATTCCGCGTTTCAGGACGCGGCAGCTCATCAACCACAAATCCAGGTGGAGAACCGCGTTATCGCGTTTCCCGATAACCACGGACACGATTCCGTTGTCGCCGAATTTGTCCGTAAGCCGACCGCAAAGTCGGACGTAATCCGTGTTTGCGGCAACCTCCTCCATTTCGGCGAGGGTGTAGCGTTTTGTTGTCACGTTGAATTGGTTGCTCTTGTTGGTAAGCTGGGTGATTCTCGGAATATGAACCGGCTCGAAATCACCGATTTCCGCGCGCATTTTCAATGACTCAAGAAAATCATCGTAGCTCTCGAACCGCTTGCTCTGTTCCTCGCGCTGAGCGTTCGCGAGATACATTTCCCCGCGCTTCGAGTCGTCCTCGGAGAGTGTTGTCACCTCAAATAACCCGCATCCGTCCAATACGCGCAAGCACTCTTCGGGGTTGTCGAAATCCAAGACCGTAACCTCCGGCAAGTACACACGGACTATCTCGCGCTCCGCGGGATTATCGTCCACGAACACTATGCTCTCTGGCAGAAGATTCAGCTCCCGTGCTGTTTCTTCCAGATTCCGCCATTTTTCGTCCCAATTCGCCTTAATGCATATAAAATCGCTCGGTTTTAACGCGCCATCCTGGTGATTCAAGCCCTCAAGCGCGTTCTCCATATCGTTTTTGGAGCAAACCGTCAACAGAATCCCCAAATCCTTCATACGCTTGATATACTTCTGGAGTGCGAGAAAGCTCTGCCCCTCGGAGGTTTCGCTGCCGATTTCAATTCCCGAAATACCGTCATCTCCGATTACGCCGCCCCATAATGTATTATCCAGATCCAACGCGAGGACTTTTTTATTGCGCCCCATAACCGAGCAGATAATCGAAGCAACGCTGTGCGCTACATCGGGAATCGCCGAAACGCTCATCGCGTACTTATAGAGATGCCAGTGCCGCTCCTCGTGCCAGCGTTCCAGACCATACCTCGCGGCGAGGTAATTCAGGTCATTCACATAAAAACTCTCGTGATTTCGCGCGTACTCATAAATCCGTGTGTTAAGCCGCGAAATGAAGTCGATTCGTCCGTACGAAGCCTCGCGGTTTCCCATCAGACGTTCGCTCGGAAGCTCAAAATTATTTTGAATAATTATGCACCCATATCGCTCCGAAAGTGCTTTCCAAATAGCCTCAAACCGCGCGGACTCGCGCTCCAACTTGGAATTTATCAATTCGGGATCCTCGTTTATTTCGGGAAGTTCCTCGATATTTCGCGAGGTGGTATGAATAAACGCGATTTCGGGCTTGAATGCGTCCAATTCGGGATTCCCGAACAACGCGTCGCTCTGATACTGCGCGTATTCGGACTCGTAAAACGTAGGAATAATCCCTCTGTCGCGCAAAAACAGCTCCATGACCTTGACTATATCCGAGGTCGTAGAACCGCCCAATACCGCGATTCTCAGCGGGATTCCACCCTCGCGCTCTTTCAGAATCCGCAGCAGCTTGCGCTTCGAGCGCATTATCTCGTCATTGTCAAACGGGAACTCCAGTTCCTTAAGCATTACAGAATGTCCTCCAATTCGTACTGATTATCGCCCGTTGCGCTGAACGTACACATACAGAACAGCACGTCCGTAATCCCATGATCCTTGACGAACTGCGAAATGCTCAGTTGGAACGAGCGCATATCCACCGCCCAGATTTCCTCAAACGAGTTTGTAAGGCAGGGAACAAGCGGGTTCGCATAGCTGTCCTTAACCACAAGGAGCTTACGGTTGTTCTTCTTGTCCGTTGTAACGTGCGTTATTCCTCCATCGTCCACATGGAACACAAGATAGCAATTCCCCAAATCCACCGCCTGAAGATTGTCAAACAGATAGCTCTGCTGTCCGTTTGTCATATCGGAATTATAATGCTCGGTGGAGTAATTATTCTGCGGGATATAAATGGTGAATGTTTCGGGATTGTCCCTAATTTGCTGATTGTGATCGCTGAAACCGTCAAACGTTCCGACATATCCATCGCGCGATTGTACCTCATAATCGGATATCGGAGCAAAATCGGTAAGCGCGGTTTTTGCGAACTCCTCCGCCGCGTAGAACGCTCCCAACGGCGCCCAGTGATGGTCTGTCGAAAGGTAGATATGCTCGTCCACGTGTTTTGAAAGCGCGGTGTATGCGTCCACGGGGATTACGCCGTCCAGATTCTCGTTGATATACTCGATATTATCCCATTCGCTCGCCATATAGTCCTTGTACTTTTCAGGAAGATAGAACGACCCGTGAGTGGGCGCAACCAGTGAAAACACGTTTACCTTGTCCCCAACTCGGCTTTTTATCTCGTTAAGCGACTTCGCGTAATTCTCGCCGCGGCTGTATCCGCCGCCGTACAGTTGGATTCCCATACCGTTTTCCAGTACGAACACTTTTCCTGACATCTCTCCGTCATTATGTCCATTGTTGGGGTTGGGTGGTTTTGTTTGGGAAGTCGTACTGCTGTTGTCCGAGGTGCTTTGGTTGCTGCTCTGATTGCTTTGACTGCTTTGATTTTCCGTGGAGGTGTCGCCCGATGGAGTCGAAATAAGTCCCGGATTCCCTTGTGAATCGGCGCTGCCCGTATCCGTTCCGCTGCAAGCCGTCATTGACATCAAAAGTGCCATTGTTGCCAGAATTGAAATTGATTTTCTCATATTGTTTTCCCCCTAATTTAATTGAATGTAAACAGATGTTTTACATAATATTAGCAAGATTTTTTTGTGATGACCCCGCTGCGCTTTCGATGTTCATCGTAAACAGCACATCAGTTATTCCCTCGTTTTTGGCAAGCTCCAGAACGCTCTTCTCAAAATACCGCATATCCACCACCCAAATTTCCTCGAAAGAGGACGTGAGGAACGCGGGGAGCGCGTCGCCGTAGCTGTCCTTGACTATCAGCAGCCTGCGCCCGTTTTTGCAGGCGGTATTGATGTTGACCGTGTAATTATCCCCGCACATATTCACCAGATACCAACTGTTCACAGCTATGCCATCTATATCGAGCATCATAGCTCCCGTATATTGATAGTTCAACGAATGGTCGTAATACGCGCAAGTGTATTCGGTTTTCGGCTTGTAGTAGGTGAATGTTTCGGGATTGTCCTTGATTCTTTGGTCGTAATCGCTGTAACCGTAAAGCGTCCCGACATATCCATCGCGTGACACATACTCGAAATTGTCTGTGTTAAGCATGGGGAAGTCAACCTGAGCCGTTTTCGCGAACTCCTCCGCCGCGTAGTACGCTCCCAGAGATTGCCAGTGATTGTCGGTGCGCAGATAGATCTCCTCATCGGTGTGTGCTGCGATTGCCGAATACGCGTCCACGGGAATCACACCGTCAAGCAGACCGTTGATATGGTCAATGTGTTCCGATTCGCTTGACGTCATATTCGAGTATTTTTCGGGAAGATAAAACGATGTTGACGTGGGAACGGTCATTGAATAGACGTTTACTTTTTCGCCCAATCGCGCTTTGTATTCGTTCAGCGTTTTAGCGTAATTCTCTCCCGAGGAGTAGCTCCCGTAGAACATAACCAGTCCGCGCCCGTCACCGAGAACAAAGACTGTTCCCGACATTTCGCCCTCTATGGGGTTAAGCTCAACGGGCTGCTTATCCGAGGAGCTTGTTTCGCCTGTACTTTCATTGTCTGCGGAAGTGCTCGGCGTATTGTCAACCGGGTCGGGAATCACCACCACAACGGGCTTTTTCGAGGATGAAGAAGAATTGGCAGGCTTTTCGGGGCGGCTCTCAATATCGGGAATACCGCCATGAATATAAACACCGCCGTCATACTTCACACCCAAATGCGCCCTGAATGCCGAAATAAACGACTTGAACGTGCTTCTCATCGGAACGGTATCATTGTAAAATTTCGCGAAATCGCTTGTGAAGTCGCCCTTAAAGTAGCTCTCTATTGTAAATTTCGGGCATTCTGCCAGATTGCGTCTTTCCTCGTTTGAAACCGTGGGACGCTTTCCAAATGCCATAAACAGCGCGATTCCGCCCATTATAACAAGAATCACCGCGACGTTTACGGTTACAAGAATCTTTTTCTGTTTATCCATCAGAACCTCCAGTACAGGAACGCGTTGGTAGTAGCGTCAACCAACAGCACGCTGCTTAACAGCAACATTCCCGCGCAGACCACCGTCCTCGACACGGAAATTGCCGTATCCCAACCTTCCGAGCGCGCCGCGAGCTTTTTCGCCGCCACCATAATCGGAAATGTGCAGATTACCGCCGCGACAATAAGCCACAGATTGTTGCACAGTGAAATGACTTCTATCACGCCTCCCCAACCGTTCGGGTTCGCGGGAGTAAGGTTGCGGAAAAACATTCCAAGCTCGTTGAAATCCTCGAAGTAGAAGATTCCGAAACCGATAATGATTACAAGCTTGCTGTAAATATGACGTATCACCATTGGGATTTTGTTCATACGTTTCTTGCCGAGAGCGTTCTCCATCATAATGAACGCTCCGTAGTACAGTCCCCAGATGACGTAATTCCACGAAGCGCCGTGCCATATGCCCGTGCAGAGCCATATCAGCAGCAGACTTAAGTATTTGTTGCGCCGCCCGAAGAATGTTACGGGCATTAGGTAGTCGCGGAAGAACGAGCCAAGTGAGATGTGCCACCTCTGCCAGAACTCCTGAATATCCTTGCAGAGATACGGATGATTGAAGTTCTCGTTGAAATGAAATCCGAACATTCTGCCCATACCGATTGCCATATCGGAATATCCTGAGAAGTCGAAGTATATGTACAGTGAGTAGAGGATTATTCCGTACCAAGTGCCCGCAACGGTCAGCGTTCCGACCTTTCCTTGCAGAAAATCATTGACGATACGCAGCAATTGGTCTGCCAGAACAACCTTTTTCGCAAGACCCACCACAAACCGCGTCAGACCCTCGCTCAAATCGGTGATTGAGGTATGGCGGTTGTCTATCTCCTCGGCGATGGTGCTGTAACGCACGATAGGTCCGGCGATAAGCTGTGGAAACAGGCAGATGTAAAGCAGCAGCTTGAAGAAGTTTTTCTGCGGCTCGACCTTGCCCCAATAGCAGTCCACGATATAAGAGATGATCTGGAACGTGTAAAAGCTGATTCCCGCCATTACTGCGATGTCCGGCACGGGGATATTTGCGCGGAAAATCGAGTTGATGTTTTCGGCTATGAATCCGCTGTACTTGAATACGCCGATCATACCGATGTTGTAGACAAGCCCTCCCGCGAGGAGGAGCTTTTGGATTTTTTCGGTTTTCGCCTTGCCGATACCGATTCCGATGAAGTAGTTGATCACCGAGGAGAGCAGCAGAAACGCGATTCTTACCGGTTCTCCCCATGCGTAAAACATCAGCGAAAAGACAATTAAAACCGCGTTTTTCCCTTTGATAGGCTTCACAAGAAAGTAAGCTATCAAACAAAGCGGAAAAAACGCGTACAAAAATATCAGCGATGAAAAAATCATAATATATTATCCCCAATTAAATATATCTATTCATTAAACGTATTTCGAGCGGAAAACTCGCATCTTCCATCCGTCCATATAATTATAACACACCTTTCGTCAAATGTCAACAAGTTTTTGGTTACAATTTAGTTACGAATTTATGACATTTTCGTAAGATTTATGCGGATTTCTGGTTGTTCTCAAAATAAAGAAAACACCACACAAAGTCGTTTGTCGGTCTTTGTGCGGTGTTACCGTAATTTTAAGATTTACTGCGATTCCGTTCCCGCCTCGCGAAAAAAGCGGGAACATATGCCGCCAGAACCACCAGAATCCCCACCAGCTCCAGCCAGAAGAACGCTGGCATGGCATTCAGGAACGGATATATCTCGTAAAGCTGGTCGGGCAGCGATGTAAGCATTACATAGTTAGTCCCGATGATGGAATTCATCACCGCAATCGCTCCGACATAGCCGTTGCCAACGAAGAACGCAACGACGGCACTTTTGATGTTGGTTTCATACCCAAGGACAAGCAAACAATACGCGCTTACCAGAATCAAAAAATGATGACTGATGATAAATTGGTAGAACACCCAGCCCGAAGGTCCGCGGTGGAGGTCGGGCCAGATAATCGCCGGGAGCGGTCCGATAAGCGTGAAGAAGTAGACCACCCGATATAGCTTGTGCTTGTTGTCGGTGAACAGTATGTACATCATAAAGAAGTTCGTGACAAAGCAGATATGAAGCGGCAAATCCTCGTCAAGACTCCAGATTCCGAGGATTATCCGTGCGGCATAATGAATAAACATATTCGCGAACAGAATCGCAGCCGCTGTTCTGCGGATTACGGTATAATGCCCGAATTTGCGTAATTTCTTACGGAACACGACAATCAGTATTAAAAGGATCACGAATACAATTGAAATGCCGATATGAAGCGGGCTGAAAAGCTTCATTCCCGGGTCGGTGGAGAGTTCTTTAGCGAAAAAATCTATCATATTTTTACCTCACTGATATAGTAAAAAATGTACTCCGGCTTTTCTGTGAAGTCGTTACAATTATAATTATACAATATAACAAGTGTTTTGTCAATAGTAGTATTTGAATGTTGACAAACTTTGAAAGTTGTGGTATGATAAGAATAAACAGTAATATCCCTACAGAAATTAAAGTTCAATCCAATTCATCACTAATTGGGAACTGAAAAGGAGAGCAGAAAAAATGCAAAATATTGTCGGCGGCAAAACCTCAGGTGTGGCAAATAAAATTAAAATGAACAATGCCTATGTTCATAAGATAAATGCCGAGTTTTGGGGTACCATAGGCAGCCAATCTTTGGGAGTAACCGCTTTACCCGATTGGGGTGGATTTTGTCCGTCAGAAGATAAGCTGCGTTTGCTTGGAGATTTATCGGGTAAAAGAGTGCTTGAAATTGGCTGCGGTCACGGGCATTCATTAAAATATGCCGCCGATTTAGGCGCGGTTGATTTGTGGGGATTGGATATATCCGAAAGTCAGCTTGAAATCGCGGAGAACTTTCTTGAAAAGCAAGGTGTCAGCGCAAACCTTATCTGTTCTCCTATGGAGGAAGAATGTGGGCTGCCAACCAATTATTTCGATTTGGTTTATTCTGTTTTTGGAATCGGTTGGTCAACAGATTTGGATAAAACCTTCAAGCTCATTCACTCATATTTGAAAAAAGGCGGTGAGTTTGTTTTCGGTTGGTCGCACCCAATCCATAAATGTGTATCGGTTGAGGACGGAAAACTTATTTTTGTCAACTCATATTTTGATGAAGAATGGTATTGCGGCGATTTGACAAATAAGGAACTTGCGCTGTCCAACCGTATGTTAAGCACATACATTAACGCTTTAGCGGATAACGGTTTTGTTATTGAAAAGCTTGTTGAGGAAACCGACAAAGAAAAAGCCGCCGCGTCGGACAGCGATTACGGAAGAAAGGCTTTGATGCTGCCTACGGTTTTTGTTATTAAATCAAGAGCAGACTGAAAAAGACCTGCCGCGCAGCAACAACTGCGCGGCATTGTCTTAAATGTTATGCACCGCGTCCGCCATCGGCTTTACATAGTTGTAAATCTCGTCTGCCGCGTTTTCGCCGTGTTTTTCAATGATACGCACTATTGCCGAGCCGACAATCGCGCCATCGGAAATCGCCGCCATTTTCTTTGCTTGTTCGGGAGTGGAGATTCCGAATCCGATTGCCGCAGGAACGTGAGCGTATTTTTTCACGCTCTCCATAATGCTCACCAGATCGGTTTTAATTTCGCTGCGCACTCCCGTAACTCCCAGCGAGCTTACAATGTACAAGAATCCCTCCGCGCTTTCGGCTATGGATTTGATACGCTCCTCGGAGGTGGGCGCAATCATCGAGATTATGGAGATCCCGTGCGATTTCGCGACTTTATCCGCCTCGGACTTCTCCTCAAACGGCATATCGGGGCAGATAAGCCCGTCCACGCCGATTTCGGCGCACTTCGTGAAAAACCTGTCATATCCATACTTAAACACGGGATTAAGATACGTCATAAATACCAGCGGAATATCCGTTTCGGCGCGAACTTTAGACGCAAGCTCAAACGCGCGGTCGGTGGTCATTCCGCCGTTCAGCGCGCGAACATCCGCATTCTGAATTACGGGACCCTCGGCAATCGGGTCGGAGAACGGAATGCCAATCTCGATTAAATCCGCACCCGCCTTTACCATAGCCATAATGTTGTCAAATGAGCTGTCAAACGTTGGATCTCCCGCCGTCAGAAATCCGATGAACGCTTTTTTGTTCTCGAATGCCTTTGAAATTCTGTTACTCATGCAAATCAATCCCCCTATACCGCGCAATTGCCGCAACGTCCTTATCTCCGCGTCCCGAAAGGCAGCAGATGATTATATCGTCCTTGCTCATAGTCGGCGCGATTTTCATCATATGTGCCACTGCGTGTGCAGATTCAATTGCGCAGATGATACCCTCGGTTCTCGCGATGTACTCAAATGCGTTTACCGCTTCATCGTCCGTCACGGGAACATACTCCGCGCGTCCGATGTCGTGCAGATACGCGTGTTCTGGACCGATTCCCGGATAGTCAAGCCCCGCCGAAATCGAATAGACGGGCGCGATTTGTCCGTATTCGTTCTGACAAAACAGGCTCTTCATTCCGTGGAATATTCCGAGCGTTCCCGTGGCGATTGTCGCGGCGGTTTCACCCGTATCAACACCGCGTCCCGCAGCCTCGCAGCCGATAAGCCGCACGTCCTTGTCGTTGATGAAGTTGTAGAACATTCCCATTGCGTTTGAGCCGCCACCCACGCAAGCCATAACCGCAGTGGGGAGCTTGCCCTCCAGCTCCAGAATCTGTTCGCGCGCTTCCTTGGAAATCACGCTCTGGAAATCTCTTACAATCATCGGGAACGGGTGCGGACCCATAACCGAGCCGAGAACATACAACGTATCGTCAACACGGGTTGTCCAATCGCGCATTGCCTCGTTAACCGCGTCCTTAAGCGTCATTGTTCCTGTGGTGACGGGGTTTACCTTTGCACCCAATAGTTCCATACGATAGACGTTCAGTGCTTGCCTAATGGTATCCTCCTTGCCCATAAAGATTTCGCACTCCAGACCCATAAGCGCCGCCGCAGTAGCCGCTGCAACGCCGTGCTGACCCGCGCCCGTTTCCGCGATAATGCGCTTTTTGCCCATTTTCTTCGCAAGCAGGCACTGACCGAGAACGTTGTTTATCTTGTGCGAACCCGTGTGATTCAAGTCCTCGCGCTTGAAATAAATCTTCGCACCGCCCAAGTCCTTCGTCATCTTCTCTGCGTAGTAGAGCAGGGAAGGGCGTCCCGCGTATTCACGGTTGAGCTTATCCAGCTCCGCGATAAATTCCGGGTCTTTGGAGAAACGCTCGTACGCTTCCTCCAGTTTGTGAATTTCGTTCATCAGCGTTTCGGGGATATACTGTCCGCCGAAATCGCCATATCTTCCGTTTGACATATCGTTTTTTCCTTTCTTAAAGCTTGTTGTTTCCCTTTGCCCTGATTAAAATCACCTGATAAACCCATATTTATTTTCTTGCTGTTACGTGAATACGGCGAAATGTTTCAAAGCAAGTACCGTCCGACTGCAATGTCTTTTCTAACATTGCTTTAATAACATCATCTCGGAACTCTATTTTCATTTCATCCGGGATTACGCTAATAAAAGGTACTATACTTGGTTGGTCTATCCACTTTATCATTTCATCAGCGTTTGCAAAAAACCTATCCCGATTTACTTCTGTAACACTGTAAGAGGAAAATCCGGAGGCAGCGACAATTTTTTCATAATCATTTTTAACCGGCATATACCATGGCCATTCAAAGCCGTCGAAATATTTTTTGTACTTTTTGCTTTGAATTTTTATACCAATAACTTCAAAGAAATGAGAGCAATTTCCGTCACCTGCAAAATCCCATAAGATAACACCATTTTCTTTTAATGCCCTAAAAGCGTTTTGAAGAAGATGTTTATGGTTTTTGATCCAATGAAGCGTTGCATTTGAAAATATGACATCAAACATATTCCGAAAATCAATCGTGTTGATATCCATTTGCATAAATGCTAAATTCGGCTTGATTCGCTTTTGAGCAGCAGAAATCATTCCCACAGAAGCGTCTATTCCTAAAATTCTTCCATTTGGAACTAATTGAGCCAATTGTTCGGTTAAATTGCCATCTCCGCAACCCAAATCCAATATTTCTTCATCTCCTCTTAAGGATAATTCCGAAATTAAGCTGTTTCCCCATTCCTTTTGATGTTTAGAAGACTTTTTATACTTCTTACCATCAAATTCAAATGTGTTCATACTGTTATCATCCCTTCAAATTCACGCGTTTCCATATCAACAAACCGCGCTATCATCTCGCGGTAGAGTGATTCCGCCATATCCGCTTCTGCGCCGTATTTTTCGGCTCTTTCTCGAACCTTTCGGATAACAGCCTCAACGCGGTCGGGGGCTTTCACTCCGTCCGTGCTTGTCTTAAATTTCGCCGCTTGTCTTACATAACCCGTCCGCTCGGCAATCAGCCTGATGATTTCATCGTCAATCCTGTCAATATTGGAGCGAACCTCCTCAAGATTTTTACATTCCATATTACACCTCACATATGCTCCGCAAAGAAATTCTCGATTCGCGTGAGCAATTCCGCGTTCGGAGCGTTGACAAGCTCTCTGTCGGAATCCGCGTAGATTTTCTCACGTTCCGCGTCGGGAATTTCGCCGCCGTAGCTGTTATAAACTTTCTCATATTCTGCGTTGAATTTGTCTATGTATTCCCGCGCCTCATCGGTATAGAACATATTGCTGTGCGCTATTTCGTTCAGCGTGAGATATTCCGCATTGGGATTGGTGATCCGCGCTTTCTCGCTGATAATGCTTGACTTGTCATAGCCGATTTTTTTGTCGTCCGTTCCGTGAATTATCAGCACGGGAGCGCCCGATTTGTTGATTCCGTCAACCGCCGTCAATCCCGCGTATTTCCCGAAAAGCGAGGTGTTGTATGTCCAAATAAACGGCACCATCGCGTAACGGAATCCGCCCATCATACCCTCAGCCTCCTCAAGAATCATTTCGAGCGGCTGGTTGTAGCCCGAAATACTTGCAACAGCAGAGATTTTGTGGTCGAAGTTCAGCACCGCTGTCACCGCGTAACCGCCCCAGCTATGCCCCATCAGGCACACGGGCAGGGAATTGAGCCGTTCATCGTTTTCAACGAACGTGAGAGCCGCGTCCAAGTCCAGCGCGGATTGAGAAAGTCCGCGTGTTCCATCACCCTCGCTGTATCCGCTGCCCGTTGCGTCATACGAGAACACGCGCCAACCCTCGTCCACGAACCACATCAGATTCTTGATATAATGCTCGTGGCCACTGCCGATTCCGTGCGCAAACACCAACAGCCCCTTGTCATTCTCCGCGCCGTAGATAAAGCCTTTAAGCGTGTTTTTCCCCGATTGGAACTTCACCTCCTCGCGCGGATAATCCGCCTTGTAATGCTCGTAGTAGTATTCGGTGGTGAACCTCGCGTCCGTATAATCGCCGCGCTGGAAGTTTTTACCCATCAACGTGGAAGTGACAGTCATTCCCACCGTGAAAATCACAACCAAGACTGCGGCAATGATTATCAAAACGACTTTCAGCTTGGATTTCTGTTTGGTTTTTGTTTTAATCATAATACCTCCTGTTTGAATGGAAAGTTTTGTAACTTGTCGGGAAATCACTATTCTCCCGGACGATATATCTTTTTGGTTTCACGGTTCCAACACCAATCGAAGGCTTCCGCTCCTGACTCCGAGTACCTTTACAACTTGTTTTGAATTATCGGGTTGCTAGTATCGGCACTCGGAGTCACTCGCGGAAGCCGTGCGGCGTGCACTCAGAAATTCTGTGCTTCGCACGGCACGTAGTCAAAACGTTGACTGAGACTCGGAGAATTTCTTCGCGCGCACCGCACTTCAAAAGTCAGCCGTGGATTTTTACCGCGCGTACCGCGTCTACCGCCGCGAGAATCTTCTCTCTGTCCTTGAGCCCGTTCGTTTCGATTCCGCTGGACAAATCCACCGCATACGGATTAACCTTCCGAGCGGCTTGCGCAAGATTTTCGGGAGTAAGTCCCCCTGCAAGAAAGAACGGTTTCTTGATTTCCGCGCGACGAATCACCGAGTGGTCGAACGCTTTCCCCGAACCCGTACCGCTGTCCAGCAGCAGGAAATCCGCGTCAAGCGTTTCAGCCGCCTTAATATCGGAAAAGTCCGTGACCTTGACCGCTTTGATTATCGGAACGTTTGTAAGCGTTCGTAGCCGCGAGATGTATTCCGCATTCTCGTTTCCGTGGAGTTGGAGCAGATCCGCTGCGCCCGAATGCGCGAACTCCGCGAACTGCTCCACGGGTGCGTCCACCGAAACAGCAACGGATTTGATACGCGAATCAAGCCGTTTCTTCAGCCGCAGAGCCGTTTCAAGGTCGATATTGCGGTGGCTTTTCGGGAACATCACGATAAACCCGATGTAGTCGGGCAGAGCCTCGTTCACGTAGTCGATGTCCTCATCGCGGAACATTCCGCAGAGCTTGATTTTAACGCTCATTTTGTCCCCTCAGTTCGTCCAGCTTGGCGCGCTTATCGGGCGCGCGCATCAGCGTTTCGCCGATTAGAACCGCGTTTGCGCCCATTTCACGGAGTTTACGCACGTCCTCAGCGGACTGGATTCCGCTTTCGGATACGAAAATTCTGTCGCGCGGAACAAGATTCCGCAAATGCGCGGAATTGTCCGTATCCACCGAGAACGTCCGCAAATCGCGGTTGTTCACTCCGATAATCTCCGCGCCAATTTTCACCGCCGTTTCAATCTCGGATTCGTTGTGAGCCTCCACCAATGCCGACAGCCCTAACGAATGCGTGAGAGCCAGATATTCGCGCAGCTCGCCCTCGTCCAGAATCGCGCAAATCAGCAGCACAGCCGCCGCGCCTAACGCTTTAGCCTCGTAAATCATATACGAACTTATCGTGAAGTCCTTGCGCAGTACGGGAATTTTCACATTCCGCGTAATTTCGCGAAGATATTCATCGCTGCCCTTGAACCAAAACGGTTCTGTAAGACAGGAAATCGCCGCCGCGCCCGCGTTTTCATACTCACGCGCGATTTGCATATACGGAAAATCCTCGGCGATTATGCCCTTCGAGGGGCTTGCCTTCTTCACCTCGCAAATGAACGAAATATCATTGTTCATAAGTATTCTCTTGAACGGAAAATTGCCGCTGTTTGGCATATTCTCGGCGGCATTCCGAATCTCCGCAAGCGGGATTTGACGCTCTCTTTCGGCGATTCGCTCACGGGTTTTTTCCGAAATTTCGTCTAAAATCATGGTGCTCACTCCAGTTCATTGGAGATATTTACAAATTTCTCCAGAGTTTTCAATGCCGCTCCGCTGTCGATTGTTTCGGCAGCAAGCTTTATGCCCTCGTCAATCGTGATACCTTTATAAATATGCAGTGCCGTGCCCGCATTCAACAGCACAGAATCGCGCCCCGCGCCGCTTTCGCCGCCGAGGATTTTCTGCGCCAGACCTGCGTTGACGGAGGGCTCGCCGCCGCGCAGCTCCGAGATGTCGTGACGCGGCAACCCAAACTGCTCGGGGGTGATTTCATATTCGTTGAATTTCTCGCCCTCAAACTCCACAATGCTTGTGGGCGCGCCAACGGAAATCTCGTCCAGACCGTCTTGACCGAAAACAGCCATTCCGCGCTTTACACCGAGCTTTGAGAGGGTTTTCGCCATTGGCATCAGCAGCTCTTTTTTATATACTCCCAGTAACTGTAAATTCGCGTGAGCCGGGTTGGTGAGCGGTCCGAGAATATTGAACACGGTCGGGATTCCGATTTCCTTACGAACCGGACCGACATATTTCATTGCGGTGTGGTATCGCTGCGCGAACATGAAGCACATACCAACCTCGTCCAACAGCCGCGCGCAGCCCTCCGGCGATACGGAGATACGCACACCGAGAGCCTCCAGGCAGTCCGCCGCGCCGCATTTCGAGGACGCAGCACGGTTGCCGTGCTTGGCAACCTTTGCGCCCGCTGCCGCGCAGACAATCCCCGAAATGGTGGAAACATTGATGGACTGCGCACCGTCACCGCCCGTGCCGACAATCTCCATCACATCGCCGTTGTACGTCACGCGGTCGGCGCAGTCGCGCATAACATACGCGGACGCGCTCACCTCGTCAATGTTCTCGCCGTTGATATGCATTGCGGTGAGGTATGCCGAGGTCTGGGCAGGCGTTGTATCGCCCATCATAATCTCCCGCATAACCGTTGCCGCTTCATCATAGGTCATATGTTCGCCGTTCGCGACCTTGAAAATCGCCTCTTTAATCATTGAAATTACCTCCAAAAAATAAGTGGACTTTTTACGTTGATTTTGCTGCTGAAATCACGCGGATTTCGCGCATGAAAACTACCTCAAAAACCTCCGAAAATCACGCTTGAAAAAAGCGTATCTCCCACCGTCAAAACGGCTTAATCAAGCTGAATATCGAGATTTTCAACATGCCCGAAAATGGGCTGATTTTGACGCTCGATTCGGCAATTTTTTTGAGGTGGTTTTTTCGCGGATTTTGTCCCCGAAAAAACCCGGAAAATCACCCGATTTCGAGGAAGTTTTGCATCATTTTTTTGCCGTGCTGAGTGAGTATACTTTCCGGGTGAAATTGCAGCCCAAAAATCGGGAATTTTTCGTGCTCTACCGCCATAATTTCGCCGTCATATGTCCGCGCTGTAACGCGCAATTCACTAGGAAAACCATCGTTCGCTGCCGCCAACGAATGATACCGCGCGACCTCAAAATCCCCGTCCAAGCCGTGGAAAATCACGGCTTCGGAATCGAATTTAATCAACGACTTTTTGCCGTGCATAAGCTGCTTCGCGTAGGTGACTGTCGCTCCAAACACCTCGCAGATTGCCTGGTGCCCCAGACACACTCCCAAAATCGGGATTTTCCCCGCCGCCTTTAGGATCAAATCCTCACAAATGCCCGCGTTACGCGGCTTTCCGGGTCCCGGACTAATGATGATATGTGCGGGAGCAAGCTCCAAAATCTCTTCGGGAGTCAGCTCGTCATTGCGAATCACCTTAATATTTTCGTCAATCTCACCAATTAACTGAAACAAATTATATGAAAAACTGTCATAATTATCAATAAGCAGAATCATAAATCCTCCCTCTGCGCTGTTTCAAGCGCGTTCACGACCGCCTTTGCCTTGTTGACGCTCTCCATATACTCGGTTTCGGGAACGCTGTCTGCTACGATTCCGCCGCCTGAGCGCACAAAAACGCGTCCATTTTTCTTGTAGCACAGCCGTATTCCGATACAGGTGTCAAGGCTGCCCGAAAATCCGATGTAGCCCACCGCGCCGCCGTAGATTCCGCGCTTGTTCTGCTCAAGCTCGTTGATGATTTCGCACGCGCGTATTTTCGGCGCGCCCGACAGCGTTCCCGCCGGCAGCACTGAATTTACCGCGTCAAGCGCCGTCAGACCGCTTCTTATCTCGCCGCGCACGGTCGAGCAGATGTGCATAATGTGCGAGAATTTGAGAATCTGCATATATTTTTCGACCTCAACACTGCCGAATTTGGAAATTCTGCCCAAGTCGTTCCGCCCCAGATCCACCAACATATTGTGTTCGGAAAGCTCTTTTTCGTCTGTATGCAGTTCAGCCTCGAATTTCGCGTCCTCGGCTTCATCGCGCCCGCGTGGACGTGAACCCGCAATCGGGAAAGTGTGCAAAATGCCGTCCTCCAGCTTTACAAGCGTTTCGGGCGACGCTCCCGCGACCTCCATATCATCGCTCGAAAAGTAAAACATATACGGCGACGGATTGGTGGTTCTCAGCACGCGGTAAACGTCAAACAGACTGCCCTCAAAGTCAGCGTCCAAGCGGTTTGACAACACAACCTGAAAGATGTCGCCCTCAAAAATGTAATGCTTTGCGCAATCTACCATTTCGCAGAACCGCTCTTTGGTGAACAACGGGCGGAACTCACTTTTTAGTTTCGCGGGCGGGATTTCGGCGGGTTTTCCGTGCCGAATCAGATTCGTCATTTCGTCCAAATCCATTTCTGCTTTTTTGTACTCTTCAACAATATTTTTGGTGGAAATGTTAGTAATCAGGATAATTTTTTGTTGAACATTATCAAACGCGATTACCTTGTCAAACAGCATCAAATCCACGTCCTTAAAGCATTCCTCATCGGGAGCGTCCAATTTCAGGCGAGGCTCGTTGTACTTGATGTAGTCGTAGCCGAAGTAGCCCACCAGACCGCCCGTAAAACTCGGAAATCCCTTTAGTTTTGGAGAGGTGTATTCGCGCATTAAATCGCTGATATAGTTCGCCGGGTGGGCAGTCTTTTGGCTCGTAACCTCACCGGTTTGGATATTCTTGACGGTAAGCTCACCGTCAAGGCATGAGATTTCCAACGCGGGGTTATAGCCGAGAAATGTATAGCGTCCCCATTTTTCGCGATCCTCGACCGATTCGAGAATGTACACGTGGCGGCTGACCCCGCGCAGGATTTTCAGCACCTCGATTGGGGTTTTGATGTCAGCGAAAATTTCGCGTTTAATCGGAATAACGCCGTACTCGGAGAGCTTTTGCGCCTCCTCAAGGGTTGGTGTAAGCATAATCTGCCTCCTCTTACGTAAAATTGCACAAAAAAACCGCCCTAAAACAGAATAATTCTGTCATAAGGACGGAGAAAACTCACCGCGTTGCCACCTTATTTCGCGGAAAACCGCGCACTCATCGGATACAAACATATCCCCGCGATTAACGCTCGCACACGTCGCGGAATACTCGAAATTCCGATTCCGCAAATCCGCGCCAAAACACGAATCTGCATTAAGAATCTCTTTGACCGCGCCCTCGGCAGTCCATTTGATACTCTGCGTTCTGCGGAACTCTCAGCATCGTCCGCTCTCTGTGAGTGCACAAATATCTTTATCTCTGCTTCATTGGTTTTTAAGGGCATATTTAATTGCTATTATATTTTATCACAGAAATTTGTTTTTGTCAAGGGATTTTTCAAAAAATCCATTATTTTGGACGCTATTGGTGATTTCGACGAAATTTTTGCCCTCGGTTTATTAATTATGCACAATGATGTCAAAAAAGGGCTTAAAAAAGCTTTTTTTTACGTAAAAATTCCCACAATTTCCCTGTTTCGGAAACATATGCTTATTAAATAAGAGAAAAAATTTGTCCCAAAGGCTTGAAATTTTAAGAAAAATGGTGTATAATTAAAAGTAAGATAATTTGCTATGGGCAAGTTATGCCCTAAAATAGCACGAATATAAGAAATGAGGGATTGTAATGGCACTCTTCGACACCACCGCGTTCAGAATCTGCGAGCAGGGACTTGCTGTTCTGTGGCAGAAGCAGCAGGTTATTTCTCAGAACATCATCAATCAGGATACCCCGAATTACAACTGTAAATATCTGGAGTTCGGCGGGATCCTCAAGGATAAGCTGCGTGCGAACGGCACTGTGAAAAAGGAGCTTAACCTTGCTCAAAGGTTGGTTATCGATACCGCGACAAGCGATCAGGGCGACCGCAACAACGTTGACAATGATGTTCAGCAGGCGGAGTACACACGCGTGGCATACCAGATCGATGCGCTGATCAATCAGATGAACGGCAACTTCTCGCGTATGCGCAGCGCGATCGTCACCAAGTGATGGAGGTAAAATATGGCATTTTTAAGCTCGCTTAATATCCCGCTTTCGGGAATGACCGCCCAACGTCTTAGGTTTGACATCATTTCGCAGAACATTGCACTGGCGAATACATACGCGACCAGACCCGAGGACGCATACAAGCGCCAGATGGTGGTGTTCGCGGAGGATAAGTCGTTTAATAAGCTGTTGGCGAGGAAGATCACATCAGATGATTTCGACCCGCTTCAGTTTACCAACAATGTGTACGATTACATTGATTTGAAAGGTGTTCAGGTGGTTCGCGTGGTTGACGATCCAACTCCCGCAGAGCCTGTGTACAGCCCGAATAATCCGCTTGCGGACGAGTACGGCTACGTTTACGAATCGAATGTCGACAAGGCAATTGAGGAGATGGACGCAATGGAGGCGCAGAGAGCTTTCGAGGTAAACAAATCGGTGTTCGAGGCGATGCAAGGGATCATTCAGGCGTCGCTTAATATCGGAAAATAATAGTTTCCGCCCATAGCGGCGGGTGATACATTATTAATTATATAATACCGGAGGACAAATTTAATGGCTTCTATTTATCCTATCGAATCAGTGGGAGTTCTTACGCCGCTTGAGCGTATGGAAAGAATGGAAAGAATGCAGAAAATGCTGCCAATAGGCGCGGACGATGGAAAAACCGTTATCGCCGATCCGCAGAACATCTCATTCTTGGACATTTTTAAGGGCTTGATTACCAACGCTGTTGAAACCAACGAGCAGGTTGACCGAGATACGATCGATATTATGCTCGGCAACATTGACGATTTGGCGACTGTTCAGGCGCATATCAACAAGGCGGGAATCGCTGTTGAAACGCTGGTTGCCGTGAAGAACGAGGTGCTCAGCACATACAGCTCTATTATAAATATGCAAATTTAAGCGGCTTTGGTGATTGCGCCGTCAAGGCTGTTTAGGAGGCTTATTACTTAATGAACGAAAGAATAAAAAAGGTTACCACCGTTGTCAAGGATAAGTGGTCGGGGTTTTCCACGGCGGTGAAGATTTTGATTATCGCGATTCCCATCGCGCTTATCGCAATCATCATCATTCTGGTGAATCTGCTGAACCGCACCAGCGATGTGGTATTGTATTCGGGTCTTACCGCGGCGGAGGCGGGCGAGATTTCCGGGAAAATCCAGGAGATGGGCGTAAACGATGTCACCGTCAAGGGCGGGGAAATCATCGTTCCGTCCAATCAGGCGGATTATCTGCGTATGGAGCTTGCCGTGCAGGGCTATCCGAAAAGCTCGGGGGACTACTCCATCTGGAATGACGGACTTGACTTGTGGTCCACCGATAAGGATAAGCGCGAGGTTATGCGTCAGCAGCGCGAACACAACATCGCGGTGACCTTGGCGAAGCTGAAGCCTGTAAGGGAAGCGACCGTACTGTTGGATGTTCCCGAAACGCGCGATTATGTGATCACTCAAAAGGAAGAAGTTCCCAGATGTTCGATTACACTGACGCTACGCGAGGGCGAGGAGCTTACAAACGAGCAGGTTCGCGCGATTTTCGCGACCGTTTCAAACGCGGTTGACGGGCTTACATATGACAATATTTCCGTAGTCGATACCCAAGGACGTCCCTATGAGTGGATTTCCAAGGAGGAAGAGGAGGCGCTTGGAACCGATAAGTCCGGTGTGCCGATTGCGCGAAAGCGTTGGGAGTTCCAACGTTTGATGCGTGATTTGCTGATGCAGGATCTGAAATCATTCCTCGAACCGATTTACGGTTCGAAAGGGTATTCCATAAGCGTTGGCGCGTGGCTCAATTACGATGCCAAAAAGGTTGAGGAAATTGAGTATAAGCCGCTTGAGGGCACGATCCACGGTGTTCTCGAGCAAGAGGATAAGGTGAACTGGTACAACTCCCTCGGAAATACCGGCGGAATCCCCGGTGTAACCACCAATGGCGACCAGTCGCCCGAATATCCCACGCTGGACGGTCTTGAGGACGGTCAGGCATACTATTATAATAAAGATCAGAAACAGTATGATGTTTCCAATATCAAGACCACCATCGAGAAGGACGGCTATGAGATTGAAAGGCTGACTGTGGGAGTCGCGGTGGACGCCAATTCCATCACCGAGGCACAGCGAGAGGCAATAGAGTTGGTGGTTATGAATGCCGTTGCGGCAACTTCTGTATCCGTTATGGCAACGCCGTTCGCGCTGCCGTCTGCTCCCGGAACGTCCTCCAACGCCGGAATATTTACGCAGCCGGTGGATCCTTACCGCAATATGCTGCTGTTCTTGGTTATCGTGCTGGGTGTTGTCCTTATTGCGTTGTTAATCGTTTCGCTGTGTATGGGTCACAGCCGTAAAAAGAAAATCCGCCGCAGACAGGAGCAGGCACTTATTGCCGCTCAGTCAGCCGCAGAGGATATCAATGGAGGTTTTGGTATGGATCACGAAGCCCCCGAGGAGGTCGACTTCAACATCGCTTCCCTCACCGAGGAGGCGGGCAAGGATTCCCGCGAAACAATCCTCAAGCGGGAGATTGCCGAATTTGCGCGATCTAGTCCCGATATTGTAGCGTCTATTATTAAAAATATGTTGAGGGACGAAAGCTAACGCGTAAACTGAGGAGGGATTAAAATGCCTGCAAATAATCAAAAAGGCGAAGGCGAGATTACAGCCGCACAAAAAAGCGCGATTGTACTCGCTTCAATGGGCGCGGAGAACGCTTCCGCGATATATAAGCACCTTTCCGATGAAGAGGTTGAGGCGATTTCCGTAGAGCTTGCGCGTATGGAATATCATCCGATGGAAGTCGTTGAGGAAACTCTCAACGAGTTCTATGAGATGTGCCTAACACAGAAAGTGGTTGCCGAGGGCGGTTTGGATTACGCGCGGAACGTTTTGGAAAAAGCGTTCGGCAAGGAAGCGGCGGATATGCTGCTGAACCGCATAACAAAGCAGCTTGAAACTAAGTCTTTCGACTTTGTGCGCAAGGCGGACTATAAAAACCTGCTGGCAATCGTTCAAAACGAACACCCGCAGACAATCGCGCTGATTTTGTCCTATGCGCGAACCGATCAGGCATCGGCGATTCTGTCCGAGCTGCCCAAGGAGAAGCGTGTGGAGGTCGTTGAGAGAATCGCGAATATGGACCGCGCTTCGCCCGAGGTCGTCAAGGCCATCGAGGGTTCGTTGGAGAAGAAGTTCGCGACACTTGCAAGCTCCGATTCTATGGAGGTCGGCGGTGTTGCATATGTTGCGGAGATCATGAACAATGTAGACCGCGCAACCGAGAAGTACATATTCGACGAGCTGTCGGTGCGCGACCAGAAACTGGCAGACCTCATCAAGCAGAAGATGTTCGTATTCGAGGATATTGTCAGCCTCGATTCCGTGGCGATTCAGGAATTTGTCAAGCAGGTGGATTCCAAGGATCTGGCGGTTGCGATCAAAGGCTCGACACAAGAGGTTGCGGAGTGTATTTTCGCGAACGTTTCCTCGCGTGCGAGAGAAAATCTTCAGGCAGATATCGAGTATCTGCACAACGTGCGTATGCGCGATGTCGAGGAAGCGCAGCAGCGTATTGTCGGCATTATCAGACGGCTTGAGCAAGAGGGAACAATTACCATTTCCCGCGGCGGAAGTGACGAGATCATTGCTTAAATTTACCGTGATTCGGAGGGATATTTTTGGGAGTATTGAAATACAGTTCCGTGCGGTATGGCGGTGGAGTGGATATTCAGAATACCGTCAGCTTTGCGAAAACGAATATTCCCGAGGAAGTGCCTGTCGAGCCGACTAAAGAGGAGATTCCAGAACCCGTTGAGGAAGAGACTGTCGAGGAGATTCAGCCGCGATTTTCGGTGGAGGAAATCCTCGCGCAGCGCGAAACGGAGCTTATTCTCCGGGAGCGGCGCGCCGAGGAGCTTGAAAAGCAGCTTGCCGCATTGAAAGAACAGTACATCGAGCAAGGCAAGGAGGTCATTCTCGAGGCGAAGCGCCGCGCCGAAAACATTGTGCAGAACGCACAAAACGAGGCGGCGGAAATCGTGAAAGATGCCGAGACCAACCGCGAGGGAATGTTCATAAAGGCGCGCGCTGAGGGCTTTGAACAGGGCAAAAAGGACGCTGTGGCAGCTCTGCTGGCGCAGGGGCAAGATGTTCTGGACGAGGCAAGGACGTTCGCGGAGCGGATCAATTCCGAAAAAGCGGAGTTGTTCGCGGGGTACGAGAAAGAAATCTACGAAACCGCAATGGAAATCGCCAACAAGGTAACGTTGGGTTCGATGGCTGTAAAGGACGGCACGGCGGCGAAAAAGCTCATCAAAAAGGCGGCGAAGGAGTTCCGCAACGCGCAGCTTATCCGCATTACACTAGACGAAAACGGCGCGACAACCGAGCTTGCGGGTGATCATGAGTACTTGAGGGGGCTTTGCGGCGGCATTCCGCACGTTGAGGTGGAGCTGATTGCCGATGCCGCGCCGGGAACGGTGATTGTCGACAACGGCGAGGAAATCATTGATGCGGGTATCAACACACAACTTAAGATGATTCGCGAATTGGGCGACGGGAAGTTCAAATCACCCGAGCCGAAAACGCGCCGCAGAAAGAAGTCCGCAAGCGAAGAGCCGGCGGAGGAACCCGAGGAATCGGGAGAAGATTAAGTTATCAAACGGGAGGGCAATCGGATATGTTAAATTTTGCCAGTTTCCGTAACGATATAAAAGGCAGCGACCTGTTCCGCTATATGGGCAGGATTGAAAAGATTGTCGGAATGACCATTGAGGCAAGCGGTCCGCAGTGCAATATCGGCGATGTTTGCCGAATCTTTTCAAAGGATATGCAAAGTTACATTTGCGCCGAGGTGGTGGGCTTCAACAAGAGCAATATCCTGTTGATGCCGTACACCGAAATTGAGGGTATCGGTCCGGGAAGCATTGTCGACAACACCGGCGACAAGCTGAATGTGCGGGTTGGTCCGGGTTTGGTGGGACGCATTATTGACGCAACTGGCAATCCGTTGGACGGCGGTCCGCCCGTAGACTACGTTGACGAGGTTTCCATAACGGGTATTCCCGTGAATCCGTTCACACGCCCGCCGATACACGAAACAATTCAACTTGGAGTAAAGGCGATTGACGGAATGCTCACAATGGGCAAAGGGCAAAGAATGGGCATTTTCGCGGGTTCGGGAGTTGGAAAATCCACATTGATGGGTATGATAGCCCGAAAAGTCAAGGCGGACGTCAACGTTATCGCGCTTGTAGGCGAACGTGGACGTGAGGTGCGCGAGTTTATTGAGCGCGACCTCGGCGAGGAGGGTATGGCGCGGTCGGTTTTGGTGGTTGCCACTTCAGACCAGCCCGCGATGATGCGCTCGAAGTGCCCGCTTACCGCGACTGCGATTGCCGAGTACTTTATGCGGCAGGGCAATGATGTGCTGCTGATGATGGACAGTTTGACGCGTTACGCGATGGCACTGCGCGAGGTGGGTCTCTCTACGGGCGAACCGCCAATCGCACGCGGCTACACTCCGTCCATTTACAGCGCGCTGCCGAAGTTGCTCGAACGCGCGGGGAATTTCCCGCAAGGCTCGATTACGGGCATCTACACGGTGCTTGTTGAGGGTGACGACACCAACGAGCCGATTGCCGATACCGTTCGTGGTATCATTGACGGGCACATAATCCTATCGCGTAAAATTGCGGCGCAGAACCACTATCCCGCGATTGACATACTCCCAAGCGTATCGCGACTGATGAGCGAGATTGCCACTCCCGAGCACAAAAAGGCGGCGGGGCAGCTTAGAAATCTGATGTCGCTGTATGAGCAGAATTTCGACCTGATTTCCATTGGCGCGTACAAGCACGGCACAAATCCCGCGTTGGACGAGGCGATAAACAAGATTGACGCAATAAACGGTTTTCTTATGCAGTCGGTTGATGAAAGCGTGAACTTTGACGAAACGGTGCGCCGGCTGATTGAGTCGGTCAGTGATAAAAAGGGCGCATGATTTGAGGCGCGGTTTCAGAGTTGCAAATTAAGATAAGAGGGATAAGAGTTGAAGAAATTCCAATTCTCACTGCAAAAGCTGATGGATTTCCGTCAACAGGAGCTTGACAGGCAGAAGAACATTCTGTCGGCGCTTCAGGCGGAAAAGCGGCAAATCGAGGAGTCGCGCGAGCTGTTGGTGACTAAAGTCACTGAGCAGAGCGAACAGCTTGACAGGGTGTACCGATTAGGCTCAACCGCCTCGGACATCGCCATGCGCAAGCGGTATATAGTCACGCTCCAACAGGAAATTCACCTGCGCGAACAGCAAGCGATTGAAAAGCAGCGTGAAATCGAGGAGCAATTATCGGTTGTCGTGGAGGCAACAAAGGAAGTCAAAACGCTTGAAAAGCTCGAAGAGAAACAGCTTGAGGAGTATAAAAACGCCGCAAACAAGGAAAACGAGTTATTCATCGAGGAGTTTGTAAGCTCCCAGTCCGTTCGCGCGGCAAGCGGCGAATAATTACGGTATCTTGGCTAAATGCCTTGATATATAGCGTACCATAAGACGCGAAGAAATTTCGAAAATCGAACGGCGTGTCACACCGAAGGTGTGACGGGACTCTCGGATAGTGACGAAATTCTTGCGAAGCAAGGGTTGAGGAACGGTTTCGGAATTTCAAATTCAAGATAAGGAGGTGTACAAATGACAGTATCTATGAGTATGGGCAGCACGGGCAATTACCGCGCAGATTTTATGATTAGCGATGCGGCGCTTCCGCAGCGCGTTGAACAGGCAGATCTGCAAGAGAATCATTTTATGCGGATTCTGAACGAGGTTGGCGGCGCGGAGGAGATTACGCGGGTGGAAACCGCAGAAACCGTTGAAACGTCCGATTATGTGGACTTCAGCCAATTGGACGATTTGGAGTTGGCTATGGCGGTGGTAAGCGGCAAGGTGGACATCAAGGACGTTCCCGCAGAGCGCATTACGCCGAGGTTTTTGCTGATGCTTGCGGTTGCAAAGCGGCTTGCGAAGCGCGATAAGGACGATGAGGACGAGAAGTTCGAGAATCTCGGCGAGAAGATGAAGTCCAATGTGTTCAATCCCGCAGAGGCGGCGAACGCTCAGGAGCAGCTTGCGCAGTTGATTGATAGTATGGAGATGGATATTCTCCTGATTCTGAACCGAATCCGCGCGGGCGAAACCGAAAAAACGGAAGCCGTGGGCGCAATATCCGAACTGATGGAGTCGCTGAGCAACGGTTTGCCGATTGCGGCGGATTTGGAGCAGTCAACATATGACGAAGGCTTTATCGCCGAAATCATCGATCGAATGGTTGAAACGGCGTCCGAGGGTCAGGAGCAGGCGGAGCAATCCGTGAATGCGGACTTGTTTGTTCCGAGTGAGAGCGCAAAAACGGCGGTTGTTGAGGAAACGTTCTCAGCCGAAACGCAGACGATTCTCGAAAAAGCCGTAAAGGATGGTTCTCTTGAACAGCCCCGCGTGGTTGAATCTGCGGAGAGAAACGAGGTCAAGACCGCAACAGCGCAAGCAGTGAAGCCGAATGCAAACGCGGCGGAATCACAACAGCTTGACGACCGCGCAAAGAAGCTCGTCGAGGAGTTGGAAATGCTCCGTAACGCAAAGGCGGTGAAGTCCGCGCCCAAGGAGTTTGAAATCGAAGCTCCCAAGGACGAGGCAAAGCCCGTTCAGGCGGCAAATCCGCTGATGACGGACAGTCCCGTGGTGTTCACACGCGAGGACGGAAGCGAAATCTCCGTTAAGCCGAGCGAAGTTGTAAGGCAGGCGATGGAAGTCGTTACCAAGGCGGTTTCCGAAAACAAGGCGGACACCGAGTACAGCATTACGCTGAATCCCGAAGAGCTGGGCAAAATCACTGTAAAGCTCACTAAGGCGGCAGACGGTGCGGTTTCGGTAACGATTGCGGCGGAGAATGCCAACACACAGCGCATTCTTGAGCGAAACAGTGAGCTTATGCAGAGCAATCTGCGTTCCAACGGAATCCAGTTGGAGAGCTGGCAAACCGTTTCGGAGAGCCAACAGGAAACCACAGCCCAGGATTACAACGGCAGCAGCAAGAATCCGTATTACCGCGAGGATGATCCACAAGCGGAGGGAAATTCCGAGGATAAGTCTTTCGCGGAAATCATCGCGGCAATGTAAGAAAGGAGGAAGAAAATGGCTGATTCGGTTAATGGCACATATTTAACCGGCGCGGAGCAGATCCAAGCCAACTATGAGAGATTCAAGGACAAATTTGTTGATTCAAACAAGGAACTTGTAAACCAAGAAACGTTCCTGAAGCTGCTTGTGGCGGAAATGTCCAACCAAGACCCGTTGGAGCCTACATCCAATACCGAGTTCATCTCGCAGCTTGCTACATTCTCGTCAATGCAGTATATGCAGGACGCCAGCAAGTACTCAATGGCAAATTACGCGTCGTCACTTGCGGGAAAGACCGTCACCGCCACCAAGATGCAAGGCACAAAGGCGGTTATCAAGACGGGTGTTGTAGAAAAAGTCGTTGCGGGTAAGAACAATACCTACACACTGACGATTGACGGCGAAACGTACAACCTTTCTCAGATTACATCGGTTCTGGATTCCACTTCGAAAACCGACTCCGGCAACAAGACCGACACTGTAAATACACCGCTCGGCGACAGCATCGCGAAAGCAGCGTCACTGGTGGGAATGTATGTTACCGTTAAGAACGGCGACAGTATCTCGCAGGGTTGGATAGATTCCATCAAGGTCAAGGACGGCAAGATTACCGCAGTTTTGATCGACAAAGACGGAAAGACAATAGGTAACGGAAATTTCCCCATTGAGGACATCACCGAGGTTACCGTAAAATATGTAGTGGACGTTCCGCAGACTCCCAATGACGGAAGCACCGAAAATTCGGGCAACAAAAAACCCGATGACGGCGGAGACGCTCCTGTGGAGGATTTGGTTGAATCAGAGGCTTGATATAAGCAAGGAGGCTTATTATGCTGATTAGCGAGTATCTTGCGCTTCGCGGTCAGCTCGGCGTTACCAACATCACAACGGGAAATGTCAAAAGCACGGTAAATATTCCGCCCGAGGAAAACGGCAGCTTCGCCGAAGCGCTTGCCGAGAGGCTTAACGGAAAACAAGGCGTGGAGTTCTCAAAGCACGCAATGCAGCGGCTTAGTGAGCGCAGCATCGACATCACCGAGGGAGATACGCTGGACAGACTGAACAAAGGCGTGGAAATCGCCGCCGATAAGGGCAGCAGCGAAACGCTGGTGCTTGTGGGGCAGAACGCGTTTGTCGTGAGCGTCAAGAACAACAAGGTTATTACGACAATTCCGCAAGAGGAATTAAAAGGCAATATTTTTACGAACATAGATTCCACCGTAATCATGTGAACGGACCTTCGGGAATTCACGGAGAGCCTGCGAATGAGGCTCTCCACACGGGGAATCACAAATTAAATGGAGGTCAATTAAATGGTTAAATCACTTTTCACAGGTGTTACGGGCATGAAAGCCCACCAGCAGAGAATGGACGTTATCGGTAACAACGTAGCTAACGTAAACACCGTTGGTTACAAGACCGATGTAGTTACTTTCAAGGATTCGTTCTATCAGACCAAGAGAAGCCCCTCGGGCGCAACTTCTACATTGGGCGGCGTAAACCCCAGAATGGTTGGTTACGGCGTTCAGGTAAACGCAGTTGAGGCGAATATGTCTCAGTCGGGTTACACTTCGTCGGATAAGGTCGAGGACCTGGCAATCAACGGCAACGGCTTCTTCCAGGTAATGGACGGCTCGGGCAACATTTACTACACTCGTCAGGGTAACTTCCACTTTGACGATTACGGATACCTCGTAAATGCTGATGGTTATCACGTTCTCGGTGTAAACGGAAACTCCGAGGGTCAGCAGCCCGGCACGGAGATCATCCGCGCGGTAATCCCTGATACGAACGCGAATACCTCTTCGGCTACCAAGATGGTAAACGGCACAAACGTTACCCTGTCGGTTACAGCGCCGTCCAACTACACGGATATGACGGTTTCCTTCGTGGACAGCACCTATCCGTTTGCGTCTTTCTCGGACAGCATTTTGACGATATTCTTCAACCGCGATGAGCAATACAATTCTCAGCAGGATTTCGAGGACGCGATCGCGCTGGCTCTTAAAGCGGGCGGCGTTTCGCTTCCCGATGAAGTTCAGTTGAACTTCAGCTTTGAGTCTGTTCCTAACGATACAGAGGCTCTTACCGCGCACAATGAGATTTCTGGTTTGAGATTCTCTACCACCACCGCAAGCACGCAGTTCCACGTATCGTATAATGACGACGGAACAATTCCGGCTGACGCAGGTACGGTTGCAAAGCACGCGTATGTCGGCTTCTCGGTGGAGGACAATACCAACAAGGACACCGTTAAAATCAATTACACTGCTGGCAATGCGACCGCAGGCACAAATGCAGCATCAGCGACTTATACAGCGGGAACAAACGGTAACCCCGGCACATGGGCAATTACCGTTTATGATGATACCGTGGCAGCGGACATCACCAACGCAATCAAGGCGCACCTTAAAGAAAACTCGGAAGCTCCCGAGCTGAAGGTTACGGGATTTGTAATGCCCTCCGGTTCGAATAGAGCAAAGGTGCTTTCAGCGATTGGCGGTCTGCCTGCGCAGGCTCTTGCCGGCGTAGTGGACAGCACCGATGGCGCGTTCGAGCTTGAGGCAATGGTTGAGGGCGAGTACGCAAACAACTACAAGGTAACTTTCTCATATGTCGGCGGCTATGACAAGACCAACGCGGTATGGGACGAAAACAACCTGAACATTATAATTTGCGACAACACAACGATTGCCGAGGTAAACGAGGCGATTAAGGCGGCGGCGCGCGGCGTTGAAAAGAAGATTCTTAAGTTCAATCAGATAAGCGGTCTGGAGTACGGCAATGGGTACGACGGTACATACGCGACCAGAGACGCTAACGGTAATGTTACAGGTGTACCGACAAAGGATGCTGCCGATGTCTGGAATCCTGGTGCGCGCGCGGCGTTCTTCGGCGACTACCCCGCAGTAAGACCCGCAGACGGCAAGGACTCGTTCTACACCGAAACCGCCAAGAAGCTCGGCACATTCGCCCTCGAAAACGGACGCACGGGCAGCGAGCAGTCCTGGGGCAACGTTACCGACTTCACCATTCAGGCGGACGGCAGAATCATCGCTAAGCACGCGATTCACGGTTACATCGAAATCGGCAGAATTGATTTGGCAACATTTGACAACAATAACGGTCTTCAAAAGGTAGGCGGCACGATGTTCAAGGAAACAGTTGCTTCCGGACCCGTGAAGCTCAATGTTCCCGGCACAGAGGGTGCGGGCGAAGTTGTTTCCGGCGCGTTGGAAATGTCCAACGTAGACCTCGCGGACGAGTTTACGAATATGATCACCACCCAGAGAGGTTATCAGGCAAACTCACGTGTAATCACAGTTTCCGATACAATGATCGAGGAGCTGTTATCTCTTAAGAGATAATCTGTTATACTAATAAATACAACCCTGCCGCGGGACTGCGGTTCCGCGGCGATTGGGTGATTTTTTGAGGTAAGTATGGTAATTTTAACAAAGCTTGACGGCACAACCTTTATGCTCAATGATGATTTGATCGAAACGGTAAACGAAACCCCCGACACAGTAATCGTACTGGAAAACGGTCACAGCTACATTGTCCGTGAGAGCATATCGGAGCTTCAAGAAAAAATTCGCGAAAATATCAGGCAGCGGCGCAGAGCGCGGTTTCGACCGCGTACCGACAGCGAGCCTTTAACATAATGGGGCATAACCCCGTATTCAGCTAAAAAAACACAGAAGTGAGGGATATGTTTTGAATTTATCACTGATTATCGGATGGGTTCTCTCATTCGCACTGGTAATTTTCGGTATTATTTTCGACACATCAAACGGCTTGGTTCCCGAGAATGCAATGCTCTTTATAGAAGTCCAGTCGCTGGCGATTACCGTGGGCGGTACGATCGGCTGTCTGGTCGCATCATTCCCGATGTCCTACCTCAAGCAGGTTCCCAAGCGGTTGATGCTTGCAATCAAGCCAAAGAAGTTCGATCCAACCAAGTATATAAGCCAGATCGTCGAATACGCGCAGGTTGCAAGAACGCGCGGACTGCTCGCGCTTGAGGAGAGCGCAAACCAATGTACCGATCCGTTTATGAAGTCCAGCCTTATGCTGATCGTCGATGCGAACGACCCCGAAAAGGTTCGCGGAATGCTTGACGACACGATTATGTTTATGTGTGAGCGTCACGAGCAGGGCAGAGCGTTCTTTGATAAGGGCGTTTCGATATTTCCGGCATTCGGAATGTTGGGTACGCTTATCGGACTTATCAATATGCTTGGTCGTATCGACCTGAACGACCCTAACGGTATGTCGGGACTTACGGGCGGTATGGCAACGGCTCTTATCACAACGTTCTACGGCTCCTTGTTCGCAAACGTATTGTTTGCGCCTGTCGGAATGGCACTGAAAAACAGCCACGATGATGAGCTTTTGTGTATGCAGATCGTTGAGGAGGGCGTGCTTGCGATAGCGGGCGGTTCAAATCCACGTTATATTCAGGAGAAACTGGAGTTTATGCTCCCGAAAAATCAACATTCTGCCGATAAGAAGTGATTTCAGCGGAATTTTTTGTGAAAAATACATAATATTATATCCAAAATCAAAAAAAAGTAAAAAAAGTATTTGCTTTTTTCGAAAAGATGTGTTATAATATTATAGAGTGTGAATTGTATGGTCTGTTGACGTTGTCCGATGGACAGACCATATGTGAAAGGAGCGATGCGAAATGGCAAAGATGCCTCCGAAAAAGGGAAATGACAATGTAGGTGACTGGCTAAATACATACGCAGATATGGTTACGCTGTTGCTGACGTTCTTCGTGTTGTTGTTCGCTTGCTCGAATCTTGATGAAACCAAGATGCAGTATATTTTGCAGGCGTTTCAGTCGCGCGGAAAATATGTGAATCCGTATGTGAGCGAACATGATCCTTCGGCGGAAGCCAATGGCGGAACTACCGACAATACTACCAACATCGGCGGCGAGGGCAGTATGCCTCAAAGCTTTGAGGAGCTGTATCAGTACCTTTCGGATTATATTGAGAATAATAATCTCTCCGATAATGTTTCGGTGGAACAGGGTGCGGCACATATTACAATTCGTTTCGACGATTCCGTGTTCTTTGACGGTAACAGTTATATCCTCAAGCCCGAGGGCAGAGCGATCCTTGACGGAATCTCTCCCGGAATCAAGGCGATTCAGCAGAGTATCTATACCGCGACGATCTCTGGGCATACATCGTATACCGGTCTTATCCGCGACAGTGTGATAAATGACTGGTGGCTCTCATCGGAGCGTGCTTTGTCGGTCGCGAATTACCTCAACGATAGACGTCATGTTACGTTGGACGAAAACAAGTATCGCATTCACGGCGCGGGGTATGCTGAGCCGATTGCACCTAATGATACGTTGGAGGGTCAGCAGAAAAACCGTCGTGTTGAGATCATGATGCTCAAAAACGAGCTTGACATTACCGATAAGGATGTTATACGGGATATTTTGGAGCACGATTTCGGAATTGGATCGAATCCATTTGATATCGGTAACCAGAAGCCGGTAGATATTAGCACGTTGCCCGATGGTTCCGCAGACAAAATTATTGCGATTATCGACAATAAGTTTAAGGACAATGATGTCACGAGCGTTGGCATAATTGGTCCGGGGATTATGAATATTGATGATTTCGCGCCGTCTGCAGAAAGCGGATCGGATAACGGCGGAGGAGAATCCGAATAAACTACCGAAAAGTCGGGGGGAATAAAAGTGGCTGACGTATTAACGCAGGCTCAAATTGATGAAATGCTGAAAAGCGTTGCGATGGGTGCCGAGCCTGTTGTCACCAAGACCGAAGAGGCTGCGGTTAAGGAATATGATTTCCGCGCGCCGAAAAAGTTCACCAAGGAACAAATCAAGATCCTTGAGAGTATTTTCGAGAATTACGCGCGGTTGCTGTCCTCGTACCTCACGGGCAAGCTGAGGCTTTACAGCAGGGTGAGCCTTGTTAATATCGAGGAGCAGCGCTATAATGAGTTCAACAACGCGCTTCCCGATTATGTTGTAATGGGAATGGTCGACCTCGGGATCAAGAATGAGGAAATCAGCGAAACGGACGTAATTGTGCAGGTTTCCAATACGATCACTTATACAATGATTGACCGTCTGTTGGGCGGAAAGGGCGAGTTCTCCGAATTGAACCGTGATTTCACCGAGATTGAGATCACTATTATGACAGATGTCATGAAATCCTTTGCTGATTTGCTTAAAGAGCCGTGGCTGTCGCATATCGATCTTGAGCCGCGTTTAATTGGCATTGAAACCAACTCCAGAGTGGTGCAGACCATTGGACACGAGGATACCGTTATCATTGTGGCACTGGAGGTTGAGATAAACAACTCAAAGTCTATTATTTCGGTATGTATTCCTGCGATCAATCTTGATGAAATTATGGGCAAGTTCATTCCGAGATACTCGGGACAACGTCGCAAGACCGATGCTGCACGTGAGCAGGAACGTCGCGACATCATTATGACTGGTATCAGCACCACTGACCTTGAAGTCAAGGCAGTGCTTGGAATGATAAATCTTGATTTGTACGAGGTTTTGACACTTCAGGTCAATGATGTGATCCCGCTGGAAAAGAAAATCAGCGAGAACATCGTCATCAAAGTCGGAGACAGAGTATGGGGCGATGGAAAACTTGGTACATACAACAATAAAAAAGCTATAATGATAGAAAATTTTACAGAGAATTGAGGTATAAGTACTAATGGCTAACGGCAATGACGAATTGACTGAGTTCAGCTCGTACGAAACGGATGCTGTCGGCGAGATTCTCAACATCAGTATGGGATCGGCGGCAACAGCGGTTTCAGAGCTGCTCAACGCAAAGGTATGGATTACCACTCCGCAGGTCAATGTTGTAAAGGTTAAGGATTTGAACTATGATAACCTGGAGCCTGCAATCTGCGTTAAAATCGTATATGTAGAGGGTCTTACGGGACTTAATATGATGGTTTTGAAGCAGAATGACGTACAATTGATTTTGAATCAGTTGTTGGGAAATCCTTTGGTTATCGACCCCGATTTTGAGTTCGATGAACTGAACATCAGTGCGGTAAGCGAGGTTATGAACCAGATGATGGGTGCTTCGGCAACGGCGCTGTCAGACCTTTTGGGTATGACAGTGGATATTTCCGTTCCAATGCCCTATATCATCGAGAACGCGCGGTTTGGCGACCTGTGCGAGATGGATCCCGATGAAACCATTGTTGCGGTAACGTTTAATCTTACCGTTGACGGCGTTATGGAGAGTGAGTTTATGTCGGTGCTGTCGCTGCAGCTCGCAAAGACCCTCTCTGGGAAGATGATTGAAAAGTTTGATGTGGAGGAAGAACCTGAGCCCGCTCCTGCAGTGGAAGCTCCCGCTCCGGCGGCTCCCCAGGCAGCATCAGCAGCACCTGCGGCTCCTCAAGCGGCGCAGATGCCGCAAATGCCGCAGATGCCACAGGGCGATATGTCGCAGATGTATCAGATGCCACCGGGAGGATATGGATATCCGAACCAGTATATGGCATACGGCGCGTATCCGCCGCCACCTCCGCCTCCCGTAAATGTCCAGAACGCGCAGCTCCACCAGTTTGACGCAATGGACTTCGGGATCCCCGCAGACCAGAAAGACAATCTGAAGCTCTTGATGGGCGTTCCGTTGGAAATATCCGTGGAAATCGGTACGGCGCGCCGCAAGGTGAAGGACATTCTTGAGTTCACACAAGGCACGATAATCGAGCTTGAGCGTCAGGCGGGCGCACCCGTTGACATCGTGGTGAACGGAAACCTTATAGCGCGCGGCGATGTGGTGGTTATTGACGATAATTTCGCAGTGAGAATTACCGAGATCGTCAAGTCCAAGTTTATGGACAGCTTGGGCAAGTAATGATGCCCCATATTTTTGACGGTTGAACAGAACGATTTGAAAATCTAAATCGCCAAATTGCAAAAGCGAGTAATTTGACGAAGCGGAGCGGAGGAGAATTGCTCGGCTAGCGAACGAAGTGAGCGGTTTGCAATTTGAAATCTAAATAAGGAGAAGAGATAATGGACAAGAAGATTTTACTGGTAGATGACGCGGCTTTCATGAGAATGCTCATCAAGGATACGCTGACAAAGAACGGCTATACAAATATCCTTGAGGCTGCAGACGGAGCTATCGCTTGTGAGGTTTACGCGGCTGAAAAGCCCGACCTTGTGATTATGGACATCACGATGCCGAACAAGACGGGCATTGATGCACTTAAGGACATCAAGGCGGGCGACCCGATGGCTAAGGTTGTAATGTGCTCGGCGATGGGTCAGGAAGCAATGGTTGTCGAGGCAATCAAGCTCGGCGCGATGGACTTCATTGTAAAGCCCTTTAAGGCAGACAGAATTCTTCAGACTGTTAAAAAGGTACTCGGCTGATTTACTGCATATTCCATTGGCGGGAAAATCACCCGCCTTTTGGTGTATTATGCGGTTTGAATGGTTGAATCAGGCAATTAATCACAATATTGGGAGGCGCTGTTTTGGAATATTTTCAGATGATAATGGCGCTTATCGGCGTGTTGGCGCTGGTGTTCGTGATTTTCTGGCTGATGAAAAAACTGAACCGCCGCATATCAATGTCGGACAGCCATAATATGCGGATTCTGGAGCGGATCAACCTGGGTCCGGATAAGATGCTGCTGTTGGTGAGTGTATGCGGGAAGTGTATGGTGTTGGGAATAACCTCCAATCACACCGAGAAAATCCTGGAATTGGAACAGACCGAGGAGGAGCTTATCGCGCGACCTGAACAGTCAAACGGCGGGAATCCGTCGTTCGGTGAGAGTTTCAAGATAATCCTTGAGAATATGAAGAAGAAAAAGTAACGGAGGTACGGTTTTGATAAAACGTTTGTTTGAAACGGATAAAAGGCTGTTGCTGAAGTTTGCCGTTTCACTTTTTCTGACAATATTTCTCGCGGTGTTGACGGTAAACCTGACGAGCTACGCGCAATCGTCCGCCGATGGGACGAGCACATCAAGCTCTTCGGATTCGGGAACTTCCGAATCCACGACCAGTCCCGGAGATTATCTTAACACCCCCGCCGAGGGCGTGGGGCAAGACCCCGGTTCGTCATTACTTCAACAGATAATCGGCGTAGACGCTTCACAGCCGTTGGAGGTAATCCTGCTTCTGACGCTTATTTCACTGGCTCCGTCATTGCTGATTATGATGACTTGCTTTGCGCGGATCATCATCGTGCTGGGCTTTCTGCGCAGCGCCATGCAGACTCAGAACACTCCGCCGAATATGGTTCTTACGGGCATCGCGCTGTTTCTGACGATATTCATTATGGCACCAGTATTCGGCGAGATAAACGAAGTGGCATATCAGCCCTACGCAAACGAGGAAATCACCACTGGAGAGGCTCTCGAACGCGCCTCCGTGCCGCTCAAGCGCTTTATGCTCAAGCAAACGACCAATGATGACCTCGAGTTTTTCGTGGAGCTTTCCAAAACCGAAGTTCCCGAAGATGGGCTTTCGGACGAGTACAAGGAAAATGAACTGTCGCTAACGGTGATAATTCCGAGTTTTATGATAGGCGAGCTGAAACGCGCGTTCCAGATGGGATTTATGATATTCCTTCCGTTTTTGATAATAGATATTGTGGTGGGCAGTACGCTGATGTCTATGGGTATGATGATGCTGCCGCCCGCGATGATCTCAATGCCGTTCAAGATACTTGTGTTCGTTCTGGCTGATGGTTGGAATCTGATGATAAGCTCGATAGTTGCAAGCTACAACTTATAGCTGCTCTGAAGTTAAAATTTTTGTTGTATTGTCGCGTGCAAACCCAAAACGTCAAGTGAAGCCAAAGCATCGCAGGTGTGAGGGTTCGTTTAGCGAGTACACACCGAAGGTGTGTACGGTTTGGGGTTTGCCATTTAGATAAGTCGCGTGCAAATCGCAAAAGTAAGTGTTACATTGCACCGAAGGTGAAATGTAACACTTGGCTAGGGCAAATGAACGAAGCGGAGTGAGGTTTGCCCGTTTTGCGATTTGCCAATCAAAATAAGGAGTATTTAATATATGACGCAAGACGTTGTAATGGAGATATTCCGTGAAGCAATAATGCTGGCGTTCAAATTGGCGCTGCCGATTCTGTTGGTGGCGATGATTGTCGGACTTGTGATCGCGATTCTGCAAGCCGCAACGCAAATTCACGAGCAAACAATTTCATTCGCGCCGAAAGCCATCGCGGTAGGACTGACACTGTTCTTTATGGCGCCTTGGATGATTAATGAGATACTCGATTTCGTGAACTTCATCTTCGAGAAGATGGCGCAAGTGCCTATAACATAGGGGAATAGCCTATGTCTGAAATTTGGACGATAATCGAAACCAAGCTTATCGTATATGTGATGGTTTTGGCACGCACAACGGGGATTTTTTCATTCAACCCGATATTGTCACGTAACGGCGTGCCGAACTCGATAAAGGTCGGCGCATCAATGATGCTGGCGGTGATAATGACCGAATCGCGCGATTTCGCGTACACAATGCCGATGGGTTTACTCCCATTGGCGTTCGATTTGGTTAAGGAGCTGTTGGTTGGCGCAGTTTTGGGGTTTCTTGTAAATCTGATGCTTCAGGTGCTCTCAATGGCGGGCGAGGTTACTGATATGCAGCTCGGGCTTTCAATGGCGAAGAGCTACGACCCAACTTTTGGTAACGCAGGACTTTCCACGCAGTATTACAGCTATTGGTTTACGTTGTATTTCTTTGCAGTGGGCGGGCACTTGAGCTATATTAAGTTGTTTTCTGTGAGTTATGATTCTATTCCAATTGGTTATAACTCTTTCAATATTAACATTTCGTATATTTTGGTTCACTACTTTGAAACGGTGCTTACACTGGGACTAAAGCTGGCAATGCCGATTATAGCCGCATCGCTGATTTCCGAGTTTTGTATAGGAGTGCTGATGAAAGCAGTGCCGAGTATCCACGTATTCGTGCTGAATATCCAAATCAAGATGTTGGTGGGATTCGTGGTGTTAGCGGCAAGCTGCGGAGTGGTGAGCGAATTTATGAGCAGGCTTATGTCATTGCTGTTCGAGAACCTCAACGGAATAGTAACAACATGGATGTAGACAGTGTAAAGTGTATAGTTGACAGTGGACAGTTTTGAAGTGACGAGCGAAGCTCGTCCGTGCTGTGCGGAATTTGCAAATTGTAGTAAGGGTTGAGTAATGGCGGGAGAAGAAAAAACCGAAAAAGCCACCCCCAAAAAACGCCGCGATCAGCGTAAAGAGGGCAATGTTCTTCAGTCGAAGGAGATCGTCACCGCTGCGTCGGTGTTGGGGCTTTTCGCCGCGGTGAGACTGCTTGCGGGCTTTATGGTGCGCAATATACTGGGTTACACCGCAACGGTCTACGAGGTCAGCGGCACATATGAGCTGAATCCCGATACGGTTATGCCGCTTATCGTGAATATGATGACAGTGTTCGTGGCGGTTGTCGGACCGGTTTGCGCGGTGGCGATGTTGTTGGGAATTATTCCCACGATTGCCCAGACGCGCGGACTGTTCACGATGAAAGCGCTCAAACCGAAATTTTCGCGTTTGAATCCGCTTGAGGGCATTAAAAAGATGTTCTCGATGCAGGCGATTGTCGGGGTTCTAAAGGGACTTATCGAAGTCGCGGTCATCGGGTATATGATCTTCAACGAGATTCAAAAGCGTATGCCGACGATTCTGTCACTGATGGACGTTGGGCTTATGCAAGGTCTGACCTACGCGGCTCTGTCGATTTTTGACCTGGTAATGCTGATTTGCGTGCTGTTGGTGTTCGTGGCGGCGGGGGATTTCCTGTTTCAGTGGTGGCAGTTTGAAAAGAAACTCAAAATGTCCAAACAGGAGGTCAAAGAGGAGTTCAAGCAGATGGAGGGAGACCCGCAGGTCAAGTCCAAAATCAAGCAGCGGCAGCAGCAGATGGCTCAAAGCCGTATGATGCAGGAGGTTCCGGGCGCGGACGTAATAATCCGTAACCCGACGCACTATGCCGTGGCTCTCAAGTACGACCAGGACAAGAACCGCGCCCCGATTGTGGTGGCAAAGGGCAAGGATCATTTGGCGATGAAGATCGTGGAAATCGCCGAGAAAAACGATGTCTATTGTATGGAGAATCCCCCTCTCGCGCGGACGCTTTATGCCGAGGTCGATTTGGGGCGAGAGATTCCATATGAATTATATGACGCGGTCGCCGAGGTTTTGACGGTGGTTTACCGCGAAAAGGGCAAGTCGCTCCATGCGTGATGTCCTGTAATATTAAGCGGTTTCTGAAGCTGCAAGCGTGCCGTGGCGCTCGGATAGCGAACGAAGTGAAGAGAGCGGTTTCGGAATTTCAAATTAAGATAAGGAGAACAGAATTTTATGATACGAAAAATACTTGCCAACTCAATGGTTCTGTTCATAATTTTCATAATTCTTGCAATTATCATTCCGTTGCCTTCATGGCTGCTGGATTTTATGATTATGCTGAATATAGCGTTGTCGCTGATTATCCTGATAATGACGATGTTCATAAAGGAAGCGTTGGAGTTCTCGGTATTCCCGACGGTATTGCTGTTGTCAACGGTTTTGCGATTGTCACTGAATATCTCCACAACGCGCGGAATCCTTTCAAGAGGTTACGCGGGCGAGGTAATCAAGGCGTTCGGCAACTTCGTAATGGGCGGCGACGCGATCGTAGGATTTCTGATATTCATAATCATCGTATTGGTGAACTTTATTGTAATTACCAAGGGTTCTGAGCGTGTATCCGAGGTTGCGGCGAGATTCACGCTGGACGCAATGCCCGGCAAGCAGATGGCGATTGACGCGGACTTGAACTCCGGTCTGATAAACGAGGAGGACGCGAAACGCCGCCGCTCGAACATTCAGCGCGAGGCGGACTTCTATGGCTCTATGGACGGTGCTACGAAGTTCGTTAAGGGTGACGCGATTATGTCAATCATCACCACGCTCGTCAACCTTATCGGCGGTGTAATCATCGGTATGGTGCGCAACGGCGGCGATTTCGGCACGATTCTGAACACCTACTCACTGGCGACTGTCGGCGATGGTTTGTGTTCGCAGATTCCCGCGCTGCTGATTTCCGTAGCAACGGGTATGATCGTAACCCGCGCGGCAAGCGATGACAGCCTTATGCATGACCTCAAGAGCCAGTTCACCGCGCAGCCGTTTGTAATGCTGATTGCGGGAATCGTGGTTATCGTAATGATGTTTATCCCCGGATTCCCGAAGATTGTAATGCTGATTCTGGGCGTTCTGCTGATTGTGGGAGCGATTATGCTGGAGCGCAACAAAAAGAAAATGGCAGAGCTTGAGCTTGCCCAACGTATGAAAGCGGAGCAGGCGGAGCTTGACAAACCCAAAACGGACAACGACTACTACCGCGATATCGACAACGTTTTCAAGCTGTTGAATGTCGAACCTATTGAGATGGAGTTTGGTTATTCATTGCTGAGACTGGTTGATGAAAAGAGCGGCGGAAACTTCATAGACCGCGTGGTTATCTTCCGAAAACAGTTTGCGATGGATATGGGTATGGTTATTCCGTCCGTGCGAATGACGGATAATCCCGAAATCAACCCGAATATGTACATCATAAAGATTAAGGGTGAGGAGGTCGCGCGCGGCGAAATTCTGGTGGATCACTATCTCGCGCTGGACAGCGGCGATGTCACAACGCAGATCGAGGGAATCGACACAGTAGAGCCGGCATTTGGACTGCCCGCAAAGTGGATTTCCGAGGACAAGAAAATTATGGCAGATGTGGCGGGATATACGCTTATCGACCCCGTTTCAGTGATGATTACTCACTGGTCGGAGATTATGAAGAATTACGCGCACGAAATGCTCTCTCGCCAAGACGTCAACACAATGGTAGAAAATGTCAAGAAGAACAACCCGATTGTCGTGGACGATCTTATACCGAAAGTAATATCCATCGGATATTTACAGAAAGTATTGGCGAATCTGCTTAAAGAGGGCATTCCGATTCGTGATCTGGAAACCGTTCTCGAAACCTTGGGCGACCATACCAACGTCCTCAAGGACATTGACATCGCAACGGAATATGTGCGTCAGTCGCTGAAGCGCACGATTACACACCGCTTTGCCGAGGCGAACTCCTTGCGTGTAATTACGCTGGATACCCAGATTGAGGATATGATAGTAAGCTCCGTCAAGAAGAACGACCAAGGTAGCTACCTCGCAATGGCTCCCGATGTTATTCAGAGCATTGTCGCTGCGACAAATAACGAAATAGATAAAATCAAAGATGTTATACCGACTGTAATAATTTTGACCTCGCCTGTGGTGAGAATCTACTTCAAGAAACTCACCGAGCAGTTCATTTCAAACATAACCGTGCTGTCGTACAGCGAGATTGACGCCTCGGCGCAGATTCAGGCGATAGGCAATATCAGCCTGACGGCGAACGTGATGGCGGGGTGATTTTTCATTAACTTCGGGAGGTGCGCTTGATGAGTGACGAACTGCAAGTCCCCATATCCGAGCGGATTGCCGCGTATAGGCAATCGCGCGACATTGCGCTCCGAAACGAAATTGTAATGCAGTCGATGGGGTTGGTACGCTCCTGCGCGCTCTCTATGCGGAATATGTATATCAAGTACGGAGAGGTGGACGATGTAATCAACGAGGGCGTAATCGCGCTGATGGACGCGATTGAAACCTATGATGATTCCAAGGGCGCGAAATTTGAAACCTACGCAGTGCTGAAAATCCGCGGCGCAATTATCGACTATATTCGAAAACAGGATTGGGTTCCCAGAAATATAAGAAAATTCGCGCGAACACTTGACAAAGCCAATCAAATGTTGTATAATTTAAGTGGGAGGGCACCCTCCACCGCCGAGCTTGCCGAATACCTGAAAATGGACGAGGATAAGCTGCTGCGGCAAATGGCGGAGTGCTCGGGAATGATGACGCTTTCGTTTGAGGAGCTGCTCTACGAGGATAACATCGATGAGCCGTCTTTGGAAACGCCCACCGACCGCAATATTCTTATAGAGGAAACGCGCCGCGAGATTGCCAAGGCGATTGAGGAGCTGAACGAGCGCGAACGGCAAGTCATCACTCTTTACTATTATAAAGAACTGAAATATTCCGACATAGCAAAGGCTCTCGGTATTTCCGAAAGCCGCGTGTGTCAGATTCATACCAAGGCTACGCTGCTGTTGAAAGCAAAGTTGGAGCCGTATTTCGGAAACAGGAGGTTCACATGAACAGAGGATATTATTACGCGTGTAACGGAATGATAATGAGTCAGCGTATGATCGACTGCATCGGCAATAACCTCTCAAACGCGAGTACCGCGGGTTATAAGCGTGATACGGTGGTCACGAATACGTTTGACGAGCATATGATTCTTGTAAAGCATCGCCAAGCGCTTTCCGGCTCGTTTAAGCACCAGTTTGTGGACACCTCGTACACCGACCTTGAGCAGAGCAACTTTGAGTTTACCGAAAGCCCGTTTGATGTGGGAATTAATGGAAACGTCTACTTTAATATCGCGGGATACAACGGTGAAACGATGCTCACGCGCAATGGTCAGTGGGAACTTGACAGCGAAGGGTATCTGTGCCTGAACAATTCCGGGCGGATTCTCGGTGAAAACGGCGAGATTTACCTCGGCAACAAGGACTTTGTAATTGATGTGGACGGCGCAATTTACCAAAAAATCACCAACGATGACGGAACTGTTGAAAGGGAGCTTGTCGACCGCCTGCTTTTGAGCTACATAGACCCTGAGGGAGATGTGACGAAATTCGGCGCGAATATGTTTACATCCGTGGACGCGCGTCCCGTTCCCGAGGGAACGCGGTATGAAATCATTCAAGGTGCATACGAGCGTTCAAACATCGACTGGAATTACGAACTTACTATGATGATGAACTGCACTCGCCTGTTTGAAACCAACAGTAAAATTCTGCAAATGGCTGATAGTATGAATGCAACCTCAAGCTCGCTGTGCAAAAAGGTTTAATTTATATTTATGTACTTAGGGTGAAATGCAAATTGCGAAAGCGAGTGGCACAAATATAGCGCGTTATAACCGGAAACACCCCATTGGCGACTCGTGCAAATTCAAAATGCAAGCGGCGCGTTACACCGCACAGCGGTGTAACGGGTCGCTTAGCAAGCACAAATGAAATCTGTAAAGCGGATTTCATTTGCGCGGTTTTGAATTTGCTATTAAAAATAAGGAGAATAATAATGAATATATCATTCCACACCGGAAAATCCGCGATGATAGCGCAGGGCAAGGCGATTGACATCTACGGAAACAACATTGCCAATGTCAACACGAATGGTTATCAGACGCTTCGTCCGAGCTTCGCGGACTGCATTTATGTCAAGGAGCGTTCGCCCGAACCCGACTGGCAGACAGGTCACGGAACATATATCCAGAAAACCGACTTGATGTTTTCGGAATCGCACTTTGTCGAAACCGAACGTCCCCAGGATATGGCAATTGTCGGCGAGGGTTGGTTTGCGGTTCAGGATCGCTATGGCGATGTGAATTATACCCGCGATGGTTGCTTTGGAATGACGCAAGACCCGGATTCGGGCGATTGGTACTTGATTTCAAGCTCCGGCGAGTATGTATTGAATTACGACCAAGAGCGCATTGTTATCCCGTTTGAGGAGGTTTCAAAGGAATCCGTCCGCGCGGGAATTAACTGGAATGACATCAGTGCTAGAATCGGCACGTTCACGATGGATAATGTTGACGCGCAAAGGATACGCTATGATTACACTCCCGCAAGCGATGATGAAATCACTGCGGTAACAGGTGCGGCAGCGGACATTGAGAATCAAACCCTCGTCGCAAACGGATATTTCGCGGTTCGTGAAAAGTCGGGCGCAACACATTACACAACGGACGGCAGATTTGCGATGATTGAGAGCGAGGGCAAATGGTATCTCGGCTCGTGGAAGAGCGAGTTTATACTTGACGCGGATAATAAGCCGATTGAGCTGACTTTCGCCGATGCCGAGCATATCGGAGATTTCAACAGCGTGGATTGGAACGCAGCGGCGGCGCAGGTCGGAGTGTTCACCCTTGCGAACCCCGAAAATCTCCACACGGACGATACAACGCGTTATGACGGCAACGCCACAGCCAACGCGAATATCGATAAAATCGTGGATACAGATTCGTATGAAAATGTAAAGCTGAACAACGCAGACGGTTTCTTCGCGGTTGAGGGCGAAAACGGAATCGTTTATACACGCAACACCAAATTCGATGTACGTCAGGGTGATGACGGCGCGTGGTATCTCGCAACCAATCAGGGCGAGTTCGTGTTGGATATGAACAACGGCAGAATCCAGGTAGCGGCAGCGGACGAATATACTAATGTTCCCGATTGGGCTGAGGTAAAGCGCGAAGTGGGAGTATTCCAATTCCCGAACCCGTTCGGACTGGAGGCGGGCGCGAATAACCGTTACGTGCAGACACTGCGCAGCGGCGAGGCGGTTGCTTGCCGTGAGCCTGACGGCAACGGCGGGTGGATCTACACGATGGAAAAGATAGAGGGAGCGCTTATCACGTCCAATGTGGATTTGACTGATATGATGGTTAAGCTTATTGAGGCACAGCGTTCTTATCAGATAAGTTCCCGCGTGGTGTCGACCTCGGACGAGTTGGCAAGAATCGCGAACAATCTGCGATAAAAATGTTAATCCCCGAAAGGAGGGCTGACTATGCTGAAAAATTATGATGAGCTTTCTCCCGTAGCAATTGATTGCTTACAGGAAATCGGCAACATCGGCTCGGGGCACGCGGCGTCCGCGCTGTCCGCAATGCTCTCTCAGCCGATTAAAATGCACGTTCCGAAGATACGCGTACTGGATTATCAGTCTGTAATTGATGAAATCGGCGGTCCCGAAAAGGTCATTACGGGCATTATGGTGAAGTTCAGCGGCGATATTAAGGGAATGATTATGTTCTTGCTTGAGGACGCGTTCGCGAAGTTGGTTGTAAGGACGTTTATGGGCAAGGACAATATTGACGTAGTAAAGCTTGACGAAACGGACTTCTCCGCAGTGAAGGAAATGGGCAATATAATGGGCGGCGCGTATCTGAGCGCACTGGCAGGTATGGCGGGTTTTGATGTCCGTATGGAGCCGCCTTCAATGACTGTTGATATGATGGGCGCATTGATGAATTATCCGATGATTGAGTTTTCCGAAGTCGGCGATAAGGTGCTGTATATCGACGACGGATTTATTGCAGATAAAGATGATATCGATTGCAATATCGTCTTGATTCCCGAAATGGAATCACTCGACATTTTAATGAAGAAGCTCGGTGTTATTTGATGGCTAATTTTACGGTTGGTATCGGAGATTTGAAGGTTTGCAGAGTGCCTGATGTGTTGGTAACTTACGCGCTCGGCTCTTGCGTGGGCATTTGCCTTTTGGACAGCCAAGCGGGAGTCGGCGGATTATCGCACATTATGCTTCCCGACAGCACCTCGGGAGTGAACGCGACAACCACTCCAATGCGGTTCGCGGACACGGCGATTCCTATGCTTATCCGCCAGATGGAGCAGCTCGGCGCGTCAAAGGCGCGTCTTAAAGCGAAAATCGCGGGCGGAGCCACGATGTTTGCTACTGCCAGCGACAAGTTCAACATCGGTGAGCGCAATATCGCTGCCGTAAAGCGGATTCTTATGTCAAACAGGATTCCTATCCTCGCCGAGGATACGGGTCTTGACTATGGACGCACGCAGTTTTTCTATCCCGAAACGGGGATAATGGAGATCCGCGCCGCCGCAAAGGGAATCAAGCAGTTTTAATTACATATTGAAAGCCGCCTCTTAACCGGGGCGGTTTTTTTGTTATTCAAACGTTTTCTTTTTCAGATTAAGTGACATTTAAGATATGGATTCCGACTATATTAACAGGATGTGATAAAATGGAGGACATTGCGATAACCGATATGCTGAACAGCCGCGACCAAAAGGGGCTGTCGGAGCTGAAGTTCAAATACAGCCGACTGATTCTGAAGATTTGCCGCAGTATTCTGCGGTCGGCAGAGGACGCGTAGGAGTGTGCGAACGACACACTACTTAACATCTGGAATAGTCTTGATGATGAACGTCCCTAAAATCTGAAGGCATATATCTGTAAAATTGCCCGCCGCCGGACCGTGGACAGACTGCGGTACAACAAGGCAGCGGCTCGTGACAGCGCATTACTGACAGAGCTTGATGAATGTTTTCCGTCACAAGACTCCACCGAGTGGGCGGTGGAAATGTCGGAGCTTTCAAAAGCACTGAACGACTGGCTGCTCTCTGCCCGAAAAACAGCAGCGACTGTTCACACTGCGGTATTTCTATATGTACTCAATAAAAGATGCCGCAAAACAATGCTTGATGAGCCAAACCGCCGCAACAACTGCGCTTTTGCGTCTGCGCGGCGCACTCAAAAGTTACTTAATCGAAAGGGGAATGTATTATGAATAACATTAATCCATTGTTGGTTGCTATGAACAACATTGATGACAGCATTATCACAAACGCAGAAAAAACAAACAAGAAACCTATTTTCTTATGCATGGGGATTATCGCGGCGGCGGTTGCGGCAACTCTGCTTGTCGGGTTTACTAATGTCGAACGGTTTGGATTCTATGTAAATGGCACACAGATGAACGATTATGAGCTTGATGCCACTCCAAATATCCAATTTCCTTCGCGTAAGGGCTGTGAAGAGGCAGGGGCAATTGTGCGTCATTACAGAGATAATCGTAATTTCACCTATTTCTTTGAGGACTTTTCGCCAACGGATATATTCAAGATGTACAACGTTAATCCGCTTATGAATGATAAATTTACCTTAAAGCCCGGTGATGTTTATGTTCATGCTAATTCATTGGAAGATGGGTCTGACCCTGAAAATGTTGTTTTCAGCTACAATATGATTCACAATACAATAGGCGTAAATCTGTATGTTGACTGCCAATATTCGGTAAAGGGCGGCACTGCATCCGTAGCATCAATCAAGACGGGAGATAATCAGAAATCCAAAATTGAAAGCGTAAAACTGAATGACGGAAACAAAGCCGTGCTAATGGAGGTGCAGAATGACGGATATGATGACGTTTATACGTCTGTTGACGTCGTCTATGATAATGCGATTTATCACCTCTACTCATTTGATTATTTGACCATAGAGCAGATGAAACAAATTCTCACCGACCTTAGCGTTTTATAAAGAATTTTACAATTATTTTGCCTTTATCCTCACAATCGCTCTCGCAAATTTATCATAAGCAATCCCCCTCGGAATTACCCGAGGGGATTCATCTTATATATTATGTCGTGAATGTTGTCGCCGTACGGTTATCGGATAAAATTTGACTTTTCATACAATATGATTCCCCTGTTTCATCAGAGGGATTGCTTATAGAATTTAGTTACACTTTTTGTGCAAATTGCACAAAGCTCATGCTGACTATTGACATTTTTTATGAAGTGTGTTGTAATAAATTATAAGGATAAGTAAATGCGATTAAATGCGTTAGCTTACAAAAACCAAGAGGGGGGTGAAAAGCAAATTCGAGAGCAACAGATTTCTGCCAAATGATATTCAAATTCTACGGCAACAGTTGGAACACTACAGTATAGGTCGCAAGCAGCTTTAAGATGCTTTGCGTATCCATCGAAATCGCCTATTTCAAATGCCTTTACTGCCATATAAAACAATGCTTGCACTTTCGTTCGTTCTCTCAATACAGAAGGGAGTGTATTTATTTGAACGAGCATTTCCTCGCTACTGCATTTTCCCACTAAAAACTTTGCCGCCGCAAATTCAGGGGATAGTGCGTTTTTATTTCTTAAACGGGCGTTTAACAGTTTCTTGCTTTCCTGCTTTGCCGTCCTATCATTGAGTATTGTTGCCTCATAGTATAGAATACCAGGAGCCTGTGTTCTGGGGCGATCCTGGTAAGCAGCCCAGCTACCATCTCGAATTGCTTGTAGAGCTTCTGAGAATTTTTTGAGTTCAAAATATCCAATACTTAGAGCAACAAAAAATTTTGAAGAGCTTCTATCTATTTTGGTGGAGTTTTGTTGGATTTTCTCAATCGTTTCTAAACAAAAGGACACCAAAGTTTCATATTGTCTTGCTCCAATTAAGGCTATGACATAGTTTCCAGGCATCAAGTCTGCGTATTCAGAGTGAGTTGTCCTTAAATGGGCTTTTTCCAAATATAACGAACAAAATGTGTCATATTCTTTTTTCTCAATCAATTCAAACGCTCCCATTGATTTGTCCTCCATTTTAGCATAATCGTTTTGTTCATTATAGCGTCTTTTCAGCTTTAATTCAAGGGCAGCTTCACAGTATTTTCTCGGTTTATACAATTTTAGAGAATTTCTCGGAATAGCGGGCTGGCTGTCAATGCCGAAGAAATGGCAAATCAAGTGAAGAAAACCTTAAGGATATGATTTATAAAATGAACGTCCTGTTGACTGCTGAATAATACGAAATAATCCACCTCGCCCGAGGGGGGATTTTTTCATATCACGAGCACTGTAAAATCAACCATACATTGTCGAAATTCCTTGCGGCTAAATCCTCGCGACGAATGTAAAAATAAATTCTGCCGCCGTCGCCGAACGCAAGCTCAAAGTTGCCGTCCACAATGCAGTCAAGCTGAAACAGCAGCGTCCAGTCGCGGTTTGCCCACTGTTCGGATTCCTGTCTGTCGCGTGGGGAAATATCGTCCCAGCCGTGACCGAGGTAATATCCGCGCGAAATCAACTCGCACTCCTGCGTCATATTCCCCTGAATCGGGTTTGCCCAGCCAAGCAGCTTGGAGCATTCGAGGGGTTCTTCTATGCCGAGGCTTTCCTCCGCGGATTCAAATTCCTCCCAGCATTCCACCATTTTCGCGCGTTGGAGCGCGAAATCCTCAAAGCTCTGATATGAAAGCTCCGATTTAGCGGAGATCTTCATTATCGGAAATCGGTAATCCTCCGCCAGATCGTCGGGAAATTCGGCGGTATGCAGCGCGTCTTTATCGGGAAACCAATGCACTCTCGCGCAGCCCTTATCCTTCGGGTCGAATCCCCACCTCATCGATTCCGGCTCATAGAAAAACGACAGCACGCCCGTCTTTGGGAGCAGCCCGTCCGTGTCATATTGAGCCATCTCTTCGAGGTCGAACTGCGCAATGAATGCCAACGGTCGAGATCTCACCGTATCATCGAGTATATTGCCCCTACCCTCGAAATAATCCCATTCAAACCCGTCCGGAACATCGGGCGCGCCGCCGAACCGTGTTCCGCCGATTTTTGCGTTTTCGCTTTCCCCGCCGATTTTCAGCCGGATTGAGTTGCAAGCCGTTTTGATAAGCTCTTTCTTTATATTCATGATTATCTCCTTATTTGAATTAAAATCCAAAATTCCGTAACGCTTGGACTCCGTTCGCTTTGTCAGCGTTTCGGAACCGCTCAAAATTTGCTTCGCAAATTTTCAGACTTTTTGGATTTTCTAAATTATTAATTCCAACAAAAACACTCCTGCGCACGCGCATACCGCAACGGTCAGCAGTCCGCGCTCGAAGAACGCAAGAACCGCCGCGACCAAAAATCCCGCCGCCGCGCTTAACAGACTGTTGGAGCTGTAAAACACTGCGGGAATCGTCATCGCGGAAAGCACTGCATAAGGCACATAATACAGAAAATCCAGGACAAATTTGTTTTGGATTTTCTTTCTGAACGCGGCAAGCGGCAGCATACGAATCAGGTATGTAACCCCCGCCATCACCGCGACAGACGCGAATAGATATGCCGCGTCACTCATTCGCGTTCACCTCGCTTTCGCTTCTCGGGAAAATCAACGCTCCCAAAGCGGCGGCAATCACCGTGCAGATGATAATGGAGATTCCGCTTGAGATGAAGTCAAGGTACGGCATATAATAAATGAACCAACTCAGCGCCGCCGCCATAATCACCACGCACAGTACACCTCGGCTCTTTTTGGCGGGGGGAATGATTATCGCGATGAACATTCCGTATATCGCGATTCCGAGAGCGGATTTTATCATCTCGGGCAGAACCGCTCCGAGAAGTGCTCCGACCGTTGTACCGCCGCCCCAGAACAGATACGGCAATATCATCAGCCCGTACATATACCGCGTTGGAAGCTCGTCTGCCTTGCCCGAAGCCACCGCAAACACCTCGTCCGTAACGCAGAAAGCGGCGGTTACGCGATGGAACAGTTTCCAGTTTTTATCCAATCTCTGCGACAGCGACAGGCTCATCAGCGCATACCGCAGATTGATGATAAGCTGCGCCATAGCCATCTCCGCAAGACCGCCGCGTGCGGCGATAATGCCGATTCCCGCGACTTGCCCTGCGCTTGTAAGGTTGGTAAGTGAAATCAGAATCGCAGTTATCGGCGGAATCCCCATATTCACGGCGGTTATCCCGAACGTGAACGAAACCGATAAATACCCCAACGCAATCGGCAGTCCGTCACGCAATCCACAGCGGAAATTCAACTTCTCTCTGTTTGCACACATTCTCTATATCCTCTTTTCGTTTACTCCTTAATTTTAGCACATTTTTTGAGATTTTGCAACCCCATTTTCAATGAAATTTGCAATACCCCCTTGTAATTAAGGAAAAAATATGTTATAATAATTATGTATAATTTTTGCAAGGCATGCAAATTCAAAATGCAAGCGTTGCCGAACACCAAAGGTGTGAGGTAACGCAAAAGCTCGCTTGCGAGATTTAATGCAAGCACACTTGAAATGAGGCGCAGCCACATTTCAAGTGTGCGGTTTTGGATTTGCTTTAAGATAGGAGCGGAAATGAACGGCGAAATTTCAAGCTATATCGCGGAAAACAAGGTTTGCTCCGAATTGATATTCCGCGACCCGAAGAAATTCCTTGATGTGCTTTTTGCGAACGGCGGAAAAGTAGAGGGAATCGTGTGGTTCGACTACTGCAAAATCTCCGAGCAGGGTAAATCCCTTGGGAGCGGCGGATATACAGATCAACTGCATAAGGGCTATATGTGGGCTGAAACACAGGTTTTCGAGTATCCCCTTACCAACAAATCCCTTGAAGAAATTTTGGAATATATGGACGGAGTAAGACGTGAATACAGCGAGTATGACTTGTATCCGTCATTTGATATTACGGAGTGAAATCCTTGAACGACAGATTACCGTATTTACGTGATAAAGCGAATCATCTCCCGCTTGAGCCGGGTGTTTACCTGATGAAAGACAGCTCGGATACCATTATATATGTGGGCAAGGCAAAAGCCTTAAAAAACCGCGTAACGAGCTATTTCCACGCAAATTCGCAGCACAATGCCAAGACGCTGAAACTGGTGGACAATATCCGCGATTTTGAGTTTATCGTCACACCGTCCGAGTTGGACGCCTTGGTGTTGGAATGCAGCCTTATCAAGCTCCATCAGCCGAAGTACAACATTCTCCTCAAGGACGATAAGGGCTACAATTACATCAAGATTTCGCATGGGGAGTTCCCGCGAATTACCTACTCGCTGAACACTACCGACAAAAACGCGGACTACATCGGTCCGTTTACAAGCGGGTTTTCCGTGAAACAGGCGGTCGAGGAGGCAAATACCATATTTATGCTGCCGACCTGCAAGCGTAAATTCCCGCGCGATTTCAACAAGGAACGTCCTTGCCTGAACCGCCATATCAAGCGGTGTATGGGCGTTTGCGAGGGGGCTCTCTCCTCGGAGGAATACAAGAAAATCATTGCCGAGGCTATCCAATATCTGGAAAGCGGAAGTAAATCCTCTGTTGAGGAGCTGACTGCTCAGATGGAACAGGCGGCGGAAAATCTGGAGTTTGAGAAAGCGGCGCGTCTGCGTGACAGAATCGCGGCGATAACAAGACTGACATCTCAGCAGAAAATCCTCGACTACAAACAGGATTACGACATAGTTGGAATGGCGGTGAATGTCGGGCTTGCGTCATTTGCAGTGATTAAATACCGCGCGGGGCGACTTATTGACAAACAGAATTTCTTCATCGGTGAGGAATACGATGAGGGCGAAATGCGCCGTGATTTCCTGTTGGGATATTATTCGCAATCCGAAGACGTTCCGAAAGAGATTTACGTTGACGAGGAATTTCCAGATATGGAGCTGATGACCGAGCTTGTCCGCGGACGTGCAAATCACGCGGTGAAATTCGTGATTCCGCACCGCGGCGACGGAATGGCGCAAGTCCTCCTCGCGAAGAAAAACGCGGGAGAGTATCTCGCGCTGAGGGTCGGACGCACCGCCAAGGAGATCGCTGCGTTGGAGGACTTGAAAAACCTCCTCGGGCTGGAAAAAGTTCCTAATATCATCGAGAGTTATGACATCTCCAACTTCGGCGAGTCGGGAATGGTCGGCGGAATGATCGTCTACCGCAATGGCAGACCGTTCAAGCCGGGATACCGCAAGTTCACCATCAAGACCGTTGCCGGGCAGAATGACTATGCGTGTATGCAGGAGGTTCTGCGGCGGCGGATCAAGCGGTTCCGGGACGGTGACGAAGGCTTTTCGCCGCTGCCCGATTTGATACTGCTGGACGGCGGTCACGGGCATATTTCGGCGGTTTCCGAGGTATTTGCGGAGCTTGGCGTGGATATTCCGCTGTTCGGTCTGGTTAAGGACAGCAAGCACCGAACACGCGCCATTGCCAAAGAGGGCGGGGAACTGGAAATCAAGTCCAACCGTTCACTGTTCGCGCTGCTTACGAATATTCAAGACGAGGTTCACCGATTTTCCATCAGTTTCCAGAGGGTAAAGCACAAGCAGCAGACCTACGCCCTGGAGCTGACGCAGATTCGCGGAATCGGAGAGGCAAAGGCAAGAGCGCTGCTTAAGGAGTTCAAAACCAAGCAGAATATGAAATCCGCGAGTGTCGAGGAGCTGCAAGCAGTGGCGAAAATCAGCGCGGAAAAGGCTAAAGAACTGCACGATTTTATACAGGAAAGGTTTTAGTTATGCATCATACCCAACCCATGCCCTACGGAATGTACTTCGTTGACAAAAGCTACATTGATGAGTTAAGAAAGCATGAGTCAAAAATTATGGGCTCGGATGTGACGAATCTCTACTGCGGTCCGGTGCTGAGGGCACATGGTGAATGGGCATTTTACGCACCGGTTCTGTCTATGCCAGACTATGTGAACGGTGAGCTTTTCTTGTCCAAGGATATGGCGGTTTCGGGATTTGTTTATGTATGCAAAATGATACCCTGTTGTACAAAGGTTTTGACTGCATGTACGGAGAATACTCCCGAAAGCGAGTTTTGCCTGAAGTCGGAAAACAGGGAACTTATAGAGTGGATGGCGAAAACAGCATATGATGAATGTTCCGGTGAACAGGAGGAAGAATGAGAGTTATTACGGGAAGTGCGCGCGGGCGCAAATTGGTTACAGTAGAGGGTACTGACGTGGTTCGCCCGACAACCGACCGCGTTAAAGAAGCGATTTTCAGCGCGATTCAGTTTGAGATAGAAGGCAGAACGGTGCTGGATTTGTTCGCGGGGAGCGGACAGCTCGGCATTGAGGCACTCTCACGCGGCGCAAAGGAGTGCTACTTCGCGGACAGCGCGGCGGTGTCCATTAAGACGGTGCGGCAAAACGTGGAATCCACGGGCTTTTCCGAATCCGCGCACATCGTGAATATGCCGTTTTCCGCGTTTTTGAAATCCACACACGCAACGTTCGATATTGCATTGCTCGACCCGCCGTATGAAAAGCGGCTGATACAGAAAGTACTTCCCTTGTTGATTCCAAAGATGAACGATAGCGGAGTAATCGTCTGCGAACACGAGAGGGAGTGCGTTCTCCCCGCACACGAGGGCGACTGGGGAATCGTGAAAATCCTCCCCCATGGAAACACTGCGCTTTCCATTTACAGGAAATCAGCCAATAGTGAGGGCAATCAAATATGAAAATTGCGATTTATCCGGGGAGCTTCGACCCCGTTACCAACGGGCATCTGGATATTATCCAGCGCGCCTCGAAGATGTTCGACAAGCTGATCGTGGTGGTGCTGATAAACCCGCTGAAGTCGTACAGCTTCAGCATTCCCGAGCGCGTCAAGTTGCTGCACGAGGTCACGGGGAGCGTCAAAAACGTTGAAATAGACAGCTTTGACGGACTTCTTGCGGAGTATTTTAACGAGCGTCCCGAGATTGATGTGATCGTCAAGGGCTTGCGCGCAACATCGGATTTTGAGTACGAGTTCCAGATGGCGCATACAAATAAGGATTTGAATCCACGCGCGGAAACGGTGTTCATTCCCGCGTCGTCCAATACAACGTTCATTTCGTCCAGTATGGTGAAACAGGTGGCGATGTTCGGCGGGGATCTGACGAAGTATGTTCCCGCGGAGATTCACGAGCAGATACGCGACAAATTGACCGCCGAGTTCGCGGCAAAACGGCTTGCGGCACAAAATCGGAATAACTGACGGTATAATCCGTCTAAAATATACAGAGGGGATAGAAAAATGGAAAATTCATATTCAATTGAGGATCTTATCGAAATGCTTGAGGACGTGCTCCACGAGTCTACGCGCGTGCCGTTCGGCAAGAAAAGTATGGTAGATGTGGACAAAATCGTTGATATTGTATCTGATATGCGTATGGTGCTGCCGATGGAGATCCAACAGGCACAGAAAGTTGTGTCCGATAAGAACAACATAATTTCGGAAGCCAAGCGCGAGGCGGAAAGCATAATCCGCAAGGCGGAGCAGCGCCGCGCCGAGCTTATCGAGGAGAGCGATGTGATGAAAGAAGCCCGCCGCCGCGCGACAGAGGTAATCAGCGCCGCGCAGACGCACAGCAGCGATATTCGCTCATCAACCAGTGATTTCGCCGATAAAATGCTGATGCGGGTAGAGGAGCTGCTCGTCACTGACTTGAACAACCTCAAGCTCCTCAGAAGTAGCATAAACGGCGCCCAAAACGGAATCCAGACCTCTCAGTCGAAAACCCGAATGATGGAAAAACCGGGCGAGTAATCAGTTCTTGTGCGTTTCGGCAAGCAGAATCCCGCACATTGCCAACACGCATACCGACAAGACAGCGTTCACCGAGAATGGCGCGATGGGGCTTACCACTGCCGACACTGCGCCACCGGGGGCTTCAAGCATTGTGGACAACGGGAGCGCGATTATCGCGGAGATTGCCGCTGCAGCGGCGCGTGAAATCACGAATTTCCGCAGTGGAACTCCATTGGAGAGGGCTTTGATCTGCAAAAGCACGCACACTCCGCCAAAGCTCAGCAGAGCGGCACAAATCGACATTGCGGCGGGAGAAAACGGCATTTCCTTGATTCGCGTGACCTCCAACAATGAGGGAAATATTGCCGAATTTCCGAAAAGTTTCTCAAACAGAGCGTTTATGCCGACTGTGCGCAGAAATGCCGTCACAACCGAGAATCCGACAATCATCGCGCAAATCGTAAACAGCGTCTTTGCGGCGGTTACAATTGAATCGGTAAAGCTCGTCGAATCAAGAGAGAATCGCGTTTCGGCGGGCTTTAGTGCTATTTCGCCGCGTGCGCGGACTGCGGCGGCAATCACTAACGAGCCGGCAAAGCACGCTCCAAACAGCATAAGCCCCGCTGTGGCGCTTTCGAAAACGTTCACCCCGACAATCCCAACTATGAACCCGGGGCCGCTGCCAAAACAACAGCACATCATTCGCGCCGCGTCATCAGCAGAGATTCTGCCTTGCTTTTTCAGCTCCGAGAGCAGTTTCACGCCGACCGGGTATCCGCCGATGTTTGCCAGAACGAACACCGCGCAAAGCTCCTCGTCAAGCCGCAGCAGCTTGGACAGCGGAAAGGTGAGCGGCTTTAATGCGACACGGTACAGTCCGCTTTTCTGGAGGAAAATCGCCAGTGTCGTGAACGCGAAAAGTGACGGCACAATGATCTCCAGACAGTCCGAAATCGCCGCCCCGACCGCCGAGGCGGCGATTTTCGGCTCAAAAAGCAGAAATCCCGCCATTATTAATGATATTACTGCCAGTATAATTTTCATAAATGTTCCTCTTTGTTAACTCCCGCGACACCGCCAACTGTTCCAAAGGCGGCGCACAAGCCGATTTTCAGTATCAATCCGCCGCCGAATCCGCTGAAAATCAGCGACAGAACTGTCACGGGCAACACGAAAAGCACTCCGCAGACCGCGCCGGTTTTCATGCCGTTGCGGCGGCGGAGGATTCCCGCAGTCTTGCCGCATATAAAGCTGCCCACCGACAGCGCGATAGCTGCCGCCGCTCCTGCGGCTGTTGAAGCCGAATCCGTCAGGCTCAGCACCGCTGCCGACAGAACGCAGATCACTCCCGTCACTGCATATCCGAAAATCAGTCCGATTATGAACGGCTTTGCGCGGTTGTCGCGTTTTGCTTTCCGCATTTCATCACCCCGCAGACAATATATGCACGTAATGTACAAGTTAGAATAACCTGCCCGACACAAAGTTTTGGCGGTGATTATACACAAAACAGCTTTCCTTTTTTGACCAAAATGCCCATTGACAAATATCGGAAACGGTGATATAATAAAAATTGAGAGGTGGCAGAATCGCTCCGAAGGATTCCACTGTTTTTCCTTGCAGTATTATCAATATTATTTTTTGAAAGGAAGCGAAACAAATGAAAAAACATTTTTGGAAAATTTCAGCACTCGCTTGTGCGGCTATGGTATCCGCTTGCGCGGTTACGGCATCGGCGGCAAACATTGTTGACAGCAGTAATTACGGCAAGTGTTTTACCGAGTCGGGTGAAGAATGTCCCACAATGACCGCCGAGGAAGTTGAAGCAAGGCGCAAGCAGGAAGAATCCGAATACTACGCTGATCCCAGGCATACGGTAGCGCCGTATATGCTTGAAACTACCGAAAGCGGTTTGACTGTTTACGAGGAGGCTCTTCTTGCTGGCGATTATTCTTTGAGGTGTGGAACTGTGGAATGTTCGGGCAAACATATCCATCCGACATCAGATATCTCTGAAGAGAAAAGGTGGAACGCAGCTGCGGTATCATCTGAATCAAAAGAAATCACACTTGATAAGGTTGATGATGTAGAATACAATTTGTGGTCAGGCAGGCACACATACTACGGAGATCTCAAAACTTTTCAATGGTATAGCAATAGTCCCGGCGGTTTTGATATCAGCGGCGATGGGCGAAAAATCACAATGCATTCACAGTACTCTTACAGAACTTTGTTTAAGAAGGTTATTGTAAATCTTTCCTATCTTAAGAACGGAAAAATCACCCATACAACTACATCCGCTGAGGGTACTTCACAGGATATTGTTGTAACTGGTAATTCCTCGGGCGGCGAGCTTGTTGAAATCGCGGCTTATTTCTATTTGTACAATGTCAGCGACGAATCGGAAGATTTTAAGGAAGTTGCTGTCGTTCATATCCTACATGAAAACTATGTTCCCCTTGCCATTGAAAACGGTGAACCATATGCGCACTTGATTGATGAGTATACACCGATTTGACATTCGACTTTATGTAAAATGTTTAGCCCCGTGAAAACGGGGCTGATTTTTTGATATAAAAATTGTTACCGATTTATTGTAACTATCTACAAAAAAATTAAAAAAATTTTCTAAATTCTATTGCAAAACGCAGAAAAATATGGTACAATATGAAGTGTAATATTAGGGATTATACCCCAATAAATTTTTTCGTTTAACAGGAGGACAAATCCAATGGCAAGAAAGAAGCTTACAATGGATGGTAACAACGCCGCGGGACACGTTTCATACGCGTTTACCGATCTGGCGGCAATTTATCCCATCACCCCTTCGTCCGTTATGGCGGAGGTTACAGATTCGTGGGCAACAGCGGGCAGAAAGAACATCTTCGGCGAAACCGTTAAGGTTATCGAAATGCAGTCCGAGGGCGGCGCAGCGGGCGCGGTTCACGGCTCGCTTTCCGCAGGTGCGCTGACTACCACCTACACCGCGTCACAGGGTCTTCTGCTGATGATTCCGAATATGTACAAAATCGCCGGCGAACTGCTGCCGAGCGTAATTCACGTATCGGCGCGCGCTCTCGCATCTCACGCGCTATCTATCTTCGGCGACCACAGCGATATTTACGCTTGCCGTCAGACGGGCTACGCAATGCTTTGCTCTACTAACCCTCAGGAGGTTATGGATCTGGGCGCGGTTGCTCACCTTGCTACCATCAAGGGCAGAGTGCCTTTCCTGCACTTCTTCGATGGATTCAGAACCTCCCACGAGATTCAGAAGATCGATGTCTGGGATTATGACACTCTTGCGAAGATGGTTGACTGGGATTCCGTACAGGCATTCCGCGACAGAGCGCTCAATCCCGAGAAACCCGTTCTGCACGGTACAGCTCAAAACCCCGACATCTTCTTCCAGGCAAGAGAGGCTTGCAATAAGTATTACGACAATATTCCGAATATCGTTACCGAGTATATGGACAAGGTCAACGCGGAAATCGGCACGGACTACAAGCTGTTCAATTACTACGGCGCACCCGATGCGGAAGAGGTTATCGTGGCAATGGGCTCGGTTTGCGACACCATTGAGGAAACCATTGACTACCTCAACGCTCAGGGACGCAAGGTTGGTCTTGTAAAAGTAAGACTGTACAGACCGTTCGTTTCGAATGCATTTGTATCGGCTATTCCGTCCACCGTTAAGAAGATCTCCGTGCTCGACAGAACCAAGGAGCCGGGTTCGCTCGGCGAGCCGCTGTTCCTCGATGTTGTGGCTGCTCTCAAGCGCGAAAACAAGTTCAACGATGTTCCCGTATTCAGCGGACGTTACGGCTTGGGCTCGAAGGACTGCAACCCCGCACAGATTATCGCGGTTTACAACAACAAGGACAAGGCACGCTTCACAATCGGTATCGAGGACGATGTAACCAATCTGTCGCTGCCGATTACCGAGAACCCGAACACCACTCCCGAGGGTACGACTTGCTGCAAGTTCTGGGGACTCGGTTCGGACGGTACTGTCGGAGCTAACAAGAACTCCATCAAGATTATCGGCGACCACACCGATATGTACGCGCAGGCTTATTTCGCGTATGACTCCAAGAAGTCGGGTGGCGTTACCATCTCTCACCTGAGATTCGGTAAGACTCCGATCAAGTCCACATACTTTATTAATAAGGCGAACTTTGTTGCTTGCCACAACCCCTCTTATATCGACAAGTACGATATGGTTGAGGACGTTATTCCGGGTGGAACATTCCTGCTGAACTGCCAGTGGAGCGTTGACGAGCTGAGCGAAAAGCTCCCGAATTCCGTGAAGAGCTACATCGCAAAGAACAACATCAACTTCTACATCATCAACGCAATCAAAATCGCCAAGGAAATCGGTCTGGGCAACAGAACCAACACCGTTCTTCAGTCCGCGTTCTTCAAGCTGGCGAACATCATTCCCGCTGATGACGCAGTGAAGTATATGAAGGAAAAGGCTCTCGCTTCGTTCGGCAAGAAGGGCGAGGACGTTGTAAATATGAACTATGCCGCAATCGACCAGGGCGCGGGCGCGGTTGTCAAGGTTGACGTTCCCGCAGATTGGGCGAACTGCACAGGTGAGCTTACTCACCCGCATTTTGAGGGCGACAACAAGTTCCTCGTTGACTTTGTAAACAACATTCAGGTTCCCGTAAACGCACAGCGCGGTGACAAGCTGCCCGTTTCCACATTCGTGGACATCGCGGACGGCACATTCCCGCAAGGCTCCGCTGCATACGAAAAGCGCGGAATCGCGGTTGACGTTCCCAAGTGGATTCCCGAAAACTGCATTCAGTGTAACCAGTGTGCGATGGTATGTCCGCACGCGGTTATCCGCCCGTTCGTTTACAACGAGGAACAGGCTGCTAAGCTCCCCGATGGCGTTTCCGTTAAGGACGCGACCGGAATGCCCGGTATGAAGTTCACAATGGCGATCTCCACGCTCGACTGCACGGGCTGCGGCGTATGCGCGAACATCTGTCCCGCAGGCACAAAGGACAAGGCAAAGAACGCGCTTGTTATGACTCCCATCGAGCAGGTTATGGATCAGCAGAAGTTCTTTGACTATGCCGTTGCGAATGACAGCGAAAATGACGCTGCAACCGAGAAGTTCAAGGATACTACCGTTAAGGGCGTTCAGTTCAAGCAGCCGCTGCTCGAGTTCTCGGGCGCGTGCGCGGGCTGCGGAGAAACTCCGTATGCTAAGCTGATTACACAGCTCTTCGGCGACAGAATGTATATCGCCAACGCAACGGGCTGCTCGTCTATCTGGGCAGGTTCCGAGCCTTCGACTCCGTACACCACCAACAAGGCTGGCAAGGGTCCGGCATGGGCGAACTCCCTGTTTGAGGACAACGCGGAATTTGGTCTGGGTATGTTCCTCGCACAGGATACACTCCGTAAGAGAGCACAGACCAAGCTGAAAGAAATCGCGGCACTTGAGGGTCACGATAAGGCTAAGGCTTTGATTGACGAGTACTTCAAGACCGAGAATGACGGCAAGGCAAACGCAGAGGCAACCAAGAACCTCGTTGAGGCATTCGAGAACTGCCAGTGCAAGAGCGAACCCGCAGTTTCGGAGGTTCTGAAGCTCAAAAACTACCTCTCCAAGAAGAGCCAGTGGATCTTCGGCGGTGACGGCTGGGCTTACGATATCGGTTACGGCGGACTTGACCACGTAATCGCACAGGGCAAGAACGTAAACGTATTCGTATTCGATACCGAGGTTTACTCCAACACAGGCGGTCAGGCTTCCAAGGCAACGAACGTGGGCGCGGTTGCTCAGTTCGCGGCAGGCGGTAAGGACGTTAAGAAGAAGGATCTCGCGGGAATCGCTATGCAGTATGGTTACGTATATGTAGCGCAGATCGCGATGGGCGCAGATAGAAATCAGTGCTTGAAAGCAATTGCCGAGGCAGAGGCTTATGACGGACCGTCGCTGATTATCGCGTATGCACCTTGCATCAACCACGGCATTAAGGGCGGTCTGACGATTGCTCAGCAGGTTGAAAAGGAAGCCGTTGAGGCTGGCTACTGGCACCTGTTCCGCTTTAATCCCGCGTTGGCTGACGAGGGCAAGAATCCTTTCTCGCTGGACAGCAAGGCTCCGACCGGCGATTACAAGGCATTTATGATGAGAGAGGTTCGTTACAACTCGCTTATGCGTGCTAATCCTGACAGAGCGACCGCTCTGTTCGACAAGGCACAGGCGAACTCCAAGGCGAAGTACGACCACCTCGTTGAAATGCAGAAAGCATACGGCGAAGAGTTTGAAAAGTAATTCTTGCTGATTTGCAATAAATCCCCTCCTTGGGATATTCCCCACCGCCGTTGGCGATGGGGAATACAATTTAATGTTTAATCCCCCTCGGAATTATCCGAAGGGGATTTTTTATGATTTAGAGAACGCCAAGGTCAGCGAGAACGTCCATTATATAGTCATTTTCGTCGCCTAATGTACCGCAAACACTCACTACATACATTACCCCATCGTAAGCAAAAAATGCTCTGTTTTGTTCGACAATTCCACCATGACCATCCTTCATACTTATGACTTTATTGTCACCGATGATATAAGCACCACCAATATCATGTGTATGGTAGCTTACGTCAAAATATACATTTTTGTTGATATTCTTATTGTAAAGGGTATAGAAAAAATCTATAGTGCTCTGGGATACCATAACGCTTGGTTCGCCGCCGGAGTTCGTGAAATTATCGTTCATCAGCGGAGAAACCCCAAATTCCGCAAAAAGGTCGGCGGGACTCATTTCAAGGTCGCGGAACCAACGAAGTTCCCCGGTTTCATCAAGCTTGAACGAATCGGGAATAACAATATCGTGGGGATAAACATTAAACCAGAAGTTACCATCAGCATCGAGCGTGAATTCGCCGTTTTGGTCGTCAGCGGAATCGTTCGGCAATGACATTTCGGATTTCCCGAGACCCTGTGCTTCATAAGCATCGGACGTGAATTCACCTTTTCGGTTGTTAAAAGAATCATATATCCATAACAATTTGGATTCCCCGAATCCGGGTGCTACATACGACGCGCCGCTCTGATTAACGGGCGAATCCGCGGGAGAGATATAATTCCCCATTGTTCCGCTTAAATTGCGGATTCCGACAGCAAGCGCAAGAGCCGCCGCCAAGGACGCCGCCGTAATCATCAGTGCCATAGGACGCTTTCCGTGGGCTTTCGCCGCTTCGGATATGAACTTGTCATCAACGTTGTTAAGAGCCTCGTATATGGAATTAGTTTTCATAGTTAAAACCCCTTTCTGAAAGGTATTTTTTTAATGAACCGCGCAGCCTTGACAGCGCGGTGGTTGCGGCGGTGACGGTCATTCGGCATTCACGGGCTGCGTCCTTTATGGATTCGGAAAAGAAGTACCGCCGCATAAACAGCACCCGTTGCTTCTCGGAGAGCGTACCGAGCCAGTCGTTCAGTGCGGCAGTAAGCTCGGTACTCTCGAACATGGATTCGGGAGAGTATTTCGTGGAGGGCAGGCACTCGTCCAGCTCGGTCAGCAGCTCGGAGCTGCGCATTGGCGCGGTATTATACCGCAGTCGGTTCAGAGCCTTGCGGCGGGTGATTTTGCAGACATAGGCGGTAAGGTTTTCGGGATAGTCGCGCTCGATGCTCTCCCAAACGGCAAGCAGCGCGTCATTCGCACATTCCTCTGCGTCCTCCGGGGACTTCAGCACACTGCGGCAAACCATAAGAATCAGCCGCTCGTATTTCCGTTTCAGCTCTCTCAATCCGCTCTCCGAACGCTCTGAGAGAACGTACTCGTTGTTCAAATCATCACCCCCTCGCGGCATTTGAGATTGAATTCATTCTCTATTAATATAGTCACGAGTAAATTCCGTTTTGTCACAAAAATCCCCCTCAAATTCGAGGGGGATTTTTATTGTTATCCTAACTTGCTTTGTAGTTCTTCCAGAAACGCAATATCTTCTTCGAGATATTCCAACTCAGACTCGGTAAAAACGTCTTTAACGCACAAGGTGGAATACAACCGGAGTGCCTTTTTTATTTCCCAAGTGTCGCTTTCGGTTAGTTGCACTTTGTGTCTGCACTTTAATCCGATAATTTCGGAAATCGCGGTTATACATTCGGGAGAATCCGAGTTGACATATTCCGCAAAGGACTCATAGCAAATCCCCGCCGCTTGTTCGTATGTATATCCGTTCAGCGTTTTCTCCGAATAAAAGCAGTCGGTTATCAGATATTTCAGCTCGAAAAAGTTGATTGACATAGCCAAGCCCCCTAATGTAATATAAGAACATTATAACACATTGTTCATAAAATGTCAATCCCCCTGACGAAACAGGGGGATTGAATCTATGGAATCAGCGGGATAATGTTGTTGTCGAGAACAACATTTGAATCCGAATCATTATTGTTATACGAGTGTGCAACATTCAAAACAATAATTCCGCCGATTACCGCCAAAAGGATTATTGCGCCGATTATTTCGATTAGGATGTCTTTGTTGGTTTTTTCACGGTGGGTTCCTCCTATTAGTTGCTGAGCGTGTAGTCGACTACATCGTTGGAAGATGCCTTCGGTGGCTCGTATGTAATGCAGGCTACCGTTCCGCCGATAAGTGCCAGAAGTACTATCGCGCCGATTATCTCGATTAGGGTGTCTTTGTTGATTTTCTTCATGGTAAGTTCCTCCCAAAGTTAGCGACTGGGCGTATCGTAATTAAGATGGGGTGGTGCTAAACAAGTGTTGGTAGCTAGGATAATAAGTCCAACCAATAATGCCAAAAGGATTATTGCGCC